>JAWXUR010000159.1:0-2816 GCA_044426265.1 Clostridia bacterium
TTATTGCAATGTTGTTTATTTTTTTATATTGAATAATCACCATAATTATTTGCGTGTTCTGTTAACGGGTGGTTTTTGTTTCGTGTAAACACGAAACAAAAACGGGCGACCACATAGGGTCGCCCCTACGGCAATAAAATTAAAATCGCTCGTTGTTCCCATTATTGCAATGTTATTTATTTTTTATATTAAATAATCGCCATAATTATTTGCGTGTTCTGTTAACGGGTGGTTTTTGTTTCGTGTGAACACGAAACAAAAACGGGCGACCACATAGGGTCGCCCCTACGGCAATAAAATTCAAATCGCTCGTTGTTCCCTTTATTGCAATGTTGTTTAATAATCGCAATTATAATATTTATCTAATTCCCATTTCAATGGATTTTCATCAATATATCGCCATATTTCTTCATATGATTTTTGTGTTGAAATAATATGCTCATGATAACCTCTTTGCCAAAATCTCACTTCAAAAGGTTTATACAATTTATTTTTAACACCTCTGATATATTCATTTGTTGTCATGGTTTTAAACCAACCAATTATCTGAGATAACGAAGCACTCTTACTGCTTGGCATCATCTCTTCACTATCTATAACTAATATAAAATGAATATGATTAGGCATAATAACATATTTATCTATATAAACATACGGATATTTGTTTTTTAATTCAAGCAACCATTTTTCAACCATCAAATCAGGTCGATTTAAATCACCTTGAAATACAGCATCATTAATATCTCCAAGCCTATTCGTTCCATCGTAAATTCTTATAGTGATAAAATAATATCCATTTTGTCTGTAATCATATCCACTCAATCGGACTTGTTTTCTTCTTGGTGACTCCATATTATTTACCCTCAAATACTTAATGCAATAAAAAGGGCAAACAAACGCTCGCCCTTTTATATCTTTAATTATTAAACAAATTAGTCCTTTTTAACCTCAACATGAGCGAAAACTTTATCGAAACGAGAAAGTGAATCATCAATCATTTCTTCAGTGTAAGCAGCTGAAGTGTAAAGACGAGAACCAGCAAGAGTGATAAGACCCTCAGCTGTGTAAGCAGCACCGATGTGCTCCATCTCTTTTTTGCGTTCGCTTGTTGCGCTAAGAACGCCAGGGATTTGCCATGGTTTGCTCCAGTCGATTGCAAAGTGCATTGTGCCAACTGATTCAAGGTGACAAATTGAGCCTTGGTTGAAAGCTACGAAAGGAAGGTTATGTTTGTCGATAAGCCCATTTAACCCTGCAGTGAGTCTATCACCCATTAAGCCAGCTTTTTGGCAAGCGTTTTGTTTTTCGATTTCTTCAAGAGCATAATAACCAGCAACACAGCTGATTGGAGCTGCTGCCATTGTACCGCCGCAAAGAGCTTTTTTAACTTTTGCTGCGCCACCGATACCAGCGCCGAGATATCTCATATATTCTCTTTTACCACCGATGCCGCCAGCACCTGGATAACCACCAGCGATAACTTTACCGAAGATTGTGAGGTCTGGTTCAACACCGAAATAACCTTGTGCACCAGCCATGCCGATTCTGAAACCTGTTACAACTTCATCAAAGATTAAAAGTGTGCCATATTTACGGCAGAGTCTTTCAACGCCTTTGTTAAATTCTAAATCGAGTGGACGTGTGCCGCTTTCTGGGCCGATTGGCTCAATGAAAACTGCTGCTGTACCGCCGCAAAGTTGGTTTCTGCGAAGTTTTTTCTCAAGGTCACGAAGATCATTTGGGAAAAATTCTTGTGTATCTCTCATCAAACGCATTGGAACGCCGTTTGCTTGAGTCCATTTTGAACCTGGTACACGGATACCGTAACCCAATTGGTCAGACCAGCCGTGATATGCTCCGCCCATTTTAAGAATGTATTTTTTCTTAGTTGCAAGTCTAGCAACACGAGCTGCTACCATACAAGCTTCTGTTCCTGAACCGAGCATTCTAAACATATCAACTGTTTCAACGCTGTCAGAAATTTTCTTTGCGAGTTTATATTCAAATTCATGGAAAAGACCTGTTGATGGGCCACAAGTTTTGAGAAGTTCAATAACTTGATCACGAATTTCTGGAGGGTTTGAACCTAAAACTGTTGGACCACCAGCTTGCAAGAAGTCATAATATTCATTGCCATCGATGTCATAAAGTTTTGCACCCTCTGCTTTTGTGATTACAAGTGGGAATGGGTGGTTGAATGCAAGGTTATGTTGAACGCCACCTGGGATAATTTGTTGAGCGTCTTCGATCATAGCCTTTGATTTTGAGCATTTACCATCGAAATAGTCAGCCTCATATGCTGCGAGAACATCTGGGTTAACTGTGTAAATTGGTTGTGCAATGAGTTTATCAAGTTTTTTTGTTACTGCAGGAGCATCTACATACTCTGAAATTGCAAATCTTGTATCCATTGTTTTTCCCCCATTAAATTATTTTAATTTTAGTATTTTTTGCAAAGGTGAGTCACCACTCACTTTTATGTTTTCTATTATACACTTGTTATAAAAAAAAGTCAACTAAGATACGTTAAATTTTCGACAAAAAAGTTGTAGAAATTTCCGCTTCGTTTTTGGTTATTTTTAATAATTTTGGGTTGTGTTTTTATTGTGTTTTATTTTGGGGTTGTTGTTTTGTGGCAGCTTGCGGACATGGCAAGCCATGTCCCTACGATAGGCAAATTGTAGTGCTCTGTGTTAGCTAAAACTTTACAATAGCTATCGAGGAATTTTGTTTAAACCAAGGCGAAGGAGTGAGTAATACTTGCCGTATTGCGATCGACGACAACGCAGTTTTAAGCAAAATAACCGATAGATATG
>JAWXUR010000045.1:0-15670 GCA_044426265.1 Clostridia bacterium
ACAAAAGAGCAGATGAGCGATATTCACTCGGCGGAAGAACTGCTCAATAGCTATATAACCTATATCGAATCAAGCGTTGAAGAAAATCTTGACACCTTCACAACGTTTATTTTATCAGGTGCAGTTGGCATGATAGTCGAAGGCTTCGACAAGGCAATTATCATCGATTCAAGAACCTATCCAGCTCGAAGTGTGCAAGAGCCAGAATCGGATAAGGTGCTGCGTGGCTCGCATGAAGGCTTTGTGGAAACTGTCATTTTTAACACTGCCTTGCTCCGCCGAAAAATTCGAAGTCCAGACCTCACACTCAAATCTCATCAAATTGGAACGCAGTCAAAAACCGACATTGTCATTTGTTATTTAGAAGGCACAGTTGATAAAAAATTGCTCAAAAAAGTTGTTGAACGAATTAACTCGATTGACGTGAAAAGTCTTGCCATGAGTCAAGAAAGTTTGCGAGAATGTTTAATTCCTCACCAGGCGTGGAATCCATTTCCAAAAGTACGCTACACTGAAAGACCAGACACAGCGGCAGCGAGCATTTACGATGGTAACATCATCATTTTTTCCGACGGTTCACCATCTGCAATGATAATTCCAACAGGTATTTTCGACTTTTTCCAAGACATCAACGATTTTTATTTTCCGCCACTAGTAGGCACATTCATCAGATACGTGCGAGTTTTTTCGTACGTGATGACGTTTTTCCTCGTGCCAACGTGGTATTTAATCACGCTTTACGAATCGGTTTTGCCCGAGTGGATAAACATTTTTCAAGTCAAAGAGCCGAACGAAGTGCCGATAATTTTTCAGCTTTTAATAGTCGAATTTGTCATCGACATCTTGCGTTTAGCCTCGCTTAACACGCCGAGCGCCCTAAGCAATTCGTTCAGCGTTGTGGCGGCGTTGGTACTCGGTGAATTTGCGATAAAGTCAGGTTTATTTGTGTCCGAGGTGGTTTTGTTCATGGCTTTTGTGGCAATTTCGAACTTCACTCAGCCAAGTTATGAGCTAGGATATGCAATCAAAATTTCAAGAATTTTCGTCTTAATTTGCACAGCACTTTTTCACGTTTGGGGCTATGGTGCAAGCATATTAATAGTGATGAGTGTGATAGTGACCACAAAAACCATTTCAGGGTATACCTATTTATACCCATTAATCCCATTTAATTGGAAAGCACTTTCAAGTCTATTAATTAGAAAATCCTTAAAATGTAAATACAAATAAAAAAAGTGGTTACTTAGTTTTTTTGACTAGGTAACCACTTTTTAATTAGCTTTTTTTGAGCTTTCCAAGCCTATAATTATCGCCGAGCAAAAGCAAAATGCACATCATAATGAGTCCGATTGTCACTGGAATTGAAATGCTGATAATGGTGCTAGACGGCGTTGAACCGGTTGAAAAAACGTCAGTTTCAACGCTGCAAAACTGCAAAAGATATTGACAAATCACCATTGATAAACCAGTGCTAATAATTCTTGCAGTGATAAAATATTTATATTTGAGTTTAACTTTAACAATGCAGCTCATGATTTGAAAATGCACGCAAAAGCCACCAAAAGCAATAATTCCAGCCACAGCAGCAATCGGCATAAACTCAGAAGCGATTAAGCAGCCAGTTGTAACCTCCAAAACAGAAGATAGAAACTGCGAAAATTCAACCGAAATCCCATAGACATTCACCAGCGCATTTAGGCAAGAAAAAAGCACCACCCAAGCGCAAATTGAAGCCATTGATGCAATGCTTTGAGAAACTGCATTCACAAGGCTTTCGCTGATTGTTTGGTCATAAGAAATTACAGATTTTTTCTCGTACACCGCTTCGCTATCCTCAAGGAAAAATCTCGATAGTACCCCCAAAATCAAACTAGCCAAACAAAGTGACACGAAGATTATAACGCCGACTTCTTTCGAGCCTAGCATAAAATATCCAACGGAGCTAATCACGAAAGCAGGGCCAGCATTAACGCAAAAAAGCATTAAACGCTGCGCCTGAATTTGGCTAATTTGTTTTTGCTCATAAAGCTGAGAAATCAACTTCGCCCCAACAGGATAGCCACCAACAAGCGATAAAAAAATCACGTTTGCACTAACTCCAGGCTGTTTGAAAACGACTTTAGTGAATTTTGTGAAATATCTGCCAGTTCTTTCACAAAGACCAGAATTAACAAAAAAAGAACATAAAATTAAAAAAGGAAATAAAGAGGGAATAAGCGTTGTGAAACAAAGCTGTAAGCCATTTATAACACCTTGTGCTGATGCTGCTGGAAATTTCAAAAGAGAAAAGCCTATAAAGAAAACAACAAAGCTAAGTGGTATATATCTAAACCATAAAAACTTGTTGCTTTTAAAAGTTGCTGATAAATTTTCAATGTATTTCATGAAATCACCTCAAAATATATCTATGTGATAAACTTTGAATATATTAACTCAAAATCACATAAAATTCAAATACATAGCCAATAAAAAAATCACAACAGTGTTTATTTGGCTCAAGCGTCTTGAAAGGACTGAACTAATTATTATGAATATTAAAGATAAACTATCAGATATCACTTGTATGGCTACATCAACTGAACTTCTTAGCCCAAACATAACTTTTTTCGCAAACAAGCAAGCATTAATTCAAGGGTGTAAAGGCGTTTTAGAATATAATGAAAGCAGTGTTAGAATTAATTGCGGAAAATTAGTTGTTAAATTTGTTGGTGAAAACTTAAGCATTAAAGCGCTGAATTTAGATCAAATTGAGGTTTCTGGCGACATAATTAATTTTGAATTTTTAGGCTAAGAGGTGTTATATGTCATTTGTTGGAATAATGAGGTTTTTCTTTGGTTATATTGAGTTTAAAGCTAAAGGCGGATTTAGTGAAAGATTCATAAATTTATGCACTGTTGAAAAAATCAATCTTTGGAGTTTAACAAATAAAGATAAAACTATCCATGCATTTGTGAGCCTTAATCAGTACGAAAAAACAACTCAAATTGCGCAAAAATCAGGCATGAATGTTAGTAAAATTCAAGGTCATGGCTTGCCATTTATAGCAAAAAAAAATAAGCATAGAATAGGACTTTTGATTGGCGCAATATTTTTTGTTGTGTTTAGCTTTGTTTCTTCGCTTTTTGTTTGGAACATTGAAATTGATCAAAGCCAAACAGTGAGCACAGAAAAAGTTTTGCAATCACTCGAAGAAATTGGCTTTGGAGTCGGCAGTTTGAAATCAAAAGTTGACACTGAAGTTTTAACAAGAGAAATATTATTTGAATATGCAAACGAGCTTTCGTGGATGGCAATTAATCTTAGCGGAAGTTATGCAAGCATTGAAATTCGAGATTATGTGCCACTTAGAGATAACTCAACTTACACTCAAGCGAGCAATTTAGTTGCAGATTTTGATGGTGTACTTTTAAGTGTTGATGTTTATAATGGTGAAAAAAATTGCGTTGTTGGCAGCGCTGTTAAAGCTGGAGAAATTTTAATCAGTGGAGCAGTGCAAAATTCGGATTTTTCACTTGATTATTATCAAGCGGACGGAAAAATAACAGCTCTTCACAGCACTGTTATAGATAAAGATTACACCTACTCAAGCGTGGCTCAAACATTAAATGAAGAAGCTACTATATATTCGCTTTGCATTTTAGGTTTTGAAATTCCTCTTGGATTTTATTCTAATAGCGAAGATTGCTTAGAATATAATGATTATTCATTTTTAAGTTTTGATGGCGTTACGCTTGCCTTTGGAATGAAAAAAACAGTGTATGCCTCAAAAAGTGAAGCTGTATTTGATGAAAAATATCAAGTGTTAGAAACGGCACATGACTTCACCTTTTTATGTTATGATGAGCATAAAAGTACAACAGTGTTAAGTGAAGACATTGATTTTAACATAAGTGAAAATAAAATCAGTGTATATTCAGAATTTGAATGCATCGACTTTATGGGAATTGATGAAATTATTGAATTTTTTTAGTGTAATAACCAACTAATATCTTTAAAATGAAAAATAAATGGTTAACAATATAGAAAATTGCGTGTTTTTTTAGTTAATCAATACGTAAATTGCACAAAGTTTGAGAAAAAAGTATAAAATTTTGCTAAAACTATTCACAAATCACTTTTTATGTGATATAATCATTTTAAATAATTGTGATAATAGGCTTTTAAGTCTAAATATCTAAAAATTAGTTTACGAGGTGTAACATTTGTTTGAAGAAATAATTGAAATTCAGCCCATGGAAGCGGCTGTTAGCTTATTTGGTGCTTTTGATGAAAATGTGAAAGTGCTTGAAAAAGAGTTTGGCGTTAATATTTCAACACGAGCAGGAGAGCTTAAAGTGAGTGGTGAAGCAATTGACGTTAAAGCAGTTTGCAAAGTCATTGATAATGCTTTAGATTTAATAAAAAAAGGTGAGCAAATCAATGAGCAAAATCTTCGCTATATCATTTGCGTTGTGCGTGATGGGCAAGAAGAGCAGCTGAGCAAAATGCATAATGATTGCGTTTGCATCAGTGCAACTGGCAGACCAATTAAACCTAAAACTTTAGGTCAAAAAAATTATGTTGATCAAATTAAATCAAACACCATCGTTTTTGGTGTTGGTCCTGCTGGCACAGGCAAAACTTATTTGGCTGTAGCTTTAGCAGTAGCAGCATTTAAAACAAAACAAGTTAGCAAGATAATTTTGACTAGACCAGCGGTTGAAGCTGGCGAAAAGTTGGGCTTTTTGCCTGGCGACTTGCAACAAAAAGTTGATCCATATTTAAGACCACTTTACGATGCACTTTTCGACTTTCTCGGTGCAGAAAACTTTCAAAAGTACCAAGAAAACGGCACAATCGAAGTTGCACCGCTTGCATATATGAGAGGGCGAACCCTCGATGATAGTTTCATTATTCTTGATGAAGCTCAAAACACCACTAAAGAGCAAATGAAAATGTTTTTAACAAGGCTCGGTTTTAACTCGAAAATGGTTATCACTGGCGATATAACACAAATTGACTTGCCAACAGGTAAAGATTCAGGTCTTACCCATGTTATAAAGATACTTAAAAATGTGCAAGGAATTAAGGTTGTGAAGTTCACTCATAAAGATGTTGTGCGTCACAAACTTGTGCAAGATATCATAAAAGCTTACGAAAAATTTGAGGAGACGAAAAAAAACTATGAAAGATAAAATTAAAGTAATTATCACAAACGATCAAAGCGTGATCAAAATCCCAACTGGCGTACGTATGCTTATTCGTAGATGTTGCAACGCTGTTCTCGTCAACGAGGATTTTAAGGGCTCAGCAGAAATCAGCGTAACAATTGTTGATGATGATGCTATTCAAGCGCTCAACAAAGAGTATAGAAATATTGATAAGTCGACAGATGTCTTATCATTTCCACTCGGCATTGATGGAGAATATGACGTTAATCAAGACACTGGTGCTTGCGTTTTGGGCGACATTGTTATTTCAATTGAACACGCAATAGCTCAAGCTGATTTGTACGGCCACACATTCGACAGAGAAATTGGCTTTTTAACAGTTCACTCAATGCTTCATCTTTTAGGCTACGACCATGAAGATGGCGGTCTTGAACTCGTTCGCATGAGAGAAAGAGAAGAAACTGTTTTAACTCAACTCGGACTCGTTAGAAGTGGAAGCTACTACACAACTGAATAATATCAACTTTTGTTTTACATAAAAAAAGTAAATTAGAGGTTTGATATGAAACAATTAATAAGTTTTCTCAAAAGCTTCAAGTTTGCTTTTGAAGGAATAATTTACACAGTGCGCAAAGAAAGAAATGTCAGAGTGCATTTAACTTGTCTTGTGTACATGATGAGCTTTCTCACTTTAACAGATTGGTTTGTTATAAGCAAGGTTGAACTTGCAATTTTGCTGCTTACAAGCGCCCTAGTTATCAGCCTAGAGTTTGTTAACACCGCAATTGAAAGCACAGTGAACCTTGTTACAACTGAGTTTAAGCCACTTGCAAAAATCGCAAAAGACACAGCCGCTGCAGCCGTTTTGGTTGCAGCTGTTTTTGCTGTTGCCATTGGTTTGGTGATACTATTTCAGCCATCAGCTTTCAAGTTGATGTTCGAGTATTTTGCGACTCATCTTCTTTCTCTCGCTACTTTTATAGCAAGTTTAGTTGTGGCAATCATCTTCATTTTTGTGGGCGTACCATCAAAAAAAGATAAGTAAATTAAAGATAAATGAAAACAAATGAAAGGCGAGTTCAATTCATAATTGCTGTTAAACATAAGTAAAAATGAAATGGCAAGGCGTAATAATGATAGATAAATTTTCTCGCACGCAGCTGCTTTTGGGCGATGATGCAATGCAAAAATTATCGCAGGCTCATGTTGCAATTTTTGGAGTTGGCGGAGTTGGTGGTTATGCACTTGAAGCTTTAGTTAGAAGTGGAATTGGCACTATAGATTTAATTGATAATGACACAGTGTCAATAACAAACTTAAATCGCCAAATAATCGCAACTGTTGACACTGTTGGAAAGTCTAAAGTTGAAGTTGCAAAGCAAAGAGCAATGAGCATAAATCCAGAAGTCAAAATCAATTGTTTTGATACATTTTATTTGCCTGAAACATCAGACGAATTTGATTTTTCAAAATATGATTATATAATAGATGCGATTGACACGGTTAGTGGCAAGATTTCACTAGTGGAAAAAGCACAAAAAGAAGGGGCAAAAATCATTTGTTCAATGGGCGCTGGCAATAAACTCGACCCAACCGCCTTTGAAGTTAGTGATATTTATAAAACTTCAGTTTGTCCACTTGCAAAAGTGATGAGATACGAACTAAAAAGACGTGGCATAAAAAAACTCAAAGTAGTTTATTCTAAAGAATTGCCTATTAAGCCACAAATAAGTGAAGAAATAACAAGTAAAAGAGTCACGCCAGGCAGTGTTTCTTTCGTACCATCTGTGGTGGGTTTGATTATTGCTGGGGAAGTCATAAAAGACTTAATTAAATAGATTTGATTTTAAGTTAGGAGTAACAACATGAAAAAGGTAGCAATTTTAGGTTACGGCGGACGTGGTGCGATTTATAATCGTCTTTGCACAAAGCATAAGGATAAATATGAAGTTGTGGGCATCATTGACAACTCGCCAGAGCGAGTTGAGTACGCCAAAAACACCCTCAAATATCCAGAAGATAGGGTGTATTCAAGCCTTGACGAGTTCATTAAGAATGATAAGCTCGCAGATTGGCTCTTCGTTTGCACACAAGATAAAGACCATATCGAGCACGCAATTAAGGCGCTTGATGCTGGTTATCATTTGCTTTTAGAAAAACCAATCGCTTGCACAGCTGAGGATTGCCTCGCAATTGAGAAAAAAGCTAAAGAAAAAAATCTTAAAGTTGCTGTGTGTCACGTTCTTCGTTATTCGGCTTATTATGAAAAAATCAAAGAGGTGATTGATAGCGGAGTGCTTGGCAAAATCATCGCTATCGACCAAGTCGAAAACGTTGCTTATTGGCATCAAGCTCACTCTTTTGTGCGTGGTGACTGGAACAATAAAGAAGAAAGTAACCCAATGATTATGGCAAAATGTTGCCACGATTTGGATTTAGCGGTTTATCTCGCTGATAGCAAATGCGTTAGAGTTACAAGCCAAGGTCAGCTGAATTTCTTCAATAAAGATAATGCACCAAAAGGCTCAACCGAATATTGCTTAGGTGGCTGTAAGGTGAAAAAAGATTGCCCTTATGACTGTGAAAAGCTTTATATAGACCCATTAAAAGGCAAACCAAAATCATCATATAGAAACATTTGGCCTCAATCTCGTTTGATGGCTGATACTATTGTAACTATCCCTAAACTTTATGAAGCGCTTAAAACTGAAAAGTTTGGAAAGTGTGTTTTCCATTGCGACAATAACGTGGTTGACTATCAAGTGACAACAATGCTTTTTGAAAATGGAATTAATTCAACGCTTACTATGACAGCTTTTTCAGCACCTTGTAGCCGTGAAACTCGTGTTAGAGGATCATTAGGTGAACTTGTGTGTGATATGGAAAATAGTAAGGTTATGCTTAAGATTTATGGTAAGAAAGCTAAGAGAGTAAAGACACCTCGAGGTATTGATGCTCATGGTGGCGGTGATGAGAAGATGGTTGTTGGGCTTGCTAATGATTCGCTTAAAACTGATATTTCTAAATCTGTTGAGAGTCATTTGATAGCTTTTGCAGCTGAGGAATCACGAGTTAATGATAGCGCTCCTGTTTATCTTGATGATTTGAGAAAGAAATACGAGTGAAAAAAAGCAAAGTCAAAAAGTAAACAAAGCAAGCAAAGCTTTACTCAATTTTTCACGAAAAATTGCAGATTCTTAAGGCAGAGCCTTAAGTCGCTTGTCGCAACAAGCGAAACCCCCAGCAATTCAAAAATAAAGAAAAAAATTAAAGCAAAGCAAATGCGATTCCTAAAAAATATAACAACTTAACTAAATGCGGTATCGTTACCTTAAACAGCAATGTAAAAGCAAAACGATATCGCATTTGCGTTAGTAGTAAAAAAGCGAAGCGATTTTTACGGACTGTTTCATCAGCCAAAAAAACAACACAGACAGCGACAGCTTTCTGTGTTGTTTTGAATTGCAAAGAAAAAGCCATGAAAAACATCTCTATATAAAATCTAAATTTCTTAAAATCAACAATGCTTATTATTAATCTCACCCTCAATTAAATTCTTAGCCATCTCCAATTTCATCAATAAAGTCTGCTCAAGCGCAGTAACACTAGAAATCAAACTGTTACTTTTTTCACTAAGTTTCATCAAATCGCAAACATCAACGCTCAATTCAACCGCCTTTTCAATTTTCAAACTCTCACTTTTAAGTATATAAGAAATCGCAGTTTGCTCCCTCGCAATTGACTCGATTATCATCGCACAGGTTTGCACATAATCCTTAGTATAACCGCAATTTTCATCAAGCGGCAAAGGCTGAGCGGTACGAAAAAAATCATCATCACAGCATCTTTTTGCTTCGTGAATGTCAACGCAGCAATCCTTAAAATCCATTTGCATGAAGTTTCCTCCTTCAATTTTGTAACCACTGCTCACAAAGTTCATATAATGAATTATGTACTCATCACGAGTGCAAATTAAACAAAACTTAGGAGAGATTTTATTATGGGTATGCCAGTAATCGTCGGCAGTGACGTAACTAGAGATCAATCAGTGACCGATATTGTGCAATCAGTTGCACTCGAGCAAACCGCTCTTTCTCACATCTTGAATGCAGAGGGCGAAAAAATTCAAAGAGTTGTTGCAGATAAAGAAATCACAACAACAGAGCTTCTTGCAGCCAATAAATCAGTTGAATCAATGGTTAATTCAATCACAAAACTTGAAATCATTCTTCAATCAAAACTCGCACTTTTCGATAACTGCCTTAACAATTGCGACATCGCAGTGACAGAGCCAGTTAAAGAAGAAACAGTTGAAGAGCCAGCAGTAGCTAAAGAAGAAGTAGCAACTGAAGAAGAAACAGTTGAAAGAACTTCAGCAGCCGTAGAGCCTGAAACAGAAGCTGAACCAGAAATCGCTGAAGAAGCATAATTTAATTAAAAGCACAATAAAAAGTGGCTGGGGAAACTCAGTCGCTTTTTGTTGTGTTTGGTACAATTTTGGCGGTTTTCCGCCAAAATATACATATTAGATAACTTGTGCGTTTGTTTTATAGTTTTTTCTGGTGGCTAGATTGCTTTGTTTTGCCTTTGGCAAAATCAAGGAACCCCTTAATAGGGTTCCTTACGTCAAAAAAGCTGTCCGAGGGACAGTTTTTTTGACTATCCTCCTGATTTTTTTGACGATTAGGAGTGTTGCGCTCGCTGCGGCGAGCGCCTTAAGGCTCTGCCTTAAGAAACCGCAATTTTTTGAAAAAATTGAGTAAAATTTTGCTTGTTTTGTTATTTCTAATTTTGCTTTCTCAATTAAATTTTATGCTCACCCTTGCCCAATTATTAAACACTTTGAAAAATTAAACTAATTTTAATTGACATATCACAAAAAACAACGTATACTAAAAAAGTTAATAAATAAGGTTAGGTATAATATATGGAAAGACACGTAGAAATTGAAAGAAGTATAATAAAAAAATACCGCAAAACAATCTGGAAAAGATTCATTGCAGGTATAAACGAATATGAACTTATTAAACCAAACGATAAAATTGCCGTCTGCATTTCAGGCGGTAAAGATTCGATGCTGCTCGCAAAATGTATGCAGCAACTTCAAAAACATAGTGATTTTCCGTTTGAACTCGAGTTTTTAGTTTTAAACCCTGGGTACTCAAAAGCAAACATGGAAAAAATCAAGCAAAACGCAGAAATTTTAAACGTACCAATTCACATCTTTGATGCTGAAATTTTTGATTATGTGGTTGAAGTTGACGGCTCACCTTGCTATCTTTGCGCAAGAATGAGAAGAGGTCATCTATATAAAAATGCAAAGAGTTTAGGCTGCAACAAAATTGCCTTAGGTCACCATTTTGACGATGTTATCGAAACAATCCTGCTTAGCATGATTTACGGAGCAGAAGTTAAAACAATGATGCCAAAACTTCACAGCACAAATTTTGAGGGTATGGAGTTAATTCGCCCACTTTATATGGTCAAAGAAAGCGACATCAAAGCATGGGTGAATTATAACGACTTATCATTTTTGCAATGTGCTTGCAGATTTACCGAGATGACACATCAAGAGGGAAGTGATGAAAATTCCCACGAGTCAATATCTAAGCGTAAAGAAATGAAGGAGCTGATTTCTCGTTTTAGAAAAATCAACTCCAATATAGATATGAATATTTTTAAAAGTGTGCATAACGTCAACTTAGAAACTGTTATCGGCTATAAAAAGTATGGCGAAAAATATAACTTCTTAGATGGCTACGATAACTAAATTAAAAAATGTAAGTTTTGAAATATGAGCACATTTCATTAACTTTAATTTCGTAAAATCCTCTGAGTTCTTCTTTTGAGCAAACTTCAGTGTTATTAAACCACCAGCTATAAAGTCCAACAACAGCAGCAGCATAATAATTTGCCACCATGTCAACTTTATAATCTTTAACTTCGCAATAAGCACTGATTTTTTCAGCAATGAAGTTTGAAAAAACATCAACAACTGTTGTTGTGAAAGCAATTGAAGCTTTATTATCGATGCAAGCGGCAAAAACAGCGAGGTTATCATCAACAAAAATAAGCATGTTTTCCATTAAAGCCATGCAGCGAGCTTTCAACACGTCGTCACTATCATTGATAGTGACGATTTTGTCTGTGTAAATGTTTTCAAGTTTATATTCGAAATAAAATCTTAAAAAAGCATATTTATCAACGAAGTGTTTGTAAAAAGTTGCTCTGTGAACTCCAGCTTCTTCGCAAATTTGAGAAACTGTGAGATTTTCAAAGTTATTTTCTTGAAGTAAGGCATAAAGAGCCTTTGTGAGGTTTGCATATGTTCTTCTAATTCTACTATCAATCTTTTTCATAATTTAAATTTTACCAGCAATAAGTGAAGTCTTATTGCATTTCATCCTTTTCAAAAATATTAGTTCTAATTTCATCCCTTAACTCTTTAAGCTTTTCAACTTGTTTACGTGTTCTGCTTTCAAATCGAGGGTTATTATAAAATAATCTATTATATAATTTATTTTTCTTTTCTTTGTCTTTCTTTTCGGTGCTTTTTTCAAACTGTTTAAATATATCTTGAATTTGATCACTCAATTCACTGCTGACACCATATAATTTATCTGATTGCTTAAGCAAATTATTTTGAATATCAACATATTTATCTTCGATTGCTATTTTAACAGTTGCAATATTAGTTGAAAGTTTATCAATCAAAGTGTTTAATTGCAATTGAAGTTTTCTAATATCAAGAGCTTTTCTAGTTGCATTTGCAACATCTAAAGCGAAAACAGCTAAGACTGCAATTAAGATATAATCAATGTACGCAACATCGATGCTTTCATAAAGCGCATCAACTGACGGGTGAATTAGATTAACAAATCCAACACCAGCAACGCCCCAGTACATTGAATGTTTAAGGCAAATTCTGCCCTTAATATTCATAAATTCATAGGTGTAATCCCACCATCTTGCCCCAAAAAGTTTTTCCATTATGTAGCTTGTGGCATATTCAAGAATGTCACACAAAAACATACCTAATAGGAAAATATAAAGCGGCTGTTCTCTAAACGGATTATACAAAAATACAATCATTATAAGAGCACCGCTACCATAAATTGGGCACAGCGGACCTGTTAAAAAACCACGATTGATGAGTTTCTTTTCGCCAATAGAGCAGTAAAGACTTTCAACCATCCAACCTACTATACTATAAAAGAAAAACAACAATATGTATTTTGTTATTTGTTCCAAATTAATTGACCTCCTTAACGTCATTTAAAAACCTAGTTTTATATTTTTTGCTGCTACTATATAAAAATTCTCTCGTAGCACAGTATTTATCTGACAAAGAAACCACAAAACTTTCTTTGTACTTCGGAAGTGCCGGAGTGAGAGGCCACATGTGTTTTTTTATGGCATCACATTCTATTTTATTCAATTCGGGATAAAGCTCTTTTGCATTTAGATATGCAAAATAAGGATGCTTAAACCCATGCATATTATGCCATTTGCCAGTTTTTCCGTCATACCAATCATAATAAAACAAATCATGCATACAAGCGGCTCTTGTCGCAGATTTATAATCTAATTTAAACTTTTTACTTAGATAGTACGTCAAGTAAGTCACACTAAAAACGTGCTGCAGACGGTCAATATCCCGATGATGAGGATATACAGCTAAGCCTTGAACTTCTTCACTATCGTAAATTCCCTCAAGTATTTCAAAAAACTCGTCAAAGTCTTTTTTCTCATCGTTATATGTTTTACAATATTGTTTATATAAATCGCCCATATTATTTCTCCTTAAAGCTTGCCATTTTCAAATCTTTCAAGCAAAAATTCAGCCACACTGTCGTCCACGTTTGATCCGATAACCGCAGTTGCCACATCTTTAAGCTCGTCACAAGCATTGCTTACAGCGTAGCACTCGTCAGCAATTTTAAAAATTGGTAAATCATTTAAATTGTCGCCAAAAGCAACAATTTTATCAACGCCCAAAATTTCTTTAACCATCAATGCACCAGAAGCCTTAGACACACCCTTGCAAATTGTTTCAAGAAAATACGAATTAGTATAGTTGTCACAATAATAAGTGCATGAAACATTGGGGTTTGACTTAACCTTTTGATGAATTGGGCTTGAGTTTTCAAAAGTATCGATGCTAACAATGTAAATCAAGTTATCATTTTCACTAACCACAACATCGTCAGTTTTAATTAGCGTTTTACCAATCAAGTTTTTCCTATCATCTAAATACTCGTTTTGAAGTGAGTTTTTATCTTTAGTGTTGTGTTTAATTGTTAAAAGTCCATCATTTTCAAAATATAGCATTGGAGTTGCGTCTTGCTCATTAAAAATTTGCAAAACTTCATCTGCGGCTGCTTTTTCAATTTTATGTACTTTTAGTGGTTTATATTTCACTGGATCAAAAATCAACACGCCATTCATAAAAACTAATGGTATATTAAGATTGACACCTTCAAACTTTTTCATAACGGTTGCAAAAGTTCTGGCTGTTGCAACTGAAAAAAGACAGCCGTTATCAATCAGATGATTAATAATAGTTGCAGACTTTGGCGAAACCTCAGCTTTTTCATTTAAAAATGTACCATCTAAATCTGTTAAATATAATGTTTTCAATTAAAACCAACCTTCTATAATTCAATCTTTAGTATTATAACATTAGTTGAGAAAAAAGACAACAACGTAATATTGTTGAATTTGTAAAGAATTATCGATTTTGTTTCTAAAATTAATCTATATTATTAATAAATTATAAAAATCAAAAAATGTATTGAATTTTTTTGAAAAAGTAGTATAATGGTAAGGTATATTTGATATGCAACTTGAAGTTGATTGAATCACTATAATCAAACTTATAAAAAAGGTTGCATTTTGTGAAAAAAGGGGATAAATATGTTAGGGAAATTCGTAAAAGTACGTGTAACATTTCCGATTCATTCCTTTAATAAACGCCATGGATTTAGGTATAAACTAAATTACGGAGTAATTGAAAACGAGGCTTTTCAAAAATTCTATGTTCAAGGTGTCTATATCATGGGGATTTCTCATCCTGTGAAAAATTTTGATGGTCGTGTAATTGCAATTATTAGACGAAGTATTGGCAAAGGGGTTTATTTAGTAGTAGCTCCAAAAAATACTCGCTACATAATCAATGACATTAAGCCTGCAATTGAATTTGCGGAGGGGAAAAATAAATATAGAATCGAATGTTTTTATGAAAGTTCTTGTGGAGCAGTTGTTTTCAAAAACGAAAACAATAAAAAGAAATTTCTGCTCATTAAAAACAAGAGAAGCGCTCATTGGGGCTTTGCAAAAGGTCACATAGAGCAAGGGGAAAGTTGCGAGCAAACTGCAATTAGAGAAGTAGAGGAAGAAACTGGCTTACACATTAATATTTTGCCAGATTTCGAAGAAAAATCTGATTATATGATTAAAGGGAAAATTGAAAAGAAAGTTTCGATTTTTCTTGGAGAAACAACTGATTCAAACTATGTTATGCAAGTTGAAGAAATTGACGCTTGTGGTTGGTTCTCGTACGAAAAGGCTTTTTATGTTTTGTTTTATCAAAACGACAAACAAATTATAAAAAAAGCAAGACAATACATTATAGATAATAATATATGAGGATTTAATATGTCAGAAACTTTAGCGCAATTTTTAGTAGAATTCTTTGAAGGCAAAATTTCACCAGAATTAATAGTATTTATAACTTCTATGTTTCCGATTCTCGAACTTCGTGGAGGTTTAATAGCAGCAAGACTTATGGATATTGAATTTATTAAAGCGTTTGTTATTTGCTACGTGGGCAATATGCTGCCTATACCATTTATACTGCTTTTTATAAGGAAGATATTTTTCTATTTAAAGAAAATAAGCAAAGTTGAAAAAATTATCACTAAACTCGAAGCTAGATCAATTAGAAAAGGTGATAAAGTCAGAAAGTACCGCTTGCTTGGGCTTCTAATTTTTGTTGCAACACCACTTCCAGGAACTGGAGCATGGACAGGAGCTTTAATTGCTGATTTATGTGATATTAGAATTAAGCATTCAATGCCAGTTATCGCTTTGGGTGTTTTTATTGCTGGAATGATTGTTTCAGCTGTGTTTTATGGAGTTTTAGGTTTTATTTAATAATTTTAAAACAAAGTGCTTTCGAGTGCTTTGTTTTTTTGATGGTACATTTTTTTTGCGGTTTACCGCAAAAAAAATCCACTTCCCAATTTCACATTAATAATCTGCTTATTTCCAATCTATCACGCAATATAGAGGAAATTGTCGAAAATAAAAAAACTCGAAAAAAATAAAAAAAGTTTCGAAAAACTATTGACATTTTAGCCGATATAGTGTATATTATACAAGTCGCTAAGAGATACCAGCAAGCGACACACAAGATGTGGGAGCATAGCTCAGCTGGGAGAGCATCTGCCTTACAAGCAGAGGGTCACAGGTTCGAGCCCTGTTGTTCCCACCACATGGCCCGGTAGTTCAGTTGGTT
>JAWXUR010000046.1:0-15450 GCA_044426265.1 Clostridia bacterium
CTGTGCTGGCTCTTGTACTGGCTCAGTTGCGAATGTTGGCTGTGCTGGCTCTTGTACTGGCTCAGCTGTGAATGTTGGCTCAACTGGTTTTTCAGCTACTGGAGCTGGTGCATCTTGAATTATCTCTTCGCTCGAAAAAGAATAACTCTCTTTTGGGGTTGTGTCTTGAATTGGCTTATCAGTGAAGCCGTTTTCAAAAAGTTCATTATCTGACATATTGTAAAACCTCTTTTCTGCATATCGAATAATTAGTTTAATTTATTATTCATAATTTGAATAAATATAAGATAACACTTGTTACTAAAACGAAGTTTAAATTATAATTTTTTTATTTTTAAATCTTGCCAAACTGATTTAACTCATATTAATTCAGGAATTTCAAATGAAAATTCAGTGTACTGCTCTGGAACGCTATTTGCTGAAATTTCGCCATCGTGCATATTGATGATGGTTTTACAAATGTAAAGCCCAAGACCTACGCCTTTAACGTCAAAGCTTCTTGATTTATCAACTTTATAAAATCTTTCAAACACACGAGAAACTTCATCAATTGCAATGCCTGCACCTGAATTTCTGATTGTTACCTTAGTTCTTCCATTTTCTTGTGCAGCTAAAATTGTTATTGTTCCATTTTCTGGGGTGAATTTAACCGCATTATCCATGAGATTTTGAACAACTTGACCGATTAAGTCTTTATCAGCTGTCACTTTGATATTTTCCATATCTTCAAATCCAGCAATTTCGATATGCTTATCTTCTATACTTCTTTCAAAAAGAAGTAATGTTGAAAATAGTTGGTCTTTGATTTCATAATTTGATGGACTAAGACCGATTTCGCCAGCCTCAATTTTTGAAAGGTTGAGCATAGCCACAACAATTCGAGCGAGTCGCTTAACTTCTTTAGAAACTTTTTCTAAATAATGCCTTTCTTGCTCTTGAGGAATCGTGCCATCTAAGATGCCATCGATAAAGCCACCGATTGACGTCATTGGAGTTTTAAGCTCGTGCGAAACGTTGGCGACAAAACTCTTTTTGGATTCATTATCTATTTCCAGAGCGTCCGCCATCTTGTTTAGTGCTTTGGCAAACCTGTTCATATCGCCTTTTTTATAGTCTTCCTTAGCACGCTTGCTAAAATCGCCTCGTGCTAAATACACTGTAACTTCTTGCATTTCACTAAGAGGTTTAGTGATACTCTTAAGCACGAAATAAAGTGCGAAGAACACAAGTACGCAAACAATCATGCCCGAAAGCACCAAAGTTTTCGAAACGCTTGCAATATATGGCAAAAGACCACTCAAGGCATCTTCGACTGCAAAAACAACGCAAACTGTTTCGCCGTCATAAACAACTGGGGTTGCAACAACAAACTTACCTAAACCGAAAAATTCGTCAGTCGTGTAATCTGCAAAACCTGTTTTTAGCCCTAGGCTCATGTATTGCTCTGGAATGACATAAGAACTATGCACACTGCAATAACTTTTATCATCATCACGAACCATGTCATGACAAATCACGACATTTCCATCAGTGTCTGTGATATAATAATCTGATTCTGTTGCTTGAGCTGTGATATCAAGCACTGTGCCGATGACTTCACTTTTTTCAGTGTCAGTATAAACATCAAAAATTTCTGCATCGTCGTTAATTTCCAAAACTGCCACTGCGATATTATCGACATTCATTTTAAGCTGGTCAACCTTATCCGTCCACCACTGACTTGCAATGAAAACCATCATGGTTGTTCCTAAAACTAAAAAGCAAAAAAACACCACCGAAACAGCTGTTAAGTAATATCTTTTAAAAAGCGATAAACGCATTTTTTTGTCACGCTTCTCTTTCTTTTTTTTGGTTTCATTATTCTCCATTTTTTCCTCCATACAGTTCGTTCAACGCAAAAAACGCCTGATTAGAGTTATTAAAACACTTATCAGGCGATCTTATTAATTATTCCTTTGTTTCAAACTTGTAACCTACGCCCCAAACTGTGCGAAGTTCCCATTTGTCTGATGCACCTTCAAGTTTTTCACGAAGACGTTTAACATGAACATCAACTGTTCTTGAATCGCCATAGTAATCAAAGCCCCAAACTTCATCAAGAAGTTGATCTCTTGTGAAAACTCTGTTTGGATTTTTTGCGAGATGGAAGATGAGTTCCATTTCTTTTGGAGGTGTGTCAACTTGCTCACCGTTTACTTTTAAAACGTAGTTAGTGAGGTTGATTGAAAGTTTGTCGTAATGTACTTCTTTAATTTCATCGCTAACAGAAGTTGCAGTTCTTCTTAAAACTGCTTTAATTCTTGCAACGATTTCTTTTGTATCGAAAGGTTTGATAACATAATCATCAGCGCCGAGTTCAAGACCTAAAACACGGTCGAAAACTTCACCTTTAGCTGTGAGCATGATGATAGGCACTTCTGAGAATTTTCTGATTTCACGGCATACTTGCCAGCCATCGAGTCTTGGAAGCATAACATCGAGAAGGATAAGTGAAGGACTTTCCTCTTGATACATTGTTACTGCTGATGCGCCATCGTTTGCAATGATTACATGATAGCCTTCCTTTTCAAGGTATAATCTTAACAATTCGCAAATGTTAAGGTCATCATCAACTACTAAAATCTTTTCTGCGCTCATTTTATTTCCTCTTTTCCATTATATAAAAATATAATTTAATTTAATTTTTGTCAGCTTTATATATATTGTGACAGCTAAACTTAAAAACCAGTTAAATTAAGCTAATTTTTTACGCTTTTAATAACTTATTTATGCTTAGTATTGTCAAAAAACCTAGTTTACATTCTCTCAGGTGCATCAACTTTTAACATTATGAAGATATTTTTCATTGTGTTTTTAACGCATGAGCATAAAAACAATCTTGCTTGCATGAGTGAGTCATCTTCAACGCTAATTCTGCAGTTATTATAATACTTGTGAAAAAGTGTTGCAAGTTCAATGATGTAATGAGTGACTTTTGCTGGGTCATAATTTTTAGCTGCGTTAACAACAACTTCGCTAAGGGTTGAAAGATATCGAATAAGTTCTCTTTCTTCTGGAGCTGTTAATTTTTCTAACTCTTTTTCTCTTGGTGTACGTATAACCTTGCCCTCAGCTTCAATTTTTGTTAAGATGCTGCAAATTCTAGCATAGGCATATTGACAATAGTACACAGGATTTTGAGATGATTTTTCAACCGCTAAGTCTAAATCAAAATCCATGAGTGAACCAGGTTCTCTCATGTTGAAAATGAAGCGAACTGCATCTATTGGAATTTCGTCAAGCATATCAACTAAAGTGATAGCTTTACCAGTACGTTTAGACATTCTCACGATTTCGCCATCTCTAACAAGGCGAACAAATTGCATGAGCAGCACGTCAAAACGGTTTTCGTCAAGACCTAAGGCTCTCATTGCGCCTTTCATTCTTGCAACGTGACCATGATGATCTGCGCCCCAAACGTCAATCGCTTTATCAAAACCTCTTTTTTCAAGTTTGTTTCTGTGATAAGCAATATCTGCTGCAAAATAAGTTGGATTAGAATTTGCTCTGATTAAAACATCATCTTTAAGCTCAAGTTTTTCGATGTATTCATCGGTTTTTCCTTGCTCTTTTAAGATTTCAGTTTGAATTTCAATGTTTTTATACCACAAAGCACCATCTTTACTATAAGTATAACCATTTTTTGTCAAAATGTCAATGGTTTCTTTTAGTTCGCCGCCATTATGCATATCAAGTTCATGAAACCATGTGTCATAATGTATACGATATTTTTCCATTGCATCTTTCATGCCTTGAATATTTAAAGGCAAGCTATATTCAACTAAAGCTGCTCTTCTTTCTTCTTCGCTCTTGTTCATGAAACTGTCGCCATGAATTTCATTGAACTCTTGAGCTCTTTGCATGATGTCCATGCCGTGATAACTATCTTCTGGAAGTGGCACATTTTCTTCGCCTAAATGAATTTGCTTATAGCGTACATCAAGTGAAAGTGCAAACTTATCAATTTGATTGCCTGCGTCGTTGATGTAAAACTCACGAGAAACGTCATAACCAGCCCAATCTAAAACAGCTGCAAGGCAGTCACCGAGTGCGCCACCTCTTGCGTTACCAATATGCATTGGACCTGTTGGATTTGCTGAAACAAATTCAACGTTTATTTTTTTGTTTTCGCCATAGCTTGATCTACCATAACTATCACCAGCTTCTTCAATTTCAAGCAAGATGTCAGCATAATATTTATCTGATAAGAAAAGATTGATAAACCCAGGGCCTGCGATTTCAACTTTTTCGAAATAGCTATCAGTTAATTCCATGTTTGAAGTGATTGCTTCGGCAATTTTTCTTGGTGGCATTGAAAATGCTTTTGCATTAACCATTGCTGCATTTGTTGAAAAATCTCCGAATTTTCTATCATTTGGCACTTCGATACCAAAATCATTAAACTGTGCATCTTTTAATATATTTTCGCTAATAGCTTTTTTAATTGCTGCGATAGTGATTGTCGTAATTTGATTTTTTGCTGTTGTTACTGTTATTGACATACTTTGTTTTGTCCTCTCAATTTATGTGATTTGATAATCTTTTATCTAAAGTTATATTAAACTCGATTTCACCCATAGGGCGCATATCCACGTCTGTTGCATATTTAAATTTAAGTGAGCCTTTGCCGTTGTTAATTTTTGATTCGATATTTTTTGCGCTAATTCCCAAGGCAAATGAGCCATATGGAGTGTCATGAAGTGAGATGTGGCGAACATTTTTCTCAACAATCATGTGTGAATTATAGCTGCCCTCACGTCTAATTGTGACGCAGTTTCCGTTTTGCACTCTAAGAGTGGTTTGGCAACCAGCTAAATCGCCTGTTTCATCAACATAAGTTAAAGAGTAATCATCATTTTCGCCATTTAATGTTGCTTGAGTTGTCATTTCAAGAATTTCTCTTTCGCCCTCAACGTCTTGAATTGTGACAATCTTTATTAAAAATTCGTCTTTCATTTATTTTCCTTTCTCGTACACAAGAAAATTTCAACCTGATTTTTGATAACCAAAATCGTTTGGGGGTACAGCTTTTTTTGCAAAGCAAAAAAATGTACCGCCAACAGAGCCCATTTATATTATATTAACACAAATTTATGGAAAAATCAAACTTATTTTGCAATATTTTTTCGAAAAAATACATATTTATTGAAATGCTTATATAAAAGTATACTTCACGCAAAATTTTATGATTTTTTGACATAATAATTCGAGTTTTAATATTTGTTTTTCAAAAAGCAGTTGAATTTCACCACTTATTGTGGTACAATATTTCAAATTAGAAAGTATTTTGAATTTTTCGAGGTGAGTTCATGGAAAAAAGTAAACAAGTTAAAAAACTAGAGTCTAACATAAAATCAAGCTACGGCACTTTTGTGGTGTTTCCAATTTTAACACTAATATATGTTATTAGATGTTTTATTGCAGGCGATTTGAATTATTATTTCGCATCATTTTTCAGCGAATTTTTGCTAAAACATACTGGCTATTTCGAGGGATATAAAGAAGGTCTTTCACTGCCATTAGCGCTGGCGATTATCGTGGTTTATAACGCACTTTTTGCACTTTGTTATGTGCTTAGCTGCAAAAATTTCAAATGGACATATTTTGGCTTTGCCTTATTTGTGTTTGATTTTGCCCTTGAAATTTTTTGCATAGTAACAAACTATTTTGAGCCATTTCATGTTGATATGCTCGTTGATGTTATCGTTCATGCTTTCATTGCTTTCTTCCTTATTTTGGGAATGGTGTCATATAAAAAGCTCGAAAAAATAGGCAGCGAAAAACTCACTCAAAACGTTTAAAAAATTTAATCAAAACACAAAGAGCGTAAGTTTCAAAGTTAGAAACTTACGCTCTTTTTATTTTAGATAAGCCAAATCATCTTATTTAACTAAAAATTTTCTATCGAAAATTTCTCTTGCCATTTGAACTGTGAAACCGCCTGGAGAAAATCCAAAGTTTGCTGGAATCACTTCGTCAAAGCGAGTGAAGATAACATCTAATTCTTCTTTTGTGAATTTCACATCATTAAGATCGGTTAAAAGCTCAACATCAGCGAGAAAACTCTCTTGAGTTTCGCCAATTAAGCTTAAAATTTTTGCGAGTTTTTCAGTTTCAAACTCTGCTGCACGCTCAACAAAATCGCTCATGAACGCTGTGCAAGCTTTTCCGTGGGCAATACCTTTGTTTTCTGTGAAAATATAGCCTAGAGGGTGTGGGAAGCCTGTGCCGCAATAACTTAGGGTGATGCCTGCGTAAAGTGAGCCGTAAAAGAGTTTTTCACGGATTTCATCTGTTGGCAAAGTCTTATTGTTTTTGAGGTACTGTAGCCCCTCCCAAATAAGCACTACAGCTTTTTCAGCGAAAAGTTCTGCTATACTTGTGCTTCTTTTTGAAAGATAGCCTTCAACTGTGTGTGAAAGTGCATCGAGCGCTGTTGACACTGTGAAATCATATGGGAGTGCCTTAGTGTATTTAAAATCTGCAAATGCTAATTTTGCAATGCAGTCAGTGTAGTTTATGCTCTTTTTTCTGCCTGAAACTTCGTCTGTAAGCACGGCAACTGCGCCAACTTCGCTGCCTGTGCCAGCTGTTGTACCGATTAAAACTAACTCGAGTGCGTCTTTTCTGTTTGGTGCGCTGAAGATGTCGTTTTCACTAAAATCAGGGTTTGTCATGAAAACTGCAACAGCTTTTGCCGCATCAAGAGGTGAACCGCCACCAATACCGAGAACAAATTCAGCACCAAATTCAAGTGCTTGTTTAGCGATTTTGTGGCAAGTTTGAAGAACTGGATTTTGAGTTATTTCGTCAAAAAGTTTATATTCTATGTTGCATTTTTCAAGGGCGAAGATAACATCGTCAAGTGCACCGCAGATTTTCGCACTGTTTTTGCCTGTGATGATAGCACATTTTTTGCCAAAAGGCTTGAGCAGTTCAGCGTTGTCACGCACGCAGTTTTCACCACTGATTACTTTTACTGGAATAGAAAGATTAAAGTCCATATTGAACCTCCATTGTTTGTTGATTTGTATTTTTTGGTTAGTTATTTGATTGTTTTGGGGTTTGTGGTTAGGGTTAAGGTTCGCTGTCGCTCACAATGAAAAATTAAAAATGAATAATGAATAATTGTGGTGGCGTACTTTGTACGCATTATAAAAAATTACAATCTGGAACGAAGTGACCCTTAATTTTTCATTTTTCGTTTTTCATTTTTCATTGGCGAACGAACGTGAGCCTTTACCCAATTGCAGAAAACTCGAACTTTCAAACCATTTTTTCCACACCTAAAGCCAATATACTATATTACTATAGCAAAATTTATAAATTATTGCAATAATTTATTTGATTTTACTTGAAAAAAGTTTCATTTTAAGTTAAAATAAATTGTTAAATAAATATATTGTATTTAGAGGTAAGTGAGATGAAAAAACATGGCAAACTTGTGAGTGCATTTTTAGCTTTAGCGGTGAGTGCTGGTTTGTTTATGCTTGTTAACTCAAATTCGGCTGATTATGCCACTGAAAATGATATAATTATCGCAATGAACACCATGGTTAGTTCAACGATTTATTCAAAAGATGGCGATTTAGGTGATGCTTTAAGCGAGATTGAAAACATTGTAAACGAGGTTGAAAATCAAATTTCTTGGAGAATTGAAACAACTGAACTTGCAATTTTAAATGAAACTGGCGACATTCAAAGCGAGTTTCTTAGTGGCGTACTCACTTCGTGTCTTGAAGTTAGCGTGCTTAGCTCTGGCAGTTTTGATGTGAGCATTGGTGAGTTAACTCAGCTTTGGGATATCGGCGGTGAAAACGAAAACCTGCCAAGCGAAGAAGAAATTTCGGCGGTGCTGGAAGTTACAGGGTACGAAAACATCAGCATTGACGATGATTGGATTGTTCTTGACGGCGATGTACAGCTCGACCTTGGTGCAATTGGCAAAGGGCTTGCTTGTGACGAGATTAAAACTTATCTTGAAACCACTGACATCAGCGGTGCTATCGTCAGTGTTGGCGGCAGTGTTTTAGCGTACGGCTCTTTTAATGACAGTGACGACCCTTGGCAAATTGCAGTTCAAAATCCTCGAGATGAAAATGCTTATATCGGAGTGTTACGCCTTGATGAGGGATTCATTTCAACCTCTGGTGATTACGAGCGATATTTCGAGCTTGACGGCATTAGATATCATCATATCTTAGATGCAAACACTGGCTATCCTAGCTCGAGCGATTTAATCAGCGTAACAGTTGTGGCAGATAGTGGACTTTTGAGTGATGCACTTTCAACGGCAATTTTTGCTTGCGGAAGTCAAAGTGCTGAAGAAATTCTCGATTATTTTGGTGCAAGTGCAATTTTGATTGATAGCGATTTAAATGTCAACGTTATCGGTGATCTTGATTTCGAGTTACTATAACCTAAAATTTATAAAACCAAGTATTAAACAAAAAAACTAATAATATACACAACTATTAAATATATGAAAAACAAACAAAACAAAAACATAAACTGGAGGAAAAACAATGGGAAAACAACTAGACGGTATTCTCACTTCTGTGAGAAACGCTCGAGGTGGAATTCGAGTGAAACACAACAAAAACACAGCTGATCAAAGCATTGAAAGAATGCCTATTCCACAAACAGTTGTCATTCCAATGTCACAAAACATCGGCGCACCTTGCACACCTTGTGTTAAGGTCGGCGAAATTGTGAGCGTTGGGCAAAAAATTGGCGATAGCGAAAGCTTTGTTAGTGCGCCAATTCATGCGAGCATTTCAGGCAAGGTTAAAAGCGTTGCAGACATCAAAATGGCTCATGGTGCAATGTCAAAAGCGGTGACTATCGAATCAGATGGCGAGATGCGTTTATTCGAGGGATTGGCGAAGCCAATTGTAGAAACAAAACAAGATTTGGCTAAGGCTGTTCGTGAATCTGGCGTTGTTGGTCTTGGTGGCGCTGGCTTTCCAACTCATGTTAAGCTTAGCATTCCTGATGGTAAAGAGGTTGACACAATGATTGTTAATGCAGCTGAGTGCGAACCTTTCATCACTGTTGACTATCGTGAATGTTTGGAAAATGGCGAATATATCATGAAAGGCGTTTATGAACTCAAGCGCATTTTAGGCATCAAAAATGTTGTTATCGCTGTTGAAGACAACAAGCCTGAAGCGATTAAAGTTCTTAAAGAAATTGCTGATAAAGACAACGACATCGGTGATGATGTGAAACTCATGACACTTCGCTCTCGCTATCCTCAAGGTGCAGAAAAAATCATGGTGCTTTCGGCAACTGGTCGTCAAGTACCTCCTGGAAAACTTCCTCTTGATGTTGGCTGCATTGTGATCAACGTTGCAACTATTGCGTTTATTGCAAGATATCTTGAAACTGGCAAACCGCTTGTTTCACGTTCGCTCACTGTTGACGGCTCAAGCATCAAAAACCCTAAAAATGTTAGAGTTCCAATCGGCACTAACATTGGCGAAATTATCGATTTTTGTGGTGGTTTCATTGATGAACCACGCAAGGTTATTTTTGGCGGCCCTATGATGGGTATCGCTCTTTACTCTATTGATGCACCTGTGTGCAAACAAAACAATGCTATTTTGGCTTTTGGCAAAAAGAAAAAGCCAGTTAAACCAACAAGGGACTGCATCAAATGTGGTCGCTGCGTTAGCGTTTGCCCAATGGGTTTAACTCCAACACTTTTGGAATCTTATGCAACCTTAGGTGACGCTAGTAAATTAGGCGAGCTTAACATCATGAGCTGCATGGAGTGTGGTTCTTGCGCCTACGCTTGCCCATCTGGTCGCCCACTTGTTCAATATATGAGGCTTGGTAAACAAGTTATCAGAGAGGAGAGTCAAAAATAATGAAAAATAAACTTACTGTTGGCGCTTCTCCTCACGTTAGGTCAAGCGAAACCACAACTGGAATCATGTTAGATGTTATCATCGCCTTAGCTCCAGCACTTATCGCTGCTGTTATTTATTATGGCTCTCGTGCCGTTGTACTCACTGGCGTGTGCGTTGGAACTTGCGTGCTTTTTGAATACATATCTCGCAAAGTTATGAAAAGACAAAACACTGTTGGAGATTTAAGTGCAATTGTTACTGGCTTACTTCTCGCTTTCAATCTTCCAGCAACTATGCCTCTTTGGATGGCTGCTATTGGCTCATTTATCGCTATTGTTGTGGTTAAGCAAATGTTTGGCGGTATTGGTCAAAACTTCGTTAACCCTGCAATTAGTGCTCGTATTATCTTAATGGTATCTTTCCCAACTGCAATGGCAACTTGGGTTGTTCCATTCACTAGCGCTTGGGCTGGCACATCTGCTTCAACTTCAGCTAGTTCAGCTGCCAGTGCTGTGGCTGATGCTGTGACTGCTGCAACTCCAATGGCAACTCTTGCCGATGTTAGCGCTTCAAGCTTTTCAATTGCAACTGATGGACTTTGGAGCATTAAAGATTTGCTTTTAGGAAACCATGGCGGCTCAATGGGTGAAACTTGCGCTCTCGCTCTTTTATGCGGCGGCATTTATCTCATTTTAAGACGTGTTATTTCGCCAATTATCCCTTGCGTTTTTGTGGGCACAACAGCACTTTTCATGCTCATCGTTTCTGGCGGTAACTTTGAATATATGCTTTATCAAGTGCTTAGTGGTGGTCTTTTACTCGGTGCTATTTTCATGGCAACTGATTATTCGACTTCCCCAATCAACTTCAAAGGCAAAATTATTTTCGCAATTGGTTGCGGACTTATAACTGGCATTATCAGA
Organism: Clostridia bacterium; assembly: GCA_044426265.1. GTDB lineage: Bacteria > Bacillota > Clostridia > Oscillospirales > Acutalibacteraceae > UBA6857. The sequence continues at coordinate 10,817 of JAWXUR010000046.1, forward strand.
TATTATGGTGCTCTTGTTGAGGGTGTTTCTTTTGCGATTATTCTCATGAACATCTTCGTTCCTCACATTGAAAACTTAACTCGCAGCAAAGGTTTTGGCTTTGTTAAAGAGAAAAAAGTTAAGGAGGTTGAAGCAAAATGAAAAACATGAAACTCAAAGATATTTTAGTTCCAGCATTTGCGCTTTTTTTGATTTGTGCCGTTGCAACAACTTGCCTTGCTGCAACTAACCTTTTCACATCAAAAACAATTGCTCAAAACGAACTCGAAACTGAGCAAGCAAGCAGACAAATTGTCCTTGAAACTGCAAGCAGTTTTTCAGACAACATCTCAATTGATGATAGTGACATCGTTTATAGCATCGGATCTGACGATGATGATAACACTATCGGTTATGTGTTCACAAGCGTTGTTTCTGGTTATGGCGGCGATGTTAGCGTTATGATTGGCATTGATTTGGACGGCGTTATCACTGGCATTGAGATTCTTTCTCACAGTGAAACTCCTGGTCTTGGCGCTAACGCAACTAATGACGATTTCAAAGACCAATTTGAGGGTAAAACTGGCATTTTAACTGTTGACAAAGTGAGCGGTGAGGGGCAAAACATTCAAGCTATCACTGCGGCAACCATCACATCAACTGCGGTTGTTGATGCTGTTAACAATGCAACAGATCAATTTGAAATTTTAATCGGAGGTGAAGATAATGGCTGAGAAAAAAAGTCTTGGTAAAGAATTTACTAAGGGTCTAATTATTGAAAATCCAGTGCTTAGGCTCGCACTTGGCACTTGCCCAACTTTGGCTGTTACAACTTCTGTTGAAAGCGCACTTGGCATGGGTCTTGCTGCATCAATCGTTTTGATTTGCTCAAACGTTGCAATTTCAGCTCTTCGCAAAGTTATTCCATCAAAGGTTAGAATTCCTGCTTATATCGTTATTATCGCATCATTCGTGACAATAATTCAAATGCTCATTCAAGCTTTTTCATCTGACTTATACGATCAACTCGGTGTTTTCTTGCCACTCATTGTTGTTAACTGCATTATCCTCGGTCGTGCCGAGGCGTACGCAAGCAAGAACCCTGTTTTGCTTAGTGCAATTGATGGACTTGGCATGGGTATCGGATTCACGGCGGCTCTGTTTATGATGGGCGCAATTCGTGAAATCTTGGGCGCTGGTTCGTTCTTAGGTTTGGAAATTCCATTTTTAATTGATAACCCAATGATTATTTTCGTACTTCCTCCAGGAGGATTTTTCGTGTTTGGTATCCTCATGGCAATTGTTAACAAGATTGCTGAAAGCAAGGGTAAACCAAAAACTGAACTTCGTGGCTGCGAGGCTTGCCCAATGGCAAATATGTGTTCACTCAAGGGTGAGCAATCATGTAACAAGGAGGGCGAAGCATCATGACAATGACAAAAGAATTAATTGCAATCTTACTCACTGCGATTTTAACCGAAAACTTTGTGCTCGCTAAATTCTTAGGTATCTGCCCATTTTTGGGCGTTTCTAAAAAGCTTGGCACTGCTGTTGGCATGAGCTCGGCTGTTATCTTCGTTATGGCTCTCGCAACTGCTGTAACCTACCCTATCAATGCGTTACTTCTTGAAAGATTTGATTTACAATATCTTCAAACTATCGTGTTCATCTTGGTTATAGCTTGCCTTGTACAACTCGTTGAAATTCTTTTAAAGAAATATGTTAAATCACTTTACAACGCTCTTGGCATTTATTTGCCATTAATCACCACAAACTGTGCGGTTTTGGGTGTTGTTATCTTAAACATTGATGCTGATTACACTTTCACTCAATCAATGTTTAGCTCAATCGGCGCTGGTCTTGGCTTCATGCTCGCAATGGTCATGTTTGCTGGGGTTCGTGAAAAACTCGAAACTTCTGACATTCCAAAATTCATGCAAGGTTTACCAATAACCTTGGTTGCAGCTTCACTCGTTGCTGTTTCATTTTTGGGATTCACTGGAATCGTTGAAAACCTATTTGCGTAAGGAGGAAAAATTATGACTGATATTTTAATTCCTGTTGCAATCGTGGCAATTATTGGTGTACTCGCCGGCTTAGGCTTGGCGATAGCTTCAATTGTTTTCGCTGTGCCAGTTGATGAAAAAGCGGAGCAAGTTCGTGAGTGTCTTCCTGGCGCTAACTGCGGTGCTTGCGGTTTTAGTGGTTGTGATGGGTACGCCGCTGCGCTTTCTAAGGGGGAAACCACCGAGTGCAACTTATGCACACCAGGTGGCAATGATGTCGCAACAGATATAGCTGAAATTATGGGTCTTGAGGCAGGTTCGATAGTACCAAAAACTGCTATGGTCATGTGTCAAGGCATTCGTGAAAACGTTGGCGAAAAGCTCGAATATAGCGGTGCAAAATCATGCAAGATGGCAGCTCAACTTTTTGGCGGTCCAAAAGATTGCATTTATGGCTGCATCGGTTTTGGCGATTGCGAAAAAGTTTGCCCTTATGGTGCGATTTCAATGTGCAACGGTATTGCGAGAATTGATTCAAATTTATGCAAGGCTTGCAAAAAATGCGTTAGCGCTTGCCCAAGGAACCTCATCGACCTCTTCCCTATCGACACACCAAAATCAGCTGTACTTTGCAAAAACCACGACAAAGGCGGTGCAACTCGCAAGCAGTGCAAAACTGGTTGCATTGGCTGCATGAAGTGCGTTAAAGCTTGCGAAGTTGGAGCGGTTAAGATTAACAATTTCTGCGCTGAAGTTGATTATGACAAATGCACTGGCTGCAAAAACTGCGTTGATGTTTGCCCTGTTGGGTGTATTAATATTTTGGATTTGGTTAAGAATTAATCGTTTTTAGGCGAAATTTTAGCTCCCACTTTTTTTGGTGGGAGCTTTTTTTGAATAGTATATATTTTAACTTTTTATAAACAATATGACTTTTGAGATTTTTAGTCTTGATTATCATATTAAAGCATGCTATAATAAGATTAATAGTTAAGTCAATCTAAGGAGAATCAACATGAGTATAAGTTATAATAAATTATGGAAGCTATTAATTGATAAAAATATCAAAAAAGTTGAACTAAGAGATCGAACAAAAATGGGAACTACAACTCTTTCTAAGCTTTCTCATAATCAAAGAGTAAGTATGGAAGTTCTAGAAAAGATTTGCGAAGAATTAGATTGCAATTTTTCTGATATTGTTGACTATGTTAAAGAGGTATAGTATGAAAAATGAGTTAAATGTCCTCTCTTTATTTTCAGGTTGCGGTGGAATGGATTTGGGTTTCGAGGGCGATTTTGAAATTCTAAAAAAATCTATAAATCTAAATCAAAATTCCCACTGGGAAATTTCACAAACGCAAAGAGATGGATGGATAAAACTTCCAAAAACAAGATTTCACACAGTTTTTGCGAATGATATTTTAAAAGAAGCTCGAACTGCATGGCAAACTTTTTTCTCAAAAAAAGGTATTGATAAAAATATCTACCATTTAGAGAGTATTGTTGAAGTTGTTAAAAATCATAAAAATGGTGAAAGTGTGTTACCTATGGACTTAAATATCGACGTTGTTACAGGCGGATTTCCATGCCAAGATTTTTCAGTTTCTGGAAAAAGAAAAGGCTTCAAATCACATAAAAGTCATGATGGTAAGATGATAATCAATGAAATTTCTAGCGTAGAAAACAGAGGTCAACTTTATATGTGGCTTAAAGAAATAGTTTCTATCACCAAACCAAAGCTATTTATAGCTGAAAATGTTAAAGGCTTAGTTAGTTTAAGCGATGTTAAGCAAATTATTGAAAATGATTTTCGTGCTATCGCAAATGCTGGATATATTGTAGTTGAAGGTAAGGTTTTGCATGCTGCCGATTACGGAATTGCACAGTCGAGAGAAAGAGTATTTTTCTTTGGTTTTAAAAAATCCGCTTTAAAGGACGAGGCAATAGTACAGCTAACAAAGAATATTATACCACAAGAATATAATCCATTTCCACAGCGTACTCATTTATATACACCTATCACGCCTTTTGACAAATCAGAAGCATTAATGCCTTTTGTAACCGTTAAAGACTGTTTTTTAGGACTCGAGGAACCTGAATTTTCAAAAGATCTTGCTCAAAAAAGCTATTCAAAAGCTAAATTCATGGGTAAACATTGTCAAGGTCAAAACGAAGTAAATCTAAGTGGTATAGCACCAACAATACGTGCGGAACATCATGGTAATATAGAATATCGCAGATTGAGTATTGAAAATGGTGGTAAAAATTTTGATGAATTAGACTTTGGACTTCTTGAACGCCGCCTAACAGTTAGAGAATGTGCAAGAATACAAACTTTTCCAGATGACTATGATTTTGTTTTCAAAAGCAAAGATAAAGGACAAAGTTTGTCAGCTTCTGCCGCCTACAAAGTTATAGGTAATGCCGTACCACCCCTACTTGCATTTCATATAGCTAAAAATTTAGAAGATAAATGGGATAAATACTTTATATAGAAAATAACCTTGCCAAAAAAATGGCAAGGTTATTTCAGCCTGTATAAAAAGCCATTCTCGAAAAAATTCTAGAATGGCTTTTAGCTATTTTATTAAAATCGGCATAAAAATAATCAAAAACGTAAAACAGCAAGCAATTCCTCCACTTGTGAAT
>JAWXUR010000160.1:0-2734 GCA_044426265.1 Clostridia bacterium
ATGCACTATAAACAAAAAACGTTTATGGAAAAATCAAACGAGCAGTTAAAAACGAAAATCAAACTATATTTAGATGAATATGTAACGCTTTACATGGGAGGCCTAGACGGTAAAGATGCACGTTTTAACTATTTATATAATAGAATGCAAAAAACGCTTGAGGATTTATTTTTAAGACTAAAAATTGAATTCGAACAAAGTGAGTTTGAGCCGTGGAAATACGAACTTGAAATCACCAAAACTGGGGAAGTTAAACCTTTCAAAGTGCAATTAGATGATGGCTATGTTGAACTTGGCGGCATTGTTGACAGAGTTGACAAGATGGACGTTGAGGGCAAGAGATATATAAGAGTTGTGGATTATAAAACAGGCTCAAAAGAGTTTGAGCTGTGCGAAGTTCTTCATGGTCTTAATATGCAAATGCTGCTTTATCTCATGGCGATTTGGAAGAGTGATGAAAAAGAATATAAAGACAGCGTGCCAGCAGGGATTTTGTATTTCCCAGCAAGAAGTGAAATGTATAGCGCCAAACGTGGCGAAGATGATGATAAAAAACTCGATAACAGATTAAAAGCAAATTGCAAGATGAACGGCATGATTTTAGATGATGAAACTGTTATTGACGGCATGGATAAATCAGGGGAATATAAGCTTATTCCCCTGTCAATTAACAAGCGAACTAAGGGCGTTAAGGGCAACTTGATAAACTTGACACAGCTGGGCAAGCTTAGCCTTAAGATGGACGAAATTATTCGTGAAATGGGCGAAGGACTTCACGCTGGCAAGGTTGATGCTCTGCCAATTAAAATTGGCACTGGCGAAAGAGTTTGCACATTTTGCGATTATCGCAGTGTTTGCCTTAAAGAAAAAGATGCCGAGGTTAAGCAAATTTCAAAGATTTCACATGATAGCACTTTAAAAATTCTGCAAGAGGAGGGTGAAAAAGATGAGCAAGAGATGGACTGAGCAACAACAAGATGCGATTAATGCCAGAAATGGTTCGATTTTGGTTTCAGCGGCTGCTGGTTCTGGCAAAACAGCGGTTTTGGTGCAAAGAGTTATTCAAATGCTCACTGACGACACCAAGCCAAGCACAGCAGATAGGCTTTTAATCGTGACTTTCACACGAGCTGCGGCAAGTGAAATGAAAGAAAGAATAACCCTCGCCCTTGATGAAAGCATCAGAAAAAATCCAAATGACACCAACTTAGTTAACCAAAGAATGCTTTTGCCACTGGCTAAAATTTGCACAATAGATAGCTTTTGCAATTTGTTAGTACGTGAAAATTTTCAGCTTTTAGATGTGCCAGCAGACTTTAAAAATGCCGATGAGGGCGAAATGAAAATCATTCAAAAGCAAGCAATTGATGCCACTTTAGCGCAGATGTACGAGCAAAATGATGAGGGCTTTTTAAGTCTTGTTGAGTTTTTGTTTAAAGGCAGAGATGATAGCTATCTTGCTAGCGTTATCATGGATTTATATAAAAATTCGATGTCTTTTCCTTTTCCTAACAAGTGGCTTGATGAATTGATAATCCCTTTTGAAAAAGAAACCGAGCTGTGGCAAAGTAGGTACGGGCAAATTCTCACTAACTACATTGAGTTTGGTTTAGCTTATTGCATTAACCTTTGCACTAGCGTTATTAGCGAAGTTTCAAGTGATGAAACGCTAAACAAGATTTATTTAACGTGCATGCAAAAAGTTATGGAAAACCTTGAGCAAATGAAGCAAAACTTAGATGATAAAGATTGGGACTCTCTTGCAATAAGCGTGCAAAACTTTAAAATGCCAAGGCGAGGAAACTTTCCAAAAGGCTATGATGACGAAGTTGAAAAGGGATATTTTGAAACCAAGCGTGACGAAATTAAAGAGATTATCACCAAAAAGTTATCGCCACTTTTTTGCTCAACTTCGAGTGAATACACCGAGGATATGGAGTTTTTCCTCCCTCACGTTAAAAAGTTGGTGGAATGTGCGAAGCTGTACGGCGAAAAATTTGTTGAGTTTAAGCTTGAGAAAAAGCTCGTTGATTTTAACGACATCACCCAAATGGCGCTCAAACTTTTGGTGGTTCAAACCAAAGACGGCTATGAGCCAACCGAGCTTGCAATGAAACTAAGAGATGATTTTGATGAAATCTTAATCGATGAATATCAAGACACCAACAAGGCGCAAGATATGTTATTTACTTCAATTTCAAACAACAACCTTTTCAGAGTTGGCGATGTTAAGCAAAGCATTTATAAATTTAGGCAAGCGATGCCAGAAATTTTCATCGGTTTAAAAGAAGATTATCCGCTTTATGATAGAAGCAAAGACAACTATCCAGCCAAAATCATTTTAGGCAAAAACTTTAGAAGTTCAAACTTTATCACTGATAACATCAACTTCATCTTCGAGCAAATCATGAGCAAACAAATGGGCGATATTGATTATGGCGAAGAAGAACAGCTCAACTGCGGTGCAGATTATCCGAGCGAAATCAGTGAAAATCAAGCTAACTTTAACATGGTGTTTTGCGATTTAGCAAAGGCGAAAGAAAGAGAGCTTTCAAAAGATGAATATGAAGCTCAAATCATTGCCGAAAAAATCGAGGAAATGGTTAAAAATGGTGTCACAGTTAAAGACGGCGACACAAGGCGAGCAGTGAATTATGGCGATTTTTGTGTCATGCTGCGAAGTGTGAATGGCGGTCGAGGTGCGATGTACGCCCAAACTTTTAAAGATGTCGGA
>JAWXUR010000047.1:0-15151 GCA_044426265.1 Clostridia bacterium
TTTTGCTTGTTTTTAGCTGTTTTTTCACTTGTTTTTATTTTTTCTCAGTTTAAATTCCTCATTTTCCCAAAGTAAATTCTAGGTTCTTCCTACTGTGGAATTTACTTTGGGAATTAACGTTTAAATAAAAATTAAGATAGTTCTTGACTTTATTCGCTTTATCATTTATAATTAATACATATTTAAATTCACTTGCACTGATGAGGGCATACAGTTTTTTCGCTTTGCGAAAAAAAGTACGACCCACCGAGAATGAAATTTTTGGCAGTGACTTTGTGACTCATTAACATTTAATTTTGATAGGAGAAACATATTTATGAAAAAGATTATTAGTCTTGCACTCGCTATGCTCATGTTGCTTTCGACTTTTTGTATGCTCGCAAGCGCAAGCGAAGTTGTTGACGACGTGACTTACTGGACAATCACTTACGATTACGACAACGACACTGGCGAAACTTACGTTGTGTCGACAAAAGACGGCACTTATCCTGGCACTCCAGAAGATCCAACAAAGGCTTCAACCGAAACCAGAGATTACACTTTCATGGGTTGGTATGATGCAGATACTGAAATGCTTTATGAAAGCCGCTATGATATCCCAGTTGCAATAAAAGACACAACTTATGTTGCTGCTTATGATGACACTTACACAGGATATTCAGGCGAAATCACAACATTTTGGGGCTTAATCGAATCAGTTTTCGAGCGCCTTTCTGATTGGTTAGAGCAGTTCTATTATTTCCTTGTTGGCACTGAAGGCTTTTAATCAAAATTGATAATTATTAATTTAAAAGAACTCGACAGTTTAGTTGAGTTCTTTTTTTCGTTTAGATAATAAAAATATAATAAAAATATAATAAAAATGCGATATCACTTGCTTGTTTAAGCTGTGATATCGCATTTGTTTATTTTAAGCGGTTAGATTATAAATCTTTCAAGTGCTTGCTGCGTGTTGGATGTCTAAGTTTACGAAGTGCCTTAGCTTCAATTTGGCGAATACGCTCTCTAGTAACATTAAACTCTTTGCCCACTTCTTCCAAAGTTTGAGGAGTTCCATGTCTTAAACCAAAGCGAAGTCTTAAAACTTCTGCTTCTCTTGGTGTGAGTGTTTCGAGAACTTCATTAATCTTAGTTTTAATGAAGCTGATTGCAGCTGCATCTGCTGGAGATGGAGCATCTTCGTCTGGAATGAAGTCGCCGAGGTGGCTGTCTTCTTCTTCACCGATTGGAGTTTCGAGAGAAACTGGTTCTTGAGAAATTCTTAAAATTTCACGTACTTTTTCAATTGGCATATCGAGCTCTTCTGCGATTTCAGCAGGAGTTGGATCTTTGCCATTTCTGTGAAGAAGCACATTGCTTGCTTTTTTAACTTTGTTGATAGTTTCAACCATATGCACTGGAATACGGATTGTTCTGCCTTGGTCGGCTATCGCTCTTGTGATAGCTTGACGAATCCACCATGTTGCGTAAGTTGAAAACTTGAAGCCTTTGGTATGGTCGAACTTATCAACAGCTTTGATAAGACCTAAGTTGCCCTCTTGAATGAGATCAAGGAACATCATGCCTCTACCCACGTACCTCTTGGCAATTGAAACAACAAGACGAAGGTTAGCTTTAGTGAGTTTATCTTTAGCTTCACGGTCGTTGTTTGCAATTCTAACAGCGAGTTCAATTTCTTCTTCAGTTGTTAAAAGAGGCACTCTACCGATATCTTTAAGATAGAATTTAACTGGGTCATCGATAACACTTTTTGTGTCAGCAGCGATTGCGACATTGTCGTAACCCTTAGGCACGTCAATATCAACAGAGATGTTGTTGAGAATTTCGTCACCTAAATCATCAACGATTTCAATGCCGTTAGATTCGATTTCAGCATAAAGCTTTTCCATTTCCTCAACGTCGATATCTGCCTCAATGAGAACAACATCAATGTCTGTTGAGTTAAGTTTGCCAGCTGCAATACCTTTTTCAATCAGCGTTTTAACGATTTTACTTTTATCTGTATTTTCCATAAGTTTACTTCCTTTCATTTTAAAAGCATAGCTTAGTTTTTCTTGTCAAAAAGTTTTATATATTCTTCGTCGCTCAATTTTGCAACGGAAATACCACTAGATAGTTTGTTTTTCTCTTCTTTAATAACGCTCATGCAGTCTAAAAATTCCTTTTCACTGCCGCTGAGGTTTTCGTGATTTTTCAAAATTTTCATCAGTTGACTCATTTGCTCTGAATTTAAATCACCAGCAAAATATGAAATCTCGAGGTTTCTCTCATCTTTTATTTTTTCCTCAATCACCGCAAATATTCTTTGCAGCGGCTCAAGTGAAAAATCATTTGCGCTTATCTCATTTTCCAAAAGTTTCAAGTAAGTTGGATTTTTCATAAGGCTTGCAAGAATCATTTCTTGCGCCTTAATCACTCTAACATTTGCACCAGTTGAAATCGAGATTTTATGGTTTTGAGAAACAGTGTTTTGCTCAATTTTTTTGAACTCGGTTTTGCGATTATTATAAAAATTCTTTTTTTGAACTGACTCAATGCGAACAAGCAGCGTGTCTTTTGGTATACCGACCTTTGCCGAAATTCTTGTTGCATAAATTTCTTGCAAGATGTTGTTTTTTGTTTTTGCCAAACATTCGCAAGCGGCTTCGAGATATTTCATCTTGCCGTCATCACTTTCAATGTCGAATTGTTGAGCAATTTTTAAAAGCTGATATTCAACGTCGTTTGCAGCGCCAGTTATTAGCGTGCGAAAACGTTCAGCGCCATATTTTTTGAGGATTTCATCAGGGTCTTTACCTCCACGAAGTTTAACAACTCGAATTTTGATGCCAATCGAGCTAAACACGTCAATCGCCTTTTGAGTTGCTTTTTGCCCAGCTTCGTCAGCGTCATAAGATAGGATAATATTTTCGCTGTAACGAGAGAGAAGCCTTGCCATATCGCCCGTTAGGGCTGTACCAAGGCAGGCGACAGTGTTGGTGAAACCTGCTTGATGAAGTGAAATTGCGTCCATATATCCCTCAACGAGAATTAGGCTGTCTTCTTTCGTGTTTTTGGCAAAGTTCAAACCGAAAACGCCCAAACTTTTTTTGTAAACCAAGGTGTCAGATGTGTTGATGTACTTTGGCTTGCTATCGTCCAAAATTCGACCACCAAAGGCAACAACATTGCCACGAACGTCAATAATTGGAATCATCACACGATTACGAAAGCTGTCGTAATAGCGGATTTTATCGTTTTTCGTGCTTTTGTTTGCGAGGTTAGCTTCATACAATTCCTCATAGGAATAGCCGAGAGTTCGCATATGTTTGAGCAGACTATCCCACGAATTTTGAGCATAACCCATTCCAAAATGTACGATAGTTTTTTTGCTATATCCACGCTCAAAATAATAATTCAAGCCGATTTGACCTTGCTCGATAAATAGATTTTGATGAAAAAACTTTGCAGCCTCTTTGTTAATTTGATACATTCGTTTGCGTTTTTTCGCCAGTGAATCATCAAAATTATCAGTTGGCATATTCATGCCAACTCGGTCGCAAAGCGACTGTACGGCTTCCATGAACCCTAAGTTTTCGATGTTCATTGCAAAGTTAATCACAGTGCCGCCACTGCCACAACCAAAGCAATAATAACTTTGATTTTCTGGATAAACAGTGAATGATGGCGTGCGTTCATTATGAAAAGGGCATAGACCAACAAGGTTTTTGCCACGTCTTTTAAGTTGAATATAAGAAGAAATAAACTGCTCAATATCGCAGCGCATTTTCAGCTCATTAATAAATTCATCGCTTAATTTTTGCAAGTTTAAACCTCCTTTTTTTGTTAATTTTCGTTTTTATCTGTAGGGAACGGTCTTGACCGTTCCATGTAGGGTTACTGCTAAACTTTGGAATGGTCAAGACCATTCCCTACAAAATTATAGAATGTATGCAGTAGACCTATTTCCACCCCTTTGGAATAAAATATTCATTAAAAATCTTAACCGCATAAGAGTCTGTCATGCCAGCGATATAATCGCAAGCGGCTCTTTGAGCACCCTCGCTCCATGCAATTGAGATGAATTCGTTTGGAAGTTCTTCCACATTTTCGCAAAAGAAGTTGAAAAGTGTTTGAATCATTGAAATAGCTTTTTTCTCTTCGCTCTTGCAAATTGGGTTGGTGTAAACACTATCAAACATATATTTATGCAGTTTGTCAAATGCAAATTGCACGTCACTGTCTAGTGTAATATCGTCTTTTGTGTTGTTTATAGCAGAAAGTACAAGCGTATTAATACGCTCCTTTTTGGTTTGACCTAAGACTTTTGTGATGTCAGATGGAATGCTCTTTTGAGTTAACACTCCAGCACGTACGGCATCATCAATGTCGTGGTTTAAATAGGCGATTCTGTCGGCAAGCTTCACAATTCTTCCCTCGAGTGTGCACGCTTCTTCACCTCTTGTGTGGCATAAAATGCCATTTCTAACTTCGTACGTTAGATTTAAACCTCTGCCTTTTTTCTCGAGCTTGTCCACAACTCTTAAGCTTTGCTCATAGTGTTTAAAGCCGTCTTTCATCATTTCGTTTAAAGCTCGCTCACCAGCGTGACCGAAAGGTGTGTGTCCTAAATCATGACCTAAGGCGATTGCCTCGGTGAGTGTTTCGTTTAGCCTAAGGGCGCAGGCGATAGTTCTTGCGATTTGCGCAACTTCTAGGGTGTGCGTCAATCGTGTACGATAATGGTCGCTATCTGGTGAAAGAAAGACTTGAGTTTTATGTTTCAAGCGTCTAAAAGCTGTGCAGTGGATAATTCTATCACGATCACGCTGATAGGCGGTGCGAATGTCGCACTCTGGCTCGTCAACAAGTCTGCCTTTTGAGTTTAGGCAGAGCATTCCATTTTCGCCGATAATAAGTTTTTCATTTTCCAAGGTTAAAAGTCTAATATCGCCCATAAACTTACCTCATTTCAATTCAAATAAAAATTAACTGATACTTGCTTATACCACAAATTCACTTGTATTCCCCTAAAAAAATCGATTTTTTTGAAAAAACTTTTATTAATGCGAAAAATCGAGCAAAATACAATGTTTTCACTCGATTTTTAGTTTGATTTTTAGGCTTAGTTTTTATTTAACGCTTTTCATTTGCTTGTTTAGTCTTTGAATTACTGGGGACATAGCAGCGCCCACAACAGCGTTAGCGAGTACCTCAACAAGACCGTTGATGCCAACAAAAGCGACAATGAAAGCGAAAAGATTACTTACGCCCATTTCTGATTGTAGGTTAGTGAAAAACTCTGTTTGAGAGAAAAATGCGATGAATAAGCCGATAAAACCGATTGTGTTCGTTAATGCGCAAGCCACGCAAGCGATGGTGCTTGAAAGGGTTTGCGGAAGTTTTGTTTTTTGCAAAAGCTGAAAAATCCATGCGCTTAAGCCGCCCATGAGTACACGAGGAACAAGGCACATGATGAAAGTATACACAGGATTGATTGCCATCAAAGCCGTACCAAAAGCGCTCATGCCAAAGCATTGCGCAAAGCTCAAAACACCGAAAGTTGTGCCTAAAATGACACCGCTACGCTTGCCGAGCAAAACAGCGCCCACGCTCACAGGGATTCCAATCAAGCTGATTTCGATTACACCAACTTTGATGAAGCCCAAGAATGTGAAGTTGAACACCAAAATTATTGCAATAAAAATTGCTGTGAGTGTTAAGTTTAAGATTTCTTTGTTGCCTTTGATTTTGTTCATTGCTATACCTCTATTTCATTTGTTGCTATATTATAACAATTATTTTTGTTAATTGTATGTTTTTAAGTTTTAATTTTTCGAATTTTTACGATTTTGTGATGGAATGTTTTGTTTTGAAATGACTGTTTTTGCAAAAAAATCAAGCAAAATTTTACTCAATTTTTTAAAAAATTGCGGTTTCTTAAGGCAGCGCCTTAAGTCGCTCGCCGCAGCGAGCGAAATCTCCTAATCGTCAAAAAAATCAGGAGGATAGGCAAAGTGTCCAGTGGACATTTTGCCGTAAGGAACCCTATTAAGGGGCTCCTTGATTTTGCCGTAGGCAAAACAATACATATTTGCCTATACAAAAAACTAATAGTGTAGATTTGATAAATGTTAGAGAAAAATGTTTCGATTGAGTTTCATGAATCAGTCCGCAAAAACCGCTATCGCTGTTTTGCTAGTTACGCAAATGCGATGTTGTTTTTCTTTGGTTTGTTGTTTTGGTTAGATAGTGCCTTTATTTAATTTGATTTATTTTTTTTATCGCATTTGCTTTGATTTTCAATTCTCCATTCTCAATTTTCAATTTACTTGGGGTGTTTCGCTCGTTGCGACGAGCGCCTTAAGAATCCGCAATTTTTCGTGAAAAATTGAGTAAAGCTTTGCTTGCTTTTTTTCTTTTTTCTTTTCTTTCTTTCTTTCTTTCTTTCTTTCTTTCTTTCTTTCTTTCTTTTCTCTTCTTCTTTTTTCATGCATAAAGGCGAACTGACCTAAATCAGCTCGCCTTAACATTTATAACAAACTAGAATTAGTTTTTCTTATCAAAACGTCTGTTGTTATTGTTTCTATTATTATTGTATCCGCCTCTACCTTGTGGACGGCGAGGAGCGTCAGCTTGTCCATCATCTTCAGGAACAGCGCCCTCAACTTCAATAAGTGCATCACGTCTTGAAAGGTTAACTCTGCCTTGATCATCAATCTCAAGAACTTTAACGATAACCTCGTCACCAACGTTAACAACGTCTTCAACTTTGCCAACACGTCTAATGTCAAGCTTGCTGATGTGAACTAAGCCCTCTTTACCTGGAGCGATTTCAACGAAAGCACCAAATGTCATGAGTCTTGTTACAACGCCTTTGAAGATTGCGCCAACTTCTGGATCGTTTGCGATTGTTTCAACAATGCTAATTGCACGTTTACAATCGTCAATATCAATTGCTGAAACAAAGATTCTACCATCTTCGTTAACGTCAACTTTACAGTTACATTCAGCACAGATTTTTTGGATAACTTTACCTTGCTTACCAATAACTTCAGCGATTTTTTCAACTGGAATTTTTGTTGCAAGCATTTTTGGAGCGTACTTAGAAAGCTCTGTTCTTGCCTCAGCGATACATGGGTTCATAACATCATTGAGGATAGTGCAGCGTGCTTTATATGTTTTATCAAGAGCTTCTCTGATGATTTCTGGTGTAAGACCATGAACTTTAAGATCCATTTGAATTGCTGTGATACCTTCGAGAGTACCAGCAACTTTGAAGTCCATGTCGCCGAAGAAATCTTCTAAGCCTTGGATATCAACCATTGTCATGAATCTGTCACCCTCTGTGATAAGACCACAAGAGATACCAGCAACAGGAGCTTTAATTGGAACACCAGCAGCCATGAGTGAAAGTGATGAACCACAGATTGAACCTTGTGAAGTTGAACCGTTTGAAGAGAGAACTTCTGAAACAAGGCGAATTGCATAAGGGAAATCTTCAACTGATGGAAGAACTGGTACAAGAGCTTTTTCAGCAAGTGCGCCGTGACCGATTTCACGTCTACCTGGGCCTCTTGGAGGACGTGTTTCACCAACAGAATATGAAGGGAAGTTATAGTGATGCATGTATCTTTTTGATGTTTCATCATCAAGACCATCAAGCATTTGGCAATCGTTCATAGGTCCGAGAGTTGTGATTGTGAGAACTTGAGTTTGACCTCTTGTAAACATACCACTACCATGAACACGGCTAAGAAGATCAACTTGAGCATCGAGTGCTCTCATGTCGTCGATACCACGGCCGTCAACACGTTTGTTGTCGTCAAGTAACCAACGTCTAACAACGAATTTTTGGAGTTTATACATACACTCTTCGATTTTGCCAGCTTGATCAGGATAAACCTCATCAAATTTAGCATGAACAGCGTCATAAATTGGTTTGAGTCTTTCGTCACGTACTAATTTATCATCAGTGTCAAGAGCAAGTCTAACGTCTGCAATTGCAAAATCGCTGATTGCTTCAAACATATCATGATCAACTTCTTGTGATTCGAATTTGATTTTTTCTTTACCAACTTCTTTAACGATTGAATTGATGAACTCAACAACTTCTTGGTTAGCTTTATGACCAAACATAATAGCATCAAACATTGTGTCGTTATCAACTTCGTTAGCACCAGCTTCGATCATTGCAACAAGATCAGCTGTTGAAGCGATAGTAGTTGCCATTTTTGAAACTTTTCTTTGTTCAGCTGTTGGGTTGATAACATATTCGCCATCAACAAGACCAACGCTAACGCCAGAAATTGGACCATCCCAAGGGATATCTGAAATTGAAATTGCGATTGAAACACCGATCATAGCTGTGATTTCAGCTGAACAATCAGGATCCATAGCCATAACAGTTGCAACAACACCAACATCGTTTCTCATATCTTTTGGGAAAAGAGGACGAATTGGTCTGTCGATAACTCTTGAAGCAAGAGTTGCTTTTTCGCTGCCTTTACCCTCACGTCTTTGGAAAGAACCAGGGATACGGCCAACTGAATAGAGTTTTTCTTCAAAATCCACTGAAAGTGGGAAGAAGTCGATGCCATCACGAGGACGAGCAGACATTGTTGCTGTGCAAAGGATTTCTGTTTCGCCGTACTTAACTAAACAAGCACCGCCAGCAAGACCAGCCATTTTTCCTGTTTCAACAACAAGAGGGCGACCTGCTAAGGTTGTTTCAAAAACTTTGAAATTTGAAAACATAATTTTTTTACCTCACTTATAATATAGTTTTTATTTACACATGAGGCGGTTTAGCAATAAATTTAAAGAATAATATTTTACACTCTAAATTTAGTGCTAACCCTATTTGACCTCATGAGTTTTTTGAGTTTTTGGGGTTCATTTTTTTAATACTGTAGGGTCGACCCTGTGTGGTCGACCAATGTCGCCGTCACCGCAATGTTTATTAATATACATACATTGTTATATCCGTATTCAATTAATGCGGTGGTTTTTGTTTCGTGAAACACGAAACCCAACAACGGGCGACCACATAGGGTCGCCCCTACGTTTTTCGTTATTGTATGGGTTTTTATTTCCAACATAATAATTTTTGCCAATCCACCGCCAAACCCACCGAAACAGCGAGTAAAGCGAGCGAGTACGACAAAAAACGTGCAAAAGGCAGCCACGACAAAAAGCCGTGTCTGCCCGAGTTTTGATTTCGATTATTTACGAATACCAAGTCTTGCGATGATTGAACGGTATCTTTCGATATCATTCTTTTGAAGGTAAGCTAAAAGGTTTCTTCTTTTACCAACCATTTTGAGAAGTCCACGACGTGAGTGGTGGTCTTTCTTGTTGATTTTAAGATGCTCAGTGAGAGTCTTAATTCTGAATGTGAGAAGAGCGATTTGCACTTCTGGAGAACCTGTGTCACCTTCGTGAGTAGCGTATTCAGCGATAACTGAATCTTTTTCTGCTTTTGTAATCATTATAAATCACCTCATAAAATATTTCATTGCCCAAGCCCCAGCAAGTGGCTGGTGATAATCTCAATTGAGTTAACCCACAAACCGAGAGATAGGCACAATGCTTACACATTATAACACATGGAAAAATAAAAGTAAAGAGATTTTTCAAACTATTTCAAGAAATTTTCAATCTCACCGTTTTTGTCGTACTTTTTTTCGCAAAGCGAAAAAACTGTACCCCAAAGTTAGAGAAATTCACTGAAATTAGGCTCAAAATCTTGTATTTTCTTTACAACTATTGAATTTGTAATTATTTTATGGTATTATCAAATAAATATTAGTATATATAATTGAAAATAAAATTTAAAAAGGAGTTTACCTCTTATGAAGAAAAATATAACTCTCGTTGTTATGGCGGCTGGCATGGGTAGTCGTTTTGGCGGCTTGAAACAAATTGAAAGAATTGGCAAAAATGGCGAAGTGCTTCTTGATTATTCAGTACACGATGCACTCGAGGCTGGATTTAACAAAATCGTTTTCGTTATCAAAAAAGAAATTGAAGCTGATTTTAAAGCCGTTGTTGGTGACAGAATTGCAAAAATTGCTGACGTTCATTATGCATATCAAGAAGTTAACAACCTTCCAGACGGTTTCGAATGCCCACAAGGGCGCACAAAACCTTGGGGAACTGCTCAAGCAATTTTATGTTGTAAAGACATAGTTAATGAATCTTTCGCAGTTGTTAACGCTGATGATTTTTATGGAAAAAGTGCGTTTAAAAAGATGTATGACCAACTTAGTGCCAACGAAGATAATTATTGCATGGTTGGCTACCGCTTAATCAACACACTCACAGAAAACGGCTACGTTTCAAGAGGCGTGTGTGAAACTCAAGATGGTATGCTCTCAAAAATCACAGAAAGAACTAAGATTTTAGATTGTAAATACACCGAAGACGAGAAAAACTGGATAAGCTTAGCACCAGACACCATTGTGTCAATGAACCTTTGGGGTTTCCATGATGATATTTTTGCTCACCTTGAAAAAATGTTTATCGACTTTTTAGAAACACGAATCAACGAAGAAAAATCAGAATGTTATCTCCCAAGCGTTGTTGCTGGTTTAATTGAAACTGGCGAAAAGAAAGTAGACGTGCTCATCGCAGAAGATAAATGGTATGGGGTTACATATAGCGAAGATAAAGCAGTTGTTGTTGCAGCGATTGCTAAGATGACAGCTGAGGGGTTATATTAATATTTTTTGGAAATTGTGGTGAAGGAAAAGTTCGCTATCGCTCACAATGAAAAATGAAAAATGAAGAATGAAAAATTGTGGTGGCGTGCGTTGCACGCATTGTAAGAGTAGGGGCGACCTGCGGTCGCCAGCTTTTTTTGGCAAAGCCAAAAAATTATAATCCGGAGCGAATGCGACCCTTAATTCTCCATTCTCCATTCTCAATTCTCAATTGGCGAACGCAGTGAGCCCCACCCATTATCGATATTTAAAAATAAAAAATAACACTAACAAAATATAACCAACTAAAAAACATGGAGGAGAAAACAATGCGTATAATAGAAAACATTAATAAAGATTGGACACTCATTCAAGAGGGAAAAAAGTCAATCGTGAATTTACCGCATACTTTTAATGCTGATGATGTTTCTTACGGCAGCAAAAATATGTTTGAGGGCAAGGTTGCTTATTCGAAAGTTATTCCACAATACAGTGGAAAGACTTACATTGAATTTAAAGGTGCTAACAGTGTTTGCGATGTGATGATTAACGGCAACAAAGTCGGCACTCACATGGGCGGATATTCTGCTTTTAGATTTGACATCACTAGCTTTTTAACTTCACCTAAAAACTTCCTCGAAGTCACAGTTAACAATAAAAACAATAAATTAGTTTATCCATCAAAGGCGGATTTCACTTTTTATGGTGGGCTTTATCGTGATGTTAACCTCATTCATGATGTGCCACAAACACATTTTAGTTTAGATGATTGCGGCAGCAAAGGTGTGTACGTTACAGCGAAAGTTGATGGCGAAGTTCATGTTAAAGCGCTCATTTCAGGATATAAAACTGGAGTTAAGGTGCTTTACGAAGTACTCGATGCAAGTGGCAAAGTTGTTGCGAATGCTGGACATCAAGGCAAACTCTTCGTTGAAAATCCAATTCTTTGGAACGGCATGAAAAATCCTTATTTATACACTTTAAAAGCAAGCCTTTTTGAAATGGATAAACTTATCGACACTGTAAGCGTACGTTTTGGTTTTCGTGAAATCAAATTCGATAGCGACAAAGGTTGTTTCTTAAATGGCGAATACATCAAACTCAAAGGTGTTTCACGTCACCAAGACAGACAAGGTTTAGGAAATGCATTGAGCATAAATGAGCATGAAGAAGATTTGCAGCTCATCAAAGAAGTTGGAGCTAACTCAATTCGTTTAGCTCACTATCAACAAGCAGATGAGTTTTATGATTTATGCGATGAGATGGGCTTTTTGGTTTGGGCAGAAATTCCAATGATTTCTGTTTTTTCAAAGAAAAAGCACGAAAACGCAATGAACCAACTCGAAGAATTAATCAAACAAAATATGCACCATGCAAGTATCTTTTGCTGGGGCGTTGAAAATGAAATCACAATTGCTGGCGAAAGTGACGAGTTAATCGATTGCGTGAAACAGCTCAACGAGCTTGCGCATTTTATCGACCCATCAAGAGCCACAACTTGCGCTCAACTTAGTTTTGGCGATATGGACATGAAGCTCAACAAAATCACCGACATCATGGGGTATAATCATTATTTTGGTTGGTACATGAAAACCTGTGAGGGTTTAGATGAATGGTGCGAAAAATTCCGCTTGGCTAACACTGGCATAAAGCTCAGTCTTTCCGAGTACGGCGCTGAGGGTGTGATTGGTTATTTCAACGACGAACCCGCCCAAGGAGATTACACTGAAGCGTACCAAGCAAAATATCATGAACACTATCTCAAAGTTATCAACAACAGCGATTGGCTTTGGGGATCTTACGTGTGGAATATGTTTGACTTTGGCAGCGTTAAACGCAATGAGGGCGGCGTACAAGGTAAAAACAACAAAGGCTTAGTTTCGTGGGATAGAAAAATCAAGAAAGATTCGTTTTACGCTTACAAAGCTCACTGGTCTGACGAAAAATTCGCTCAACTTGCTGGCGTTAACTATTCAATGAGAAGAGTTGGAAGTCGCAGTTTTAAAGTGTATTCAACTCTTGATGAAATCACTCTCGAAGTCAATGGCGAAGCTCAAACACTCAAGGGTGACAAAGTCTTCATCTTTGACGGCTGCATCATAAATCAAGGCGAAAACGTGGTGAAAGTGATTTGCGAGCTTGGCGAGCAAACGTACAACTTCAAGGGCATCGCAGAATATCCACTCAGCTATTCAATGGGAAAAGATGCAAACACCATGATTCACAACTGGTTCACCACGAACGACAGCGAGAAAAAAGACGGCTATTTCAACATGGACTCAACTCTGCGTGAACTTCTCGCAGACGAAAAAGTGAGAGCCACCGCCGCTGACGTGGTCGGCCCTATCGTGAACACACCATTGGCAAAAATTGCTCCAAACATCAAAATCGGCTCGATTCTCAATTCAAAACTGCTCAAACTTCCTGAGGGCGCTAAAGATTTGGCAACTCAATTTATTTGCAGCATGGAAAAGAGCGATAAATAAAAAAATCAGCAGTGCTTAAGTCAAACTTAGGCACTGCTTTTTTACGAAGTCTAAATCGTGAATTAGTGCGTTCAAAATAGCAAGAAGAAAAATAATCAATCAATTTCTTCACTTTTTATTGCAAATTTATTGACAAATCAGCGGTAAAAGTATATTATTAAGGTAACAAATGGTTGATATAATTATCAATTTGTGAATTTTATTTGATTTAATTTGGAGGAAAACAAAATGAAGAGTTCGTTTAAGACATTTAACAAAAAGATTATCTCGTTAGCCCTAGTCGCAGTCATGCTCATTTGCGCCGTACCTTTTAGCACTTCGATTGATTATTCTAGTTGGTTTACTGTTGAAGCTTCGGCGATTGATTATGAAGTTTATAAAGATGCTTGTGATACCATTGTAAATTCACTTGATGCCATCAGCGACACCACAGAGTTTTTAACAGATGATGATGGAGCTGAATATTATGAGATAAAGCTTACATCTTTTAATATTCCTTTAGATAACAGAGCGGATTTACAATCAGCTTTATCTTGGTATTATCCAGTTGAATATTCAATAATAGATATTTACACCATGCAATTTTGGTCTACACTAAATATAAACACTTCAGAAACTATATTATATTCAGTAAGACTCATTGAAGATAAATTTGATTTTGATGAGTTTGATGAAAAAACCGAAACACTTCAAACTGTTGTCGATGAACTTCTCACATATGTCGATGATATGAGCGACTTTGAAACGATAGTATTTTTCCACGATTATCTTATTTTAAACGCTTATTATGATACATCTCTTAATATTTTTGATGCATATTTCATCTTAGTTGAAAACTATGGTGTTTGCCAAGCTTATGCTTATGCTTATAAACTCCTTTTAAACTCAGCAGGAATTGACTGTTTATATGTATCAAGCACAAGCATGAACCACGGCTGGAACTTAGTTGAACTAGACGGACAATGGTATCATGTTGACATAACATGGGATGACCCTTCGGATAGTGATATTGAGATCACGCAAGATACTAGCATTGTTGGTCGTCTTGATAGAACATATTTCTTGCTTAATGATGATGAAATTACAGAAAATGCTCACTATGATTGGACAGTTGACTATGAATCAACAAGCACAACTTATTCAGATATGCCAAGAAGCACAAACATAATTCAAACATACGCAAATGATTCGTGGTATTACTATTCAAATGGCTCACTTTATTCATGCGACCAATATGGTGACAACGAAAAACTTCTTTCTTCAACTATGGGTAATGGTTTAGCTGTTTATGGCGATTACTATTATTATGGTGTTGGTGAAACTATTGTTGCTCAATCAATTTCAGACGCAACAACTGAAACTATTTATACACTTCCAGATGAAACAGATAACTCATATCAATTCTTCACCCTCTTTGTTCAAGGCGATGAGTTATATTATTACTACGATTTAAGTTCTAACATCAAGTATATAAGTACTGATTATTCTAATAGTAATCGTCTTTTATCAATCACTGCTCTTGAGGGCGAAGAATCAATTTCATTAGCATCAACCGAAGTTCATGTTCATGAATATACAGAAGAATATACCGAGCCTACTTGCTCAGAATATGGATATACCACATATTCATGCTCTTGCGGCTCAACATACACTGTAACAGATACTGAAACCGCTTTAAAAGCACATTCATACACAGCAAGCTCAACAGTAATTAATCCAACTTGTGCAGAAGATGGATACACATTGAATTATTGCTCTTGTGGCGCTTATGAAAAAACTGACATAATTACAGCATCAGGTCACTCATACACAGCAAGCTCAACAGTAATTAATCCAACTTGTACTGAAGATGGCTACACATTAAATTATTGCTCTTGTGGTGCTTATGAAAAAATAGATATAATTACATCATCAGGTCATTCATACACAGCAGTTGAAACACCAGCAACTTGCACAGCAGCTGGCAGAATCACTTACACTTGT
>JAWXUR010000161.1:0-2684 GCA_044426265.1 Clostridia bacterium
GGGTCGATTACGGCGGACGAAATTGCAAGCAATTTGTCACACCGCACTCTCTGCTCAATGAAAATTTAAAGAGTTGGGCTTTTTGTGCTACTTCCTTTTGCCGAATTTTGCTGTCTAATACTAAACAAGTTTACTATTAGCCTTATACGTCGAACCTTATCGCTTTTCCCCAACTGATGAACCATTGGTTAGTTGGGTTTAGGGTGCATTTTCCCTTAAGTTGCTTGCATTGGGGTCGTCCCTACAATTCGTTGATTTTTCCGTTATCGATTGTAAATTGATATGATGGGAAAGTTTTCCGTCGTTTCAGGGAGGAGTAGAACCCCTCCCCTACGGTTCCAAAATTTTTTTCCAACCACACATCAAACCAAACAGCTCGGCAGAAAATGAGAACGACAGTGAACTTTTTCGACCCAAATAATCAAACCTAAATGAAAACGGCAAAAGCTCGAGCAATTTTCCTGCTCGGTGTAGCCGTTGCCAAATAGATTAACCTAACACGGCGTGCGTGTCGAGGCAGCTCGACTGCTCGGTGTAGCCGTTGCCAAATAGAACAACCTAACACGGCGTGCGTGTCGAGGCAACTCGACCGGAAAGAAGTGGATTTATGAAAGATAAGAGAGTTAAAAATAATCAGGTAAAAAAGAAACGTAAAACACTTGGTGATGTCCTTTGGCGTGATAAGCGCTGTAGGGCTAGGAATTTGTATTGCTTTTTAATGGCAACGATAGTTTTTGTTTCAGTTTTGGCTGGTTACATCAACTCAAAATTTGATATGATTAGCTTCACTGAAGATGAAAGTGGTGACACAGTTACAGTTGTGACAGAGCCTGTTGTTTATGACGAAGAAGACATTGAAATCATGACGGCGCTTGATAGTGCTGGTTCGCTGAGCGATTATTTGTACCAATGGGCTAACAATGGCGGTGAACTTTATTCAAACAAAAACGTTATAAATGTGCTTGTACTTGGGCTTGACAGCTTGGAGGCTCTTGAAGAAGGTGGCCGTTCAGACACTGTTATGATAGTATCGCTAAACAAAACCACGCAAGAAATTAACCTCATTTCGCTTTATCGTGACACTTGGACTTACATGGATATTAACGAAACTGATATGTATGCAAAGCTAAATTCATCATTTTTCTATGGCGGACAAACTTCGCTTATTGAAACTGTTGAAAACGACTTCAAAATTGAGATTGACCACTATGTAGCGGTTGATTTCAACTCATTTGTGGACATCATTGACGCTCTTGGTGGCGTTACAGTTGAAGTTTTGCAGTACGAGGCGGAATACATCAACTCAACAACATCACAAACCATAGAATATGGTGATGCAGTGACATTAAATGGCGAAGAAGCCCTTGTTTTTGCACGAATCAGAAAAAGCGATAGCGATAGCGATGTAAGCCGCACAAGAAGACAACGTGCACTCATCACTGCTTTGATTGAAAGTGCAACAGATGCGTCTTTATCAGAGCTCAATTCAGCGGTCAACTCACTTTTCTCGTACGTGGCGACCGATTTGACGAAAATTGAAATTTTATCCTATGCAACTCAAGCGTTAACTAGTGGCTGGCTATATTACGACATAGTCGAAACAACGATTTCTGATTCAACCATGTTCAAAACGGGTTATGTTGGGTCGTACTCGGTGGTGCTTCTTGATATGCCACTCGTTGCGCAAACAATTCAACTCGCACTTTATGGCGATACGAACATCGTTTTAGAAGAAGACAGAGATACAGTATTTGATTTTGTGACAGGATTCAGTTAAAAATAATTCTAATTTAGAACAAAGAAGCACACGAAAGCTTACGTGTGCTTCTTTGTAGCATTGTTTTTGAATGTTTAACGTGAAACAATTTGAAAATTAAGGTAAGTGTTAAGATTTACAGTGAAAAAAATTGCACCGTAAACTTTAACAGTTACATTAATTATAACTAGTGAGGTATGTATCATGACAATTGAAATAGGTACAAAACACGAGGTAACAACACTCGTGAGTGAAAAAAACACAGCCAAAACCATGGGCAGCGGCTCGCTAGGCGTTTTCGCAACGCCAGCAATGATCGCTTTAATGGAGCAAGCCGCCAGCGAACTATGCAACAAATTCGCCGACGAAGGAACAACCACAGTAGGCACTCAAATGAACATCAGCCATCTAAGTGCAACTCCTTTAGGCGTACAAGTAACCGCCACCGCCGAGGTAACTTCCTGCGACGGCAGAAAAATTTGCTTCGATGTCAGCGCTTTCGACTCCGCCGGTTTAATCGGCAAAGGTACACACGAAAGATTTTGCATTAAAATCGACAAGTTCATGGCAAAAACGAACCTCAAGTCGAGTGCCTCGACACGCACGCCGTTTTAGGTTAATCTATTTGGGTACTTCGACGCCGAGCAGTTAGATTGCTCGAGCTTGGGTTGTTTTGAGATAGGTTTGATGAACTGGGTCGAAACGTCAAGCTGTCGCTTGTTGTTTCTGCTTAGCTTTTTGGTTTGATGTGTGGTTGGAAAATGTTTTTTGTAACCGAAGGGGAGGGGTTCTACTCCTCCTTGGAACGGCGGAAATGTTTCCAATTATATCAATGTAAAAGCGATAATGGAAAATTTAAATCGTAGGGACGACCCTTGCGGTTGTCCTAAAATTTCCACCCAATTCCTCAAAAACGTAGGGCAAGGGC
>JAWXUR010000048.1:0-14784 GCA_044426265.1 Clostridia bacterium
TGCTATCTTCCTGCGGTTTTTGACGATGGGGTGTTTCGTTCGCTGCGGCGAACGACTTAAGGCTCTGCCTTAAGAAACCGCAATTTTTTAAAAAAATTGAGTAAAATTTTACATGATTTTCCCTTAAGTTGCTTGTATTCAGGTCGCCCCTACACTAACAAATAATTTTTAAAAACAAAATTAAATATAAAAAACACAAAAAGGAGATATAAAAAATGGACACAAAAGAAAAAAGCGAAGTAGAACTCTTAAAAGAAAAACTCTGCTCAAAAAATGACCACAGCGTTCAAGAAATGAGTGCAGACGAAATAGCTCTTGCAGATGATTTTTGCGAGGGTTACAAACACTTCATCTCCACTGCAAAAACTGAGCGTGAATGCGTAAAATTTGCAATCGAAGCAGCCGAGGCTCATGGCTTCGTACCTTTTGAAAAAGGCACAACTTATGTTGCTGGCGACAAAGTTTACCTCAGCAACCGTGGAAAAGCGATAACTTTAGCTGTCATCGGCAGTGAGGGAATCGGCAGTGGTACGAAAATCGTTGCAGCCCACATTGACTCACCAAGACTCGACCTCAAACCGACTCCACTTTATGAAGATAACGAACTCGCTTACTTCAAAACTCATTATTATGGCGGCATCAGAAAATATCAATGGGTAACAATTCCGCTCGCACTTCATGGCACTGTTGTCACAAAAGGCGGCGAAACTGTTGACATTTGCATCGGTGAAAACGAGGGCGAACCTCAATTTGTTGTAACAGATTTACTTCCCCACCTTGCTGCAGAGCAAAGCAAACGTACACTCAGTGAGGGCATCAAAGGCGAGGAACTCAACATCTTAATCGGCAGCCGTCCTTTCAAAAGTGACAGCGGCAGCGAACTCGTTAAACTCAACATCTTGAAAATTCTCAACGAAAAATATGGCATGATTGAAGAAGACTTCATCTGCGCAGAATTTGAACTCGTACCAGCTCACAAAGCAGCTGATATCGGTTTTGATCGCAGCATGATTGGCGCTTATGGTCATGACGATCGTGTTTGCTCATATCCTGCTCTCGAGGCGATTTTTAGCGTACAAAACCCAACTCACACCATCATCACTGCTCTTGCTGACAAAGAAGAAATCGGCTCTTACGGCAACACTGGGCTTAGCAGCGAATATCTCAGCTATTTCATTGAAGATTTAGCAGCAATGCAAGGTTTAGACGGACGTGACGTTATGGGCAAAAGCGAATGCCTTTCAGCTGACGTTAACGCAGCTTTAGACCCAACATTCGCACAAGTTCACGATAGACTCAACGCAGCATTTTTAAATCACGGCGCAGTCATCACGAAATACACTGGCGCTCGTGGCAAGTCTGGCTCATCAGACGCAAGCGCAGAATTTATGGGCAAAATTCGCAGCATTTTAGACAGTGCTGACGTTAAATGGCAAATTGGCGAACTCGGCAAAGTTGACGAAGGCGGCGGCGGAACAGTTGCAATGTACGTTGCAAATTACAACATCGACGTTGTTGATTTAGGTGTGCCAGTTCTTAGCATGCACTCACCTTTTGAGATTGTTTCTAAGCTCGATGTTTATAGCACTTTCAAAGCTTGTGAAGCTTTCTTTAAGTCATAGTCGAGTGCCTCGACACGCACGCCGCTTTTAGTTTTTTTATTTGGAAAACTTTTCGCCGAGCAGTTGAATTGCTCGAACTTTTGTGGTTTTGATTTTGGCTTGTTGATTTGGGTCGAAAAACCTCACTGTCGTTCGGCGTTTCTTGTTTTGCGTGTTTGTTTACTTGAAATTAATATGTATATACCGAACAGTGGTTTTTTCGCTGTTCGGTTTTTTGCTTTTATTTTTCCCTTTTTATTTTGTCTATTTATATATATTATTTCTTTCTAACACCTTTGTATTACTATTAGTGTTAGAATTATAATATAACTTCAAAGCTGTTTAAGCCTAGTAAAATAGGGACATACTGATTATATTGTTGGATTTATTATGCTTTCTAACACTTGACAAGGTGTTAGAACGGTGTTATAATCGTCTTAGAATATTATAACGATTGAAAGGAGAATATTATGGACTTAGAAAGTATCGAACTTGAATATAAAAAAGAGTATACAGCTGATATCAAAAAAACTATAATTGCTTTTGCAAACACAAATGGCGGTCAAATAAAAATAGGAATTGACAATGATTTAAATATCATTGGTGTTGTATCAATTGATGAAACTATGCTAAAAATCACAAATATGATTAGAGATAGTGTGAAACCAGATGTTACAATGTTTATCGAGTGCAAAGTCGAAGTTATCTCGCATAAAAATATAATTACTATTTATGTGCAAAAAGGAACTGCTTCGCCTTATTATTTGGCTGGCAAAGGAATACGACCAGAAGGTGTTTTTGTTCGCCAAGGTTCTTCATCTGCCCCAGCATCTGAAAGTGCAATTTTAAAAATGATTAAAGAAACCTCTGGTGATAATTTTGAAGATGTTCGATCTATTGAGCAAAATTTAAGCTTTGATATTTGCAAAAATGAATTTGAAGCATCAACCTTATCTTTAGAAAACAACGATATGAAAACATTAAATATAATCGGAGCTGATGGATTATACACAAACTTAGCTTTACTTTTATCTGATCAGTGCCAACACTCAATCAAAGCGGCAATTTTTGAAGGCACATCAAAAGAAGTTTTTAAAGATCGAGTTGAATTTGATGGTTCAATATTTAAACAATTGCATGATTGTTTTGATTTTATCGAAAAAAACATCAAAACCAATGCAAAAATAGAGGGCTTAAAAAGAGTTGAAAATAGAGATTACCCTCAAATTGCAATAAGAGAGATTTTGTTGAACTCGTTGGTTCATCGTGATTATTCTTATAGTTCTAGCATTTTGATTAGCATTTTTGATGATAGAATTGAATTTGTTACAGTTGGCGGTTTAATAAAAGGAATGACACGAGATGACATCTTGCTCGGTATTTCAATTCTTAGGAATAAAAATTTAGCCAACATTTTTTATAGACTTCATTTAATAGAAGCTTATGGCACTGGTTTTGAAAAAATCAATCTCAGTTATCAATCACATTATGGATTAGCTCCATTAATCGAAATAACTGATAACGCATTTAAAATAACAATTTATAACACAAATTATCAACCACTTAAAGCCAAAACACTAACAGCATCTGAAGAAAAGATAATCAATGCGTTTAAATCAAAAGGCAATTTTAAGCGCAATGATCTTGAAGTTCAAATTGAAATATCACAATCAATGGCAATTAAACTCTTAAAATCTTTAACAAAAAAAGGAATAGTCGAAAAAGTTGGCAGTGGTAAAAACACAACGTACATCATAAAATGATGAAGCGCAAGATTTATGCATATATCTTGCATAAATCTTGCATAAACCTCACTCTTTATGCAAAACAGTCAAGCCTTTTTTCTTGCCGTACGTGGGAAACGCTCACCATGACGACAAAAGCCACTGTCATTTTTGCTAACAATCTTCCCTATTTTACTTAGAAACTATCAATTTTCAATAATTATGTGCAAACCTAAGGTTTTCTTTTGAAAAACCCTTGACTTTTGCATAAAATTACGTATAATTATGCTATAGTGTAAATCACAAATTACATAACAAATTATATAAATAAATGAATTGGAGAATATTATCATGGCTAAAAAAGAAATCAAAAAAATCGTCCTCGCTTATTCAGGCGGACTTGATACATCAATCATCATTCCTTGGCTCAAAGAAAACTACGAAGGCTGCGAAGTTATCGCTGTTTCTGGTGACGTTGGACAAGGCACAGAGCTTGAAGGTCTTGAAGAAAAAGCTATCGCAACTGGCGCATCAAAACTTTACATCGAAGATCTCAATGATGAATTTGTAAACGATTACATCTACCCAACACTTAAAGCTGGCGCTAAATATGAGGGTATGTACCTGCTCGGTACTGCTTTCGCTCGTCCTCTTATCGCTAAGAGAATCGTTGAAATCGCACTTGCTGAAGGCGCTGACGCAATTTGTCACGGCTGCACAGGTAAGGGTAACGACCAAGTTCGTTTCGAGCTTGCAATTAAAGCGTACGCACCTGACATGACAATCATCGCTCCTTGGAGAACTTGGGAACTTAAGAGCCGTGAAGATGAAATCGAATATGCAATCGCAAGAAACATTCCTCTTAAAATCACAAGAGAAACTAACTATTCTAAAGATAAAAACATTTGGCATTTATCTCACGAAGGTCTTGACCTTGAAGATCCAGCAAACGAGCCAAAATATGACGAAATCCTTGAAATGGGCGTAACTCCAGAAAACGCTCCTGACGTTGCAACATATATCACACTCGGTTTTGAAAAAGGCATTCCAACAACACTTGATGGCGTTAAACTTGGCGGTGTTGAGATGGTTAAAAAGCTCAACGAAATCGGTGGCGCTAATGGTATCGGTATCCTTGACATGGTTGAAAACCGTCTTGTTGGTATGAAATCAAGAGGCGTTTATGAAACTCCAGGTGGTTCAATTTTGTATCACGCACACGAACAACTCGAAACACTTTGCCTTGATAGAGATACATCTCACCTCAAATCAGAGCTTGCTGTTAAATTCTCAGAACTCGTTTATTTTGGTCAATGGTACACACCATGCAGAGAAGCTCTTTCAGCTTTTGTTGATCAAACTCAAGAAACAGTTACTGGCGAAGTTAAACTCAAACTTTATAAAGGTAACATCATGAATGCTGGCATCACTTCACCTTACTCACTTTATAGTGAAGAGATTGCAACATTTGATGAAGATGATTGTTACGATCAAAACGATAGCGCTGGATTCATCAACTTATTTGGTCTTCCACTCAAAGTTAAAGCTATGCTTGATCAACAAAGAAAAGATGGCTAATTAAATATATAAAGCTAGACCATGTAAATCCTTTATGGTGTTTACATGGTCTTTTTGCATTTATGTTGGGGCGGTACAATTTTTTGCGGTTAACCGCAAAAAAGGTGCGAGAAAGCTCAAATGCTCATCAAATAAATAAATTTCGTGCAAATCATTGATTTTTCAATACAATTAGACTATAATATATCTAATTGTATTTACATAATAAACTCAAATTAAGGAGATAAAAACTATGCCACTTTGGACAGGAAGATTCAAAAAAACACTGGATCAAAAAACAAACGATTTTAACTCATCAATTCCATTTGATATGAAAATGGCTCAACACGATATTAAAGGCTCAATTGCTCACGCAACAATGCTTGGCAAGCAAGAAATCATTGAGCAAAGCGAGAGCGACAAAATCGTGGTGACCCTCAAGCAAATTGCCGAGGAACTCGAAAATGGTACGCTCGAAATCGACATGAGCGTTGAGGATATTCACTCTTTTGTTGAGGGTGAACTCACCGCAAGAATAGCCGACACTGGAAAACGTCTGCACACTGCAAGAAGTCGTAACGACCAAGTGGCTCTTGATTTAAGACTTTATCTCGTGGATAGAGCAGCGGAAATTAAAGAGGCAATCATCGCTTTAATCGAAGTTATCGTGAATAAAGCCGAGGAAAATCATGACACTGTTATGCCTGGTTACACTCATCTTCAACGTGCGCAACCTATAACTTTTGGTCATCATCTGCTCGCTTATGGTAGTATGTTACTTCGTGACTTAGACCGCCTTGAAGATTGCACAAAGAGAATGAAAATCTCACCTCTTGGCTCAGGCGCTTTAGCTGGCACAACTTATCCACTCGATCGTGAATATGTCGCCGAACTTTTGGGCTTCACTGGTGTTTCATCAAATAGCCTTGATGGCGTAAGCGATAGAGATTATGTGCTTGAACTTTTAAGCACACTTTCAATCGTTATGGTACATCTTTCACGTTTTGCTGAAGAGATAATCATGTGGTGCTCATGGGAGTTCAAGTTTATTGAGCTTGATGATGCATTTTCAACTGGCAGCAGCATCATGCCACAAAAGAAAAACCCAGACATTGCGGAATTAGTACGAGGCAAATCTGGCAGAGTTTTTGGCTCGCTTATGACACTTCTCACTGTTATGAAAGGCATTCCACTTGCGTACAACAAAGATATGCAAGAAGATAAAGAGTGCGTTTTTGATGCGGTTGACACTGTGCTCATGTGCGTTGATACCTTTGCACCAATGCTTGCAACAGCAACAGTTCTCAAAGATAACATGAGAAATGCGGCAGCTCGTGGCTTCATCAACGCAACAGATTGCGCTGATTACCTCGTATATAAAGGTTTAGCTTTCCGTGATGCTTACAAAGCAACTGGTGAGCTTGTGGCAACTTGCATCGACATGAACCTTACACTTGAAACCCTTCCAATTGAGGAATACAAAAAAGTTTGCGACATTTTCGAAGCTGACGTTTATGATATGATTAACCTTGACAACTGCGTTAATAAGCGTACTGTTAAAGGTGGTCCTAGTCCTGAATGTGTGCTTGAAGAAGTTAAACTTATGCGTGAGGAAGTTAAGAAATACGTATAGGAAAATAAAGATAAAAATAAGGCTGCTTGTCAAATGGAGTAACAAGCAAAGCTTTACTCAATTTTTCTCGAAAAATTGCGGTTTCAAAAGGCAGAGCCTTTTGGCGCTCGCCGCAGCGAGCGAAATCCCCTATCGTCAGAAAAATCAGGAGGATAGGCAAAACAGACGCACTTCGTGCGACTTTTTTGCCTTAAGGAAGCATTTCCTTGATTTGCCACTAGGCAAATAACAAGCTTTTATAATTTTCATACAAACCCCAACAATTAAAAAAGAACCAAAAATAATAGCCTCCACTCAAAAAAAGTGGAGGCTTGATTTTTTGTTTAGTTTAAATTAGAATGAGAAAAGGCTTGAGAAATTGCTGAAAATGCTTGTGAAGAATGAGAAGATTTTGATGAGAATTGACATGAACCAGTTTGATGATTCATCTTCTGTTTCAACACCGCCATTAATTGTGTAATCCTCACTTTTTGCTGAATACTCTGCATTGCAAGTAAATGTATAGCCATCGCAATCAACTGTTACATAATATATAGTTCCGTCTACTGTGTAAGAAAAATCACCAGCAGTGATATCTGCAGCTGTTAATGTATAAGATCCTTTACCAACATACTCAGCAACTGCTGCTTTACAAGCTGCTTCACTGAAAGCTGCGAATGCAGGAACTGCGAATGCGAATAACATGATAACTACGAGTGATAATGATAATAATTTTTTTGCCATTTTAATGTCCTCCAAAAAATATAAAATTAAATTCATTAAGTACTTGTGTACTTGATTACTTTTATTATACACTAAAAACAAGAAAATTTCAAGCTTTATTAGCATTTTTTTATTTTTAATCATAAATCAAAAAATCACCTAGACGAAACTAAGTGATTTTTGTGTTTTAATTATTCTTCGATGTAGTTAACGTTTGCATCTGTGTTGTCTGCAAGGTTTGTCATAACAGTGCCGATATCTCTTGAGAATCTTCTCACTGTTTCTGCCTTGTTGAGTGAGAAAGTTACAAACTCATCTAAGCTTTGTGATAACACCATGTTTGCGTGGCGCATTGCGTTTGCTGCTGTTGCTCTTTGGTTGTCACAATCTGATTTTGTTTTTGTGAGCAAGTCGCTTGCTTCTTTGCTTGCTTGGAATTTCATTGTGTTTGCTGTTTCTTCTGCAAGTTGAAGGATTTCTGTTGCTCTTTCTTTAGCTTGAACAGTGATTGCGTTAATCTCAACTCTTCTTTCTGCTTCTTCTTGAGCATCAACGATGATTTGCTCTGCTGCTTTTCCTGCGTCAGCGATGATAGCGTCTTTTGTTGCATTTGCTTTGTTTTCAATTTCAACAGCTTCTGCTTTTTTCTCGCTTATGCTTTTGTTTGCAGCTTGAATGTAACGGTCTGCAATTTCTTGTTTCTCGTCTGCTTCAAGTTGAGCTCTGTTGATTATTGCTTGCTCTTGAGCAATGATTTCTCTTGCTTTGTCGAGTTCGATTGGTAATCTTTGTAAGATGTATTTAGAAAGTGAAGAAATTTGCTCTGCATCAACAACTTTTTTGCTTTTTGAAAAACCTTTTTTCTTTCCGCTTTCTAATTGATTGATAACCTCTGTCACTAATTCACCAAAATCAAGTGCACCCCATTTTAATTGAGCCTCTTGTGGGTCATAGTCGTAAGACTCGCTATCGTCTTGAACGAAGTCATGTTCATCATCTGAGTGATTGAAATTATCAACAAATTCATCGTCGATATCTGTTATATTGTAATTACTAGCCATTTTATTTTATTCCTTCCTTAACTGTTTTATTACATCGTTTGAAATCTCTTTTGGCAAAAACGGATTAATGTCGCCACCTAAAAGACAGATTTGTTTGATCATGCTTGAGCTCAAAAACATATGCTCTGTGCTCGCTGCCATGAAAATTGTTTCAACATCTTCGTTGAGTTTTTTATTTGTTAGCGCTTGTTGAAATTCATCTTCGAAATCCGAAACAGCTCGAAGTCCTTTCACAATTGCGCTTGCACCCTTTTGTTTGGCGTACTCGGCGAGAAGACCCTCGAATGAATCAACGCTGACATTTTCAAGTCCATGTGTGCATTTTTCAATTAGCTCTTTTCTTTGCTCAATGGAAAACTCATAGCTATCTAATTTTTTGAAATTAGACATTACCACAACGATAACCTTATCGAAAATTTTTGAGCTTCTTTGAATTATGTCGAGATGTCCGATTGTCACTGGGTCAAAGCTACCTGGATATATAACTGTTTTTTCACCCAATTATATCTCACCTTCTTCTGGAACTCTGTAAGTAAAAATTCCTGTTTTGCCATATCTGTATTTTTTGAAAAGTTCGAAGTTTCCAACTTTTTGTGGAAGCTCGTCAGTAAATGGTGCTTCGCAAATGATCACGCCTGTTTCATTCATCACACTTGGCAAAACTTCAAGAGCTTTTTCCAAAACTCCAGTTGAATATGGAGGATCTAAAAATGCAATATCGTACTTTTCAAGTTTTGATGATAAAAACACTGTTGCATCGCAGTTAACAACAACTGCATTGTGCAAAAAATCTGTTGCGACTAAGTTTTTCTTAATCACATCGATTGATTTTTTTGAGCTATCAACAATAACTGCGCTTTTTGCGCCTCTTGAAAGTGCCTCAATCGCAAGTTGACCGCAACCACCAAACAAGTCAAGAACTTTTCTGCCCTCAATTTCAAATTGAATGATACTAAAAAGCGCCTCTTTAACCCTATCAGTTGTTGGTCTAACATCATCGCCCTCAAGTGTCGCTAGAATCTTGCCTCTAGCACTGCCTGTAATTACTCTCATCTTTTCCCTCCCTTGGAAAACGCTCGATACGTTCGCATAAATAATTGAAAATTGAGAATTGAGAATGGAAAATTACAATCCGGAGCATTGGCTCCCTTTCAAGGGAGCTGTCAGCGAAGCTGACTGAGGGTTCGACCCTTAATTTTTCATTATTCATTATTCATTTTTCATTGCGAGTAAAACGAGCTTAGCTACACACTATATATTATCACATTTTTTAAGCATAATTGCAACAGTTTTGAAGTTTTTCTACCTTTTGAACAATTAAGCAGCATAAAAACTGTGATTTTTAACTATTAATCTAAATTCGCCTTGATAACATTGTCTTTTCTGCCATGATTATACAACTTTCTGTTGTCTAACGCCCATTGTCTAGGTGTGAAAGCACCAACTTCAACTTGAGAAGTGGCAGCAATAATCTCATAAATTGTTGCATCTAAGGTGTCAAGTTGGCTCAAAATCTCGGCTTCAAGAAACATTGGTCGTACAGCAGCGCCAAACTCTGGCACTCCGTGGTGTGAGATAACCATGTGTTCAAGC
The DNA here is from genome assembly GCA_044426265.1 of Clostridia bacterium. Classification (GTDB taxonomy): domain Bacteria; phylum Bacillota; class Clostridia; order Oscillospirales; family Acutalibacteraceae; genus UBA6857. Next base: position 9,872 of record JAWXUR010000048.1, read on the forward strand.
AGCATTGGTGCATCGCCAGTCATGCCAAGTTCTTTTGCTTTTTGCGAGATTTGAACAGCACCCATCACTAAGTGACCAATGAGTTCACCCTCGGTTGAATAAGAAGAAACCAAGCCAGCAGAGTTGACATCAAACTCTTGAATTTTACAAATGTCATGAAGGGCAGCGCCAGCCATGAGCAAATCATAATCAATCGCTGGATAAATTTTACACACGTTTTTTGCAATCTCAATGATTGAAAGTGTGTGATATAAAAGTCCGCCACGCATAGCATGGTGAAGTTTGAAAGCAGCTGGAAAATACAGCAATTTTTCTTCATTATCTTTAATAATCGCAAAACTTAAGCGTTTAATATCCGCATCTTTGATTGAATTGATAACCGAATAAAGTTTCTCGAGCATATATTCGCCCTCATATTCAGCACTTGGCACAAAGTCGCTAATTTTCACGCCATCAATGTCAATAACCTTACGAATACGCTCAATTTTGAGTTGGTCATTTCCGTTATATTGCGACACAACACCTCTAATTTTAACGAGGTCACCACTCACGTAATCGCCATGAGATTCAGGTTTATAGTCCCAAAGTTTCGATGCAATTTCGCCAGTGCTATCGCACAAAACAAGGTCTAAATACATTACACCTTTAACATTTATTTTTTTATCAACGGTTTTGATTAAACAAAATCCGTCACAAGTTCCATTTGAATTTGTTGTGAAGTTCATTGTTTTCTCCTTTTCTTGTTTTTTCCTTTTTGGTACAGTTCGCTTTGCTCACGTTGTGGCGGTTGGTGCTGTTGTTTATTTGTTAGTTTTGTTGATATCTTCGGTCGATTCGTGAATCGACCCTACAAATTCATATTAATCGTAGACAACAACCCCTGTGTAATTGTGATGTTTAATGTAGGGACGACCTCAATGCAAGCAACTTAAGGATTTTTTCCTTTATTTTATAGCTTGATTTATTAGTTAGCCTCGTCTACGCTCGCCGCTGGGCGTAACTTTTGCTCGCACAAAAGTAACCAAAATGCGTTCTTGGGGAACACATTGCATTTAGTTCATTTTATTTTTGTCGTCGTCGGTGGGGAATATTTTTAGCCTGCCTTGCAGCCTAAAAATCTGGCACACCCCGACTGTTTTATCCTTTGTCTTCTTTGTCTTAGTCTTTTATAAAGTGGGATATCCGCACCTTCGGTGCTCCTTACGTCCAACCTTTTGCGTTTTTCTTCGTTTCGGTTAGTTTTGTTTGTTTGATTTTGTGGGAATTTCTGTTAAATTATCAATCAAACCCCTCACCAATAACTTCACCAGTGTCAAACACCATAGTAAACGCATGAGGGTCAATTTGCTTGATTATCCTATTCACTAGTGAAATTTGATTGTTTTTCACTGTGCACACTATTAAATCTTTGCTTGCCTTTGTATATCCACCAACAACTGGCAAAATGCTAACACCTCGCTCAAGTTGGTTCATTATTTCGGCTGAAATTTCTTCTTTTTTCGCCGTCACGCTCATCACAGTTTTTGCACTTGCCGTGCCATAAAGCACTGTGTCAACCACCTTTGACGAAATAAAAATCACTATGAGCGCATACATCACGCTCTCAATTTTTCCGTACGCAATCCATGAGATAAACACCACGATAAAATCAACAGCGAGCAGCGTTCTGCCCATTGATAAATGTGGAAATTTCTTGTGCAGCAGCGTTGCGATTATGTCTGTACCGCCTGTTGTTGCACCTGTGGCAAATATTAGACCCAAGCCCAAGCCTGAGGTTATGCCGCAAAATATACTCGCCAGCAGGGTGTCGCCCTCGTACGGCGAAAGAAAGATTGCACCAATGTCTATGCCAGCGGTGAAAATGATTGTTGCAATCACTGTTTTATATAAAAACGTTTTGCCGAGTTTAAAATGCGATAAAATAAACAGCGGAATGTTCATGATGAAAATTGCCGTGCCTATCGGTATGAAATTAAAAAGATAATTCAGCACTGTCGCAACACCGGTGAGCCCACCGAGTACAAACTCATTCGGCACACTAAACATATTCACCGACACGCTAAAAATCCGAGTGCCGCTAAGGCACAGTACGCTATCAATTGAAAATCGTTTAAGCTTTTGTTTCAAGCTCTAACCACCTTTTAAAAGTTTTTATGTTTCAGTGCTACTTTTAAATTCAATGATTTTATCAAACAATTCCTTTAACCTGTCGAGCTGTCCATCAAGATAAAGATATCCAAAAACAGCCTCTAGTCCTGTTGCATAGTGATAATCGCTCTCACTTGCATTTTTTGCTTTATGATTTGCGTTTGCGTTTCTGCCTCTTTTGAAAACGCTAACTTCTTTTTCAGTGAAGCTTTCCATGAGGTACACGGCAGCTTTTGCCTGAAACTTTGCATTAACTATCTTTGCGGCATTGTTGTGCAGCTTGTTAACTGGTCGATTTGCAAGGCAAACCAACCTTTCACGCACGAGAATGTCATAAACTGCATCGCCGATGTACGCCAAATTGAGTGGACTCATCATTTTAACGTCGCACTCCATATCAAAAAATCTATTCATTAATTCTTAGTCAACAAATTCAAATTCGAGGTCGTAAATGCTTACAGTGTCGCCCTCTTGAATTCCTTTCTCTTTAAGTGCATCAATAATGCCTGAAGAAATAAGCACTCTTTGGAAATATTGAAGTGATTCATAGTCATCAAGGTCAGTTTTGCAAATGATTTTGATGAGCCACTGTGCCTCAATGATATAAACATCATCATGCACTTCGATTTGAAACTCGTTATTATTTTTCTTAACAAGCATTTCGAGTGGTATTTCTTGACTTTCAAATTTTGTGATTGGTGGAAGTTTTGCAAGCTGAGCTGCAACTGCGTTAATAACATCTTTTGTACCCTCAACAATAGGAGCACACATTTCAAAGTATTGGTAACCCTTGCCCTCAATATACTCTCTAAAAGTTTTGAGTTGCTCGTCATTTGCAAGGTCGATTTTGTTAGCCACAACGATTTGTGGACGGCTTGCAATTTCTGGGTTAAATTGGTCGAGTTCGTAGTTGATTTTTTCAAAATCTTCGATTGGATCTCTTCCCTCACTGCCTGCAACGTCAACGATATGCACGAGCATACGGCAACGCTCAACGTGTCTAAGGAAAGCATGACCTAAGCCGATTCCCTCGCTTGCACCCTCGATAAGACCAGGAATATCCGCAATAACAAAGTTATTTTCATCACCCATTGAAACCACACCTAAAACTGGAGTGATGGTTGTGAAGTGATAATCAGCAACGAGAGGTTTTGCACCAGTAACAACTGAAATAAATGAAGATTTACCAACATTTGGGAAACCTAAAAGACCAACGTCAGCGAGGAGTTTAAGCTCGAGAGTGATCTCCCATTCTTCGCCAGGAGTACCGCTTTTTGCAAAACGTGGAGTTTGTCTAGTTGGAGTTGCAAAGTGCGAGTTGCCCCAGCCACCTCTGCCGCCTTTAGCTGCAATAAATGGTTCATCTTCCGACATATCGCTAAGAATAACGCCACTTTCAACCTCACGAATGATCGTGCCACGAGGTACACGGATAACGAAATCCTGCCCTTTTTTGCCGCTTCTTCTGCTACCTTCTCCGTCATTGCCGTTAGGTGCTTTATATTTTCTTTTGTACTTAAAATCAACGAGAGTTGACATATTATCGTCAACTTGGAAAACTATGTTTCCGCCTTTTCCGCCGTCGCCGCCATCAGGACCACCTGAAGCGACATATTTTTCACGGTGAAACGCAACAGCGCCGTTTCCGCCATCACCAGCTTTAATTTTGATTAGAGCTTTATCTATAAACATTTATGCCTCCTATATGGGTTTTATTTTTATTTTTTATTTGTCGTCGTACGTCGCTTCGCTTACCCTGGCGAAACAGTGAAAAGTCATGTAAAGTTTTACTCAATTTTTTTTAAAAAATTGCGGTTTCTTAAGGCAGAGCCTTAAGGCGCTCGTCGCAACGAGCGAAACTCCCAATCGTCAAAAAAATCAGGAGGATTTTGCCGCAGGCAAAACAAAGCAATCTATCTATCACGAAAAAACTATAAATGTCTAATCACAGTTAAGTTTTCGATTTTAGATCACAATAATAAAAGCTACAAGTACATTCTCTTATATTATAGCATAAAATCAAAACTTTTAAAAGGGGTTTAAGCAAATAAGTGACATTTGTTTGGTGTTTTATGGAAAGTTTTCCATGTATTTTTATTTTAGTATTGAAAACTTTCAAGTTTTGGTGTAATATTGAATTAGTTACAAAAAAATAATGTTAGGCAGGTAAATAAAAATGAGCGAAAACAATCAAAATACACTTCCAGAAGAAGACGAACCAATCATCATCAAATTTCAAGATGACGAGGGGAACGACATTGAGCTCGAACTTTTAGACGTAATTGACCATAAAGCGGCACGTTATGCAGTTCTTTTGCCAGTTGAAGAAACTGACGAAGCTGGTGATGTACTTATTTTCAAAGTTGAAGCAATTCCTGGTGAGGATCAAGATATGTATCTTGCGCTTGAAGATGAAGATTTAGAGATTGAAATTTTTGAGATTTTCAAAGATCATTTTGCTGATGAGTTTAATTTTGTTGACTAAGTTGGATTAGTTTTATGAAAATTTAAGAGTCTTGAGTTTTTTGCTCGAGGCTCTTTTTTTTGTGTACTAGTACAATTTTCAAGAAAACAAAGCAAGTGAAATTGAGGTGAAAAACAAAAAAACCAAAGAAAACTAACAAACCAAAAATCCAGTACCAACCCCAAAGAAAGCTACCGCAGTGCGAGAGGATTTTCAAGGACACTTCCTTGAATGCTTTTTTTGTTTTTCTTTTTTTCCAGAAAAAAAGAAAATGCCATTTTTTTGGTTACTTTTTTTGGGC
>JAWXUR010000049.1:0-14784 GCA_044426265.1 Clostridia bacterium
TGAATGCTTTTTTTGTTTTTCTTTTTTTCCAGAAAAAAAGAAAATGCCATTTTTTTGGTTACTTTTTTTGGGCAAGCAAAAAAACGTAACGCCCCTGCGGCAGCAGAAACGTGACTAACAGCATCAACAAAAGTAAATATAAACCGAAAATCACCAACAGCCACAAAACCAAGAACGGCAGAAAAATCAACCAACACGCAAACGCAAAAACGATAACACAAAACCAAAAAATAAAAAGAAAAACAACAAGCCCAAAAATCCAGTACCAACCCCAAAGAAAGCCACCGCAGTGGGAGAGGATTTTCAAGGACACTTCCTTGAATGCTTTTTTTGTTTTTCTTTTTTTCCAGAAAAAAAGAAAATGCCATTTTTTTGGTTACTTTTTTTGGGCAAGCAAAAAAACGTAACGCCCCTGCGGCAGCAGAAACGTGACTAACAGCATCAACAAAAGTAAATATAAACCGAAAATTTCCCACAACCACAAAAGCAAGAACGGCAGAAAATCAACCACCATGCAAAATTACAAACGATAACGTATAGTTATTAGAGAATAGCACATTTAGTTGTTAGAGAATAATGGAAGTGAAATCAAAAAAACATAGTGTTGGGGAGTTTTTTTTCTCAACGTGAAAGGTATATTGGCTCATTTGAATTTGCGTCAGCGTAACCTTTTTTTGCGGAAAACCGCAAAAAAATTGTACAAAAAAACCGCCAAAAATCAATCTCTAAGCAGTTGATTTTTGGCGGTAATTTTATAAGAATTTATTTAAGCAAATTCGACTGCTCGGTGGATTGTTATCCATTAATAACAACCTAACCCGGCGTGCGTGTCGAGGCACTCGACTTAACCGAAGAAAGCTTTGTGAACAGCTGAAACTGCTTTGTTTGCTTGCTCGATTTCAATGAGAACAGAAACAGTGATTTCGCTTGTTGAAATCATGTTGATGTTGATGCCTGCTTCATAAAGAGCACCGAACATTTTTGATGCTGTGCCTGAATGTGATTGCATTCCAGCGCCAACGATTGAGATTTTTGCAACGTCTGTTTCGCTTGAAATAACAGCGTCTTCCATGCCGAAGATTTCTTCGAGGATTTCAACTGCTGCTTCTGCATTGCCTTTTGCGCAAGTGAAAGAAATGTCTTTTGTGCCATCTCTGCCAACTGATTGCAAAATAACGTCGATGTTGATGTTTTTTGCTGCGAGTTTTGAGAACATTTTGAATGCGTTGCCTGGGATGTCTTTCATTCCAACAACTGAAATTCTTGCAACGTCCTCGTCTTTTGTTACACCTCTAATTAACATTTTTTCCATTTTCGCTACCTCCTTAACGATTGTGCCGTTCTCTCTAACTAAACTTGAGAGAACTTCTAATTCAACATTGTATTTTTTAGCCATTTCAACTGAGCGGTTGTTGAGAACTTGAGCACCGAGTGTTGCAAGTTCTAACATTTCATCATAAGTGATGTCAACGAGTTTTTGTGCATTTTCAACTTTACGTGGGTCAGCTGTGAAAACACCTGTTACGTCTGTGAAAATTTGGCAGCGGTCAGCATTCATTGCTGCTGCGATTGCAACTGCGCTTGTGTCTGAACCACCTCTGCCGAGTGTTGTGAGATCATCGTGATTGTTGATGCCTTGGAAACCAGCAACAACAATGATTTTGCCCTTGTTAACTTCTGATGTGAGTCTTTCAGTGTCAATTTTTTTGATTCTTGCACTGCCGTAATCATTGTTTGTTTTAAAGCCAGCTTGCCAGCCTAAAAGTGAGATTACAGGACAACCTAATTTTTTGATTGCCATTGCGAGAAGTGAAATTGAAATTTGCTCACCAGCTGCGAGAAGTTGATCCATTTCTCTTTGTGATGCTTTGTTGCCGATTTCGGCAGCTTTTTCAATGAGGTCGTCAGTTGTATCGCCTTGAGCAGAAACAACAACGATAACATCATTGCCTTTTTTGTAAGTATCAGTAACAATACTTGCAACGTTCATGAGTCTTTCAGTGTTAGCCACAGATGAGCCACCGAATTTTTGTACTATTAAAGCCATAGTAAACCTCCTAATTTGATTATTATTTTTATCTAAGTTTGTTGAAAATTTTGTTTTGTTGCGGTACAATTTTTTGCGGTTAACCGCAAAAAAGGAACGAATACCCCCAAAAATCGTAGGGCATGGGATCTGCGATTGCCATGTTCGGTTTCGTGATGCACGAAACAAAAACCACCGAATTAATTGAAAACTCGTAGGGAACGGTCTTGACCGTTCCATGTTCGCCAATACATATAACTTTTGGAACGGTCAAGACCGTTCCCTACAATAATAAAACATCAATTAATCATCGTAGGGACATGGCTTGCCATGTCCGCAAGGATATTTTTCCTTAATAACTAGCAACACGAATTGTGCTAAGAACTTCACAACCGAGGGTATCAAGTTTTTCTCTAAGCACTTTTTCTATATCTGTACCAGTAACGAAAGCAAGTTCGTTTGCTGGTGCGTTTTCTTTTGAAAGATAAGTCACATCGCCAAAAGCAGCTGCGATTTTTTCTTTTGTATCATCATTTGCGCCAAGTTTAACATAAAGAGCAGTTTGAGCATCAAGATAGTTTGCAAGTGCACCGTCTTTGCTGTCACTCCAGCTGATGAATTTTCTTTCTTTGTCATGTGAAGCACAGTCAATAATATCACCAACAACAGCACTTGCAGTTGCAAGTTTGCCAGCGCCTTGACCATACATTAATACATCACCAGTTGCATCGCCACGAACAAGGCAAGCATTAAACACGCCATTAACTCCAGCGAGCATGCTTTCATTTTTGATGAAGCAAGGTGAAACCATAACTAAGATTTTTCCATCGTCAAGTTTTTTGCTTCTTGCGATAAGTTTAATAACACAATCATAATCATTAGCATAAGCTACGTCATCGAGAGTGATTTTTGAAATTCCTTGTGCATAAACTCCATCAGGGTAAACGTGAGAGCCGTACGCCAAAGCTGAAAGAATGCAAATTTTTCTCAGTGCGTCAAAGCCTTCAACGTCAGCCGTTGGGTCTTTTTCTGCATAGCCTTTATCTTGAGCAAGTTTGAGAGCATCAGCAAAGCTCATGCCGTCCACTATCATCTTAGTCAAAATAAAGTTAGATGTTCCATTTAATATACCAGCGATTTCCTCAATATTGTTACCAGCTAAGCATCTGCTAATTGGTCTAATGATTGGAATACCGCCGCCTACGCTTGCTTCAAACATGAAGTTAACGTTATTTTCTTTTGCGATTTGCAAAAGTTCAAAGCCTTTCATTGCAACGAGCTCTTTGTTTGATGTTACAACGTGTTTTCCTTTTGCTAAACATTTTGAAACAAATTCAAAAGCAGGGTTAACTCCGCCCATTGTTTCAACAACGATTTTTGTTTCCTCGTCGTTTAAGATGTCATCAAAGTTTTTTGTCATGTGCGCTGAAAAAGCGTTATCATCAAAATCTCTGATGTCAAGGATTGATTTGAGTTTGAGCTCAACATTGCTGTTAGCCATAATTGTGCTTGCATTTGAAGTGATAACTTCTGCAACACCAGAACCAACAACACCGAAACCTAAAATAGATACAAACATTTTTATATGTCCTTTCATTTATACTCCAGTTAAATTTTACTATATATAATGTAATAGTAATTACATAGCAGCGTAACATGGAATTTTTAAACTAGTATAACATATTTTTCGATGTAATAAAAGTAGTTAGATTGATTTTTTTGAAATTTTTTTTTATTTTGTGAAAACCATTGATTTTATAGCGTGAATAGGTTAATATAATATTAATATACGACAAAAGGTAAGGAAATAAAATCGAAAAAAAGTTAAATTAAGGAGTGTTTATATGTTAGAAACTGAAAGAAAAAGAAAAACGATAATCAACATTGTCTATTTTGCAATCATTGTGGCAATTGGTCTTTTTGCTATGCAGTACGCCATGGGTGTGTGCTTTCCATTTGTGTTTGCATTTTTAATTGCAACTTTGCTGCAACGACCTAAGAATTTTTTAGTAAAGAAAACTTTTCTCAAGCAAGGCTCAGCCTCAGCGCTTTGCGTGCTATCGCTGATAATAATTGTTATAACTTCCATGGCTTTAGTTGGCATAAGATTAATTCAAGAGTTTAGCTCGTTTTTAGATTATGTTGTTTTGCAACTTCAAAACATCGATGATCTTGTTAATACGCTGGAGTCTTCACTATATAGCATAATAAATTCTTTGCCAGAATTTGCGATTGATCCATTAAAAGAAATGACAACTAATTTATTTGTTCAAGTTAGAGAATATTTAGCAGGTGAAAGCAATAATCTTGTTGATCAAGTAACAAGTGGTTTAAGCGGAAGTTTCTCATTTTCTTGGATAACAACTCCATTAAATGGTGTGATTTCAACAGCAGCAGCAATTCCAACATTTTTAGTTAGTGTGATTATAGCCTTAGTTTCATGCTGCTTCATGACAGCGGATTACGACAGCATCACAAAATTCTTCATGGCTCAATTTTCACCAAGCAGAAGAGAAGATATCTTAAGAGGCAAACAAATCCTTAAAACTTCGCTTGCAAAAATAGGAAAAGCTTATCTATTAATAATAGGAATAACTTTCTTAGAGATGTCAATCGGTTTAAGCGTGATTAGTTTATTCGGAGTTTTCAGCTCATCTTATATCTTTGTGATTTCAGCTATAGCAGCAGTAGTGGACATCATTCCAGTTTTAGGTACTGGTACTATCCTCGGACCTTGGGCAATTTATTCACTCATCGTTGGCGATACAGGTTTAGGAATAGGTCTAATAGTATTATATGCAACAATCACGGTTATTCGCCAAATTCTTGAGCCAAAACTCGTTGCAGGTCAATTAGGCTTATCACCAATTCTCACAATCGGTGCAATGTATTTCGGAGTTAAAATTCTCGGTGTAACAGGCATTTTTGTTGCTCCTATTTTGATTATCATGCTTAAATTGTTAAATGATGAGGGCATAATCAAACTTTGGAAACGTTCCTCAGCTTTAGAAGAAACGCAAGAGGAATCAGACGTAAAAGTTGAGCAAAGCAGTGAGGGCGAACCCCAAACGAGTGTAAAAGACGAAAAGCAAAAACTTGAGTCTAAAAGCGAAAATCTAAAATAAGAATAAAAATATATTTGTTTTGAAAAAGCTTGTCTAAGTGATGAGCTTTTTCTTTTTTTTGTACATTCGCCTTCGGCGAAGCTCTTGAACTCAAATAATTATTACTTAATCAACGCAGTGTTGAGCATTATAACTTAAATTGTGAGATTTGTGCAATTGTTTCGCAATTTCAAAAAAATATGGTAAAAATACACAATTTTTAATTACTATTTTATGAATTGACTGTTAAGATAATAGTTAAAATAAAGACTAATTTAGATAAAAAACATATCTTGTGGTTTAAAATAGCAAGGCTACTATATATTGTGTTTGTCACTATTGGCAAAATACACAAAAATATTCAACAAATTTACTTTAATGTGTTAAAGTAGCCAAAAATAACCATTGACAACTATGGTTAAAGGTGCTAAAATTAAGACAATACAAGACCAAAAAGTTGGGTTGTATAATAATTAAGAGAAAAGAAAGAAGGAAATTCCCATGAAAAAGTTTTTAGCACTCGCACTTGCACTCGTTATGGTTTTTGCTCTCGCAGCTTGCGCTAGCACAGACGACGAAGAAACAACAGCAGCAGATGAACTCGCAGAAACAGTAGTTGATTATGATGCTCAAAATGTAGCAGTATTCTGGTATACATATTCTGACACATATATCTCATCTGTTCGTACAGCACTCAACGGTAAACTTGATGACCTCGGCATAGAGTACACAGACTATGACTCAAACTCAAGCCAAACAACACAAGCAGAGCAAATTGATACAGCTATCACAACTGGCGCAACTTGCCTCATCGTAAACATCGTTGAAACATCATCAGAAGATGCAGCAGTTTCAATCGTTGAAAAAGCTCAAGCAGCTGATATCCCTGTTATCTTCTTCAACCGTGAAGTTTCTGATGACGTAGTTAACAGCTATGACAAATGCGTATACATCGGCACATCAGCAGATGAAGCTGGTATCATGCAAGGTGAAATGATTGGTGAATACCTCGTTGAAAATTATGATACACTCGACCTTAATGGCGACGGCGTTATTTCTTATGTAATGTTCAAAGGCCAAGAAGGTAACCTCGAAGCTGAAAACCGTACATTATATGGCGTTCAATATGCTAACGAAGCTCTTGTAGCAGCTGGTTATGCAGAACTTGAATTTTATGATGAAAACAACACAGACTTATACTTAGTTGACCAAGATGGTACTTGGGCAGCATCAGCTTCAAATGAATACATGACAACTATCCTTTCTGCTTATAATGAAGCAAACGGAAACATGGTTGAACTCATCATCGCAAACAATGACTCAATGGCAGAAGGCGCTGTTTCAGCTCTTCAAGATGTTGGTTATAACACAGGCGAAGAAGATTCAACACTTATCCCAGTATTCGGCGTTGACGCAACTGACGCAGCTGTAGCATTAATCGCTGACGGCGTTATGATCGGTACAATCAAACAAGATGCTGACGGTATGGCTCAAGGCATCATGGACGTTCTTGTAAACGTTGCTGAAGGCGAAGACGACATCATGGCTGGTATCACAGATAGCTACAATGTAGACGAAACAGTTTATAAAGTTCGTATCCCTTACGCTATTTACACAGGTGAATAATTAAAATAATAGCAATTATATATCATTAATTGTTGTGTTACTTACGGGAAATGCTAGTGATGGTATTTCCCGTAAGCCATATTAAAATGGTTTCACAATAATGGAAAGTGAGTAAAAATATGGCAAATAAGAATGCGAATTCAAAAAAATTATCTAAATCACAACAAAGAGCTTTAAACTATAAAAGAGACAAGGAACAAAAAAAATTAAGAGAAAAGAGAAAAGCTCAAGCATATAAAAAGCCAGAGGATAGAATACAAATAAAAGTCAACCCACAAGGCCAAGCAGCTTTAACTGCTAAGCTAAAATCTAAAGCAAATTCACAAGATGTTTTACTTCAAATGGTAGACATTAGCAAATCGTTTCCAGGCGTTAAAGCATTAGATAACGTTTCATTAACAGTTAAACGTGGCACAGTCCATGCTTTAATGGGTGAAAATGGTGCTGGTAAATCAACACTTATGAAATGTCTTTTCGGTATGTATTCAAAAGATACTGGTAAAGTGTATTTAGAAGGCGAAGAAATCAACTATAAAACTGCAAAAGAATCCTTAGAACATGGCATCGCAATGGTGCACCAAGAACTTAACCAAGCACTTGTTAGAAGTGTTATGGATAATATTTGGCTCGGCAGATATCCAAGCACGGGTGGTTTCGTGTCAGATAAAGTTATGATTAAGAAAACTAACGAAGTTTTTGAAGAATTAGGTGTTAAGGTTAATCCTAAGGCTATCATGAAAACTCTTCCAGTTGCACAGCGTCAAATGGTGGAGATTTCAAAGGCTGTTTCTTATAATTCAAAAGTTATCGTTTTCGATGAACCAACCTCATCACTCACAGAAGAAGAAGTTGATCATTTATTTGAAATTATCAACATGCTTCGTGACAGAGGCTGCGGCATCATTTATATTTCACACAAGATGGAAGAAATTCTCAAAATTTCCGATGAAGTAACTATCATGCGTGATGGTCAATGGGTGGCAACAGAGCTAGCAAGCGAGCTTACAATGGATAAAATCATCAAGCTTATGGTTGGTCGTGAACTTTCACAACGTTTCCCAGAAAAAACAAACGAAATCGGCGAAGTTATGCTCGAAGTTAAAAACCTCACTGGTATGTATTCGAACCTTAGTGAAGTAACGTTTAACGCACACAAGGGTGAGATTATCGGCATCGGCGGTCTTGATTCGTCAGGACGTACAGAGCTGCTTGAAACTATCTTTGGTGCAGCAACTAAAAAGCATGGTGAAGTTATTCTTCATGGTAAACCAATGAAAAATAAACAGCCATATCAATCAATTAAAAATGGCTTTGCTCTTTTAACAGAAGAAAGAAAAGCAACAGGTATTTTCTCGATTTTGACTATTAAGGAAAACACTGTTATTTCGAGTTTGAAAAAGTACACAGTTGCAAAATTCTTCCTTAAAGAAAAGATAATGGCAGAAAAAACAGCATGGTCGATTGATGCAATGAGAATTAAAACACCAAGTCAAAAAACAAAAATTGGTTCACTTTCAGGCGGTAACCAACAAAAAGTTATCTTGGGACGTTGGCTTTTAACTGAGCCAGAAGTTCTCTTGCTTGATGAACCTACTCGTGGTATAGATGTTGGTGCTAAGTTTGAAATTTATCAGCTTATCATCAATCTTGCAAAAGAAGGTAAAACCGTTATTATGGTTTCATCAGAAATGCCCGAACTTCTCGGAGTATGTGATAGAATCTTAGTTATGTCTGGTGGACAATTAGCTGGCGAAGTTCAAGCTGCCACAACAACTCAAGAAGAAATCATGACACTCGCTGCGAAGTTTGTATAAAAAAATTTAAGGAGGATTAATTATCATGAATTTTGTTCAAAAACGTTTAGGCTCATTCACCTCTCTTTCAAAAGAAGATAAAAGACATTATTTGAGTGAGCTTTTCATCAATAATGCACTTTATATATTTATATTCATTGCAATTATTTATATTTATATTCAAAAACCACTTTTCCTTAGCTCAGGTTCAATCTTAAATATTATTTCACTTACAGCTGCTAATTTACCAATCGCACTTGGTGTTGCTGGTTGTATCGTACTTCAAGGTACAGACGTTTCTGGTGGTCGTATCGTAGGTCTTACAGCTTGTGTTGCTGCTTCACTTCTTCAAAAAAGTGAGTATGCATCTAAGATGTTCCCAGATTTAGACACAATGTCAATTTTAGTGGCATTTTTAATCGTTGTAGCTGTTGGTGCTTCACTTGGTAGTATGAATGGTTTATGTATCTCAAAGCTTAGCTTACATCCATTTATCGTTACGCTGTCAACGCAGCTCATAACCTATGGTCTTATTTTGATGTATTTAAACATCGGCTCAAACAACGGTCAAGCTATCTCAGGTCTTAGCACTGACTTCACATCATTTATCAAAGGTACAGTTTCAATCGGTGATATTTCCATACCTTACTATGTATTTTACGCCATAATTATAACGGCGATTATGTGGTTCGTTTGGAATAAAACAACATTTGGCAAAAATATGTTTGCTGTTGGTTCAAACCCAGAAGCTGCTCACGTTTCAGGCGTTAACGTTAAAAGAATCACTGTTTTAGTATTTACATTAGCTGGTGCTTTATATGCTATCACTGGTTTCATCGAATCAGCTCGTATCGGTTCAAACTCGTCAATCACAGGTCTTAACTATGAGCTCGATGCTATCGCAGCTTGCGTTATCGGCGGCGTTTCATTCGTTGGTGGTATCGGTAAAATCCGTGGTGTTATCATGGGTGTTGTTCTTCTTAGAATTATCTTCGTTGGACTCACATTCTTAAGTATCGCAAGTGAAATGCAATATATCATCAAAGGTTTAATCATCATCGTAGCTTGCGCAATTGATATGCGTAAATATTTAGCTAAGAAATAATTTATATTAAAAAGGTAGGCAATTATGGCACAAGAAGAAGTTGAAAAAGAAGTTGACTTAGAAGAAAAAACCGAGCCAACTTATCCAACAAGAAATTTATACAAAACCACAAAAGTTTCGATCAAAGCACTAAACGTGTTTATTGTTATCGGAATTGTGGCAATAATTGGGTGTTTAGTTTTTCTCGTTGGTACAAATGGTTTCACCATTACCTTTGAATCTTACGGCGGAACTGCGGTCGAATCGCAAGTTGTGATGTACGGCGAACTGCTAAGCGAGCCAGAAGATCCAGTCAGAGAAGGATACACTTTTGACGGCTGGTATTGGGACTATGAACTAAACGGCGAAGCTTGGGATTTTTCTGTTGACACAGTCGACGATAACACCTTTTTATACGCCAAATGGGTAGAAGCCGAGTAAGGTCTTATTTAACTATAATTTAACCTGATAATATACAATTGACAGCATGATGAAGCCTAAAAGCCAAATCATGCTGTTTTTTTCGTACAGTTCGCTACGCTCACGATAAATTGGCAACTTTTGATATTATTTCGAAAAAAGGCGACATTTGTAACTTATTAAATTGTTGGATTATTCAAAAAAATATTCGAAAAAATAGTTGGTTTAGCTAAATTTCAATAGTACAACATGAGGGCGAAAAAACTAAAAATAAACAAAAAAACAACCAAATGTTGCGTTTTTAACCGAGTACAAAAAAGATGAAATAAAGGTGAGCAAACACTCACCGTTTTCACTATAAAAACATAATAATATTACTAGTAAAATAGTGATAAATATATGCTATTTTCACAAACTTTAAATAAGCATGAAATAGGTGTTGACTATGCATTTTTCTAAGCGTATAATGATAGTGTTAACAGGTAATAATACTAAGTATAGTGTGAAAAATGTTAGACATACAGCGGTGTAAAAATCGACTGTAACTCGCCTAAACTAATGTGCAGTTTGGGTTAGGAGTATTTTAAATAACGAAGGAAAGAGGAATTTTAACATGACAACAACAATACCAAGTCAATGGGACGGATTTAAATTAGGCGAATGGAGTTTCTCAAACGTTGACGTTAGAGATTTCATCGTTAAAAACTATGCACCATATGACGGTTCAGATGAATTTTTAGCTCCAGCAACTGAAAACACAAGAAAATTGTGGGCTCAAGTTATGGATCTTAGCAAACAAGAAAGAGATGCTGGCGGCGTTTTAGATATGGATACTAAAATCGTTTCAACACTCACATCTCATGAAGCTGGTTACCTCAACAAAGACATTGAAAAAATCGTAGGTTTCCAAACAGATAAACCTTTCAAACGTTCACTTCAACCTTTCGGTGGTATCAGAGTTGCTGCAGGCGCTTGCCACGATAATGGTTATGAAGTTGATCCTGAAATCATGGATATCTTCAAAAAATATAGAAAAACTCACAATGATGGTGTTTTCGATGTTTACACTCCAGAAATGAGAATGGCTCGTCGTTCAGGTATCATCACAGGTCTTCCAGATGCTTATGGCCGTGGCCGTATCATCGGTGACTATCGTAGAGTTGCTCTTTATGGTGTTGATAGACTTATCGCTGATAAAAAACATCAAATCGAAACTGCTCCAGTTCGTATGACATCAGAAAACATTCGTCTTAGAGAAGAACTCGCTGAGCAAGTTAAAGCTCTTGGCGAACTCAAACAACTCGGTCAAATCTATGGCTTTGACATTTCAGCTCCAGCTGCAAATGCTCAAGAAGCTATTCAATGGTTATACCTTGGTTACCTTGCTGCTGTTAAAGAACAAAACGGCGCTGCAATGAGCCTTGGCAGAACTTCAACATTCATTGATGTTTATATCGAAAGAGATATCGCAAACGGCGTTATCACTGAAGAGCAAGCTCAAGAAATGGTTGATCACTTCATCATGAAATTAAGACTCGTTAAGTTCGCAAGAACTCCTGAGTATAACGCACTTTTCTCAGGCGACCCAACATGGGTAACTGAATCAATCGGTGGTCTTGGCGAAGATGGTCGTCACATGGTAACAAAAACATCTTTCCGTTACCTTCACACTCTTGACACTCTTGATCCAGCTCCAGAACCAAACCTCACAGTTTTATGGTCAAAACACTTGCCAACAAACTTCAAAGGTTACTGTGCAAAAATGTCAATCAAATCATCATCAATTCAATATGAAAATGATGACATGATGCGTCCAATCCACGGTGATGACTATGCTATCGCTTGCTGCGTTTCTTCAATGAAAATCGGTAAAGAGATGCAATTCTTCGGCGCTAGAGCTAACCTTGCAAAATGTATGCTTTACGCTATCAACGGCGGTTTAGATGAAAAACTCAAAGTTCAAGTTGGTCCTAAACTCAGAGCAGTTGAAGGTGACTACTTAGAATATGATGACGTTATGGAAAAATTCAATGACATGATGGATTGGCTCGCTGGTCTTTATGTTAACACACTTAACGTTATTCACTTCATGCATGATAAATATGCTTATGAAAGAATCCAAATGGCTCTTCACGATAGAGAAGTTAAACGTTACTTCGCAACAGGTATCGCAGGTCTTTCAGTTGTTGCTGACTCACTTAGTGCTATTAAATTTGCTAAAGTTAAAGTTATCCGTGACGAAGATGGCGTTATCGTTGATTACGCAGTAGAAGGCGACTTCCCTAAATATGGTAATGATGATGATAGAGTTGATGATATTGCTATTGATCTTGTTAGCACATTCATGAACAAAATCCGTCAACATCACACTTATCGTAAAGGTGTTCCAACAATGTCAATTCTTACAATCACATCTAACGTTGTTTATGGTAAGAAAACAGGTAACACACCTGACGGCAGAAAAATTGGTGTACCTCTTGCTCCTGGTGCTAACCCAATGCACGGCCGTGACACAAGCGGCGCTGTTGCATCACTCGCTTCAGTTGCAAAACTTCCATTTGCTGATTCACAAGATGGTATTTCAGACACATTCTCAATCGTACCAGGCGCTTTAGGTAAAGATGACCAAATGTTCGCAGGCGATTTGAGTTTTGATGAGTTAATTACGGAGCTTACAGATGAACAAAAATCTTGATGAGCAACAAAAAATTGACGATTTAGTTTCAGCTCTTGACAATTTAATGTCTGAAGGCAGCGGACATATCAATATAAAATTGAGTGACGACTCAAACGAAATTTCTGTGCAAACCACCAACTCTACAGACTGCTCATGTGTAAACGGTGCGTGTGCTCAACCAACCGAGTTATTGGTCGACGATGACGAGGAATTATTATAATATTTAACAGGAGGACAATATAATGGCTAATCAACAACAAGTAGATAACTTAGTAGATCTCTTAGACGGATATGTTGAAAGAGGCGGACATCACTTAAACGTTAACGTTTTCAATCGTGAAACACTTTTAGATGCACAAGCTCACCCAGAAAAATACCCACAACTCACAATTCGTGTTTCAGGTTACGCAGTTAACTTCATCAAACTCACAAAAGAGCAACAAGATGACGTTATCTCACGTACATTCCACGACAAAATCTGATTTTGACTTAAGTCGAAATTAAATATCAAACACGCCAAGCGATTTTTCGTTTGGCGTGTTTTTTCGTCGTACAGTTCGCTTCGCTCACAGCAAAGCTCGAAGCTGCAGATATGATTAAAATTGGTTGAATTGTTGTTTTAAATATGCTATAATGATTAATATCACCTAAAGAAAATGGAGGAAGTCAAATGAAAAATGTAGTTATATTTTTAGCAGCTGGAGAAGAGAGCTTAGACTCAGAGCGTATTGAAATAACACGGCTAGTGCAAAAACTCAACCAAATCTATAAACGCAAAGCAAAAAACATAAAGCTAAAACTTTTCAAAACTGGCACAGATGCCGAGTTCACAAAGGAAAACTTCGAAAACAGCGAAATGATGTTTCTAATTTCATGCGACGTATTAAACATTCAAGACCTCGAATGTTTTCACTTAGCGTTCGAACGTTTTCAAGTTAATGACACTCCAAGAATTGCAACATATTTCAAAAAGAGCGAAACAAAAAACCAAGAGGTTATCGATTTTATGAATGACCTTGATAAAAACAACAAACACTATTACAGTGAATTTGAAACAGTTTCAGAATTGAATAATAAAATTCTTTTAAACCTAATATCATTAGAAGACAACCCAAAACTTGAATACATAGACAATAAAATTCTATTTGAGAGTGAAGAAGTCGGCACACTCGAAGGATTGAATTGCATTTTAAACAATAAGTTACTCCAACAACTTAAAGGCGAGTTGTTTGAACTTGACAAAGAACTTTATGCAGCTAATGGCAGAAAAATGGAGAATAACACTCAAGCAACTCGCAACGAAGTTAGGCGCTTACAAAATGAATCTCAAAAAATGCAAGAAACTGTTGAAAAACTCGAAACAAGTATTTTAGACGCAATGTTAGACCTCGCAAAAATGAGCACAAAAAGCAATCTTCAACCAATGCAAATTCAAGCATATAAATATTTAGAACAAGGCGATTATCAAAAAGCAGATGCAATTTTGGATTTTGAACAGATTAAACATAATATGAATCATAAGAGCAAGTTAATTAAATACCATGATGAAAGTGGCGAATATTTGCGAAAAGATCAAGTTAGCAATATTGAAGCGATTTTAACAAAAATCAAAACCACAACCATGTGCGTTGAAATTTCAGATAGATTTGAAAGAATTAAAGAATTTTATGAAACTGCTATGCAAACGGAAAAAGAAGATAAGCTTGTACCAACGGCAACTTGTGAATATGCGAATTACTTGTATGATCAAAATAAGTTTAGTGAATCTATTGGGGTAGCTAATTGTTTGTTGGAATATTATCAAAATGATGATGTGAATAAATCAGATATTTTGAATTTATTGGGTATTTGTTATGCTGGTCAATATGATTTCAAAAACACTGAGCAAATGTATAACCAAGCTATAGAAATACGAGAAAGATTAGCAAAAGAAAGCCCAGCAGCTTTTGAACCTAATTTGGCTGATAGTTATAACAACCTTGCTAATTTATATAGTGACACTCAAAGAAACACACAAGCAGAGCAAATGTATAAACAAGCTATAGAAATATACG
>JAWXUR010000162.1:0-2626 GCA_044426265.1 Clostridia bacterium
AAATTTAAAACTTGACCTTTTGCAAAAAACAGTGTAAAATAGACTTACAGATAAAACTGATGTGTAATTTTGGTTTCACATCAGTTTTTCTTGAGTTGTTTTTTGCTTTCAAAAAAGTTGATTTTATGACTTTTGAGCACGAAAACACTAAAAAATGGTGAATTTTGCACTTTTGAGCCAATATTCTTAAACTTATTTCAAGTTTTTTCTTTATATATATTGACAAATGCGCAATTAATTTATATAATATTATACGTTATTGAGGTGAGCTATGATTATTAATCTTGAAAATATATTCAGCGGCAGTGAATTAGAAATTAAGTTAAATCATGAATTTGATTTTTCTGGTGAAGATTTTAACGGTGGATTTCCATTCAAAAATCCGATTAAACTAACCGGAGCAATCAAAAACAGAGTTGGCATGATTTCAATTGATGCTAAGGCTGAATTTGATATCACGTATGAATGTGATAGATGTATGGAAAAAACCCATAAAGACTTTCAAGTGTTAATCA
This sequence comes from Clostridia bacterium, assembly GCA_044426265.1. Classification (GTDB taxonomy): domain Bacteria; phylum Bacillota; class Clostridia; order Oscillospirales; family Acutalibacteraceae; genus UBA6857. The sequence goes on from JAWXUR010000162.1 coordinate 516, forward strand.
AGCACGATTTAGTTAATGAACTCAACGATGAAGATAATGATGAATTTATTCTCCTTGAAGACATGAAGCTTGATGTGCGATTGCTTACGTTAGAAGACATTTATTTATTGCTACCTAGCAAATTGCTTTGCAATGAAGATTGCGAGGGAATCTGCCCTAGTTGTGGTGTGAATTTAAATGAAAAGTCATGCGACTGTAAAAAGGACATTGATCCACGTTTAGAAGCCCTTTTAGGATTTTTAGACTAATCATGGTATAACCAACCAATGAATTAAATTGTAAGGAGGTGCTGAAGATGGCAGTACCAAAGAGAAGAGTATCCAAGGCAAGAAGAGATAAAAGACGTTCTAGCGTTTGGAAATTAGACGCTCCAACACTTATCAGATGTAAAAGTTGTGGAGAGTACGCTGTACCACATAAAGTTTGTGGAAACTGCGGTATGTACAAAGGCAAACAAGTTATTGTTAAAGACGAAGACTAAGCCTGTGAACTTTTAAGAGGTGGAGAAGCAATTATGTTTTCTCTACCTTTTTTAACTTTTATTACAGCAAAATTTAAGTAGGGAGGTATATAATATGAGTGTTGAAATTTTGAGCGTACAAAACAAATCGCTTGCCGATAAAAAAGGAATTAAAGCTGGCTTTGTTCTTCAAACAATGAATGGACACGACATCAACGATGTGCTTGATTATCAGTTTTATATCAAAGAAGAAAAACTCGTTTTGCAATATACCAACCTCAAAGGTAAAACCAAAACCACAAAAATCAAAAAAGATGAATTTGACGATATCGGGCTTGAGTTTGAAACCTATTTAATAGATAAACAACTCAGCTGCAAAAATAAATGCATTTTCTGTTTTATCGATCAACTTCCAAAAGGTATGCGTGAAAGCCTTTATTTTAAAGACGATGATGCACGCTTATCTTTCCTTTTTGGAAATTACATCACCCTCACCAACTTAACTGACGCTAATGTGCAAAGAATTATTGATATGCATATAAGTCCTGTCAATATCTCTGTGCATACTATGAATAAAGAGCTAAGAGTGAAGATGATGAAAAACAAAAACTCTGGCGATTCACTCGAAATTATCCACCGCTTAGCAGATGCTGGAATTTCAATGAATTCGCAGCTAGTTTTATGCCCACACATAAATGACGGTAAAGAGTTAGAATATAGCCTTCAAGAGCTTTCTAAACTTTATCCAAGTGTGCAAAGCATTGCAGCCGTTCCTTTTGGCATGACTAAGTTTAGAGAAGGTCTTTGCCAAATTGAGCCGTACAACGAGCAAACAGCGAGCAGCGTTGTGGACATAATAGAAAAATTTGGCAACGAGTTTTTCAATTTGCATGGTACTAGGTTAGTTTATGCCTCAGATGAATTTTATCTCAAGGCAAAAAAACCGCTACCAGATGCATCATATTATGAAAACTACCCACAAATTGAAAATGGTGTTGGTATGTGCACAAGCTTAAAAGATGAATTTATCGAAGCGATAGAAGATTTTGACGGAGATAAAACCATAGAAAATCACATCAGCATGGCAACAGGTGTTGGCGCATACGATTTAATTTTATCACTAAGTGAAAAACTTATGCAAAACTTTCCAAACATTAAAATAGATGTGCATAAAATCAACAACGATTTCTTTGGGCACACTATAACAGTTGCAGGTTTAATCACTGGTAATGATTTAATTAACCAATTAAAGGGTAAAAAATTAGGCAACAAACTGCTCATTCCAAACACAATGCTTAGACGTGAGGGCGATTTATTCCTTGACGATGTTAGCCTTGAAGATGTGGAAAAAAGTTTAGATATAAAAATACAAGTCGTGGGCGAATTTGGCTCTGACTTGTTTGATGCGATTATAGATTAATTGCTTTATAAAACAAAATCCTATTGTAGGGGCAATCCCAATGTAAGCAACTTAAGGAAAAATCATGTAAAATTTTACTCAATTTTTTTAAAAAATTGCGGTTTCTTAAGGCAGAGCCTTAAGTCGTTCGCAGCAGCGAACGAAACACCCCATCGTCAAGAACCGCAGGAAGATAGCAAAAGTGTCCAGTGGACATTTTTGCAGTAGCTTATAAATCTTAAAACTTTACAT
>JAWXUR010000050.1:0-14569 GCA_044426265.1 Clostridia bacterium
TGCGGTTTTTGACGATGGGGTGTTTCGTTCGCTGCGGCGAACGACTTAAGGCTCTGCCTTAAGAAACCGCAATTTTTTAAAAAAATTGAGTAAAATTTTACATGATTTTCCCTTAAGTTGATTGCGTTGGGGTCGACCCTACGTGGTCAGTTAATTTGTTTTTGCGTGATGTTGATTAGTGGAAAATCACCGAACCACAGTTTCACAAATCATTTTCTTTTTCATATAAACCTTACGAGCAACAAAAACACCAACAACCATCAACAAAAGCACAGCCAAAGCGATAACCAAAGAAACAACAAGATCAGTCAAGTCAGATTCAACACGCACCATTATAACATGTTCATCAAAATATCTTGATGAAAACTCAATAAGCCAAAAAGCTTGCTTTAAAACGTTGGATATTTGTAAAATTATAACGCATACACCAAAGTGAAACAGTTTTTCGAACTTACCTTTTTTGTTATGAATAGCAATTGCGCACATAACGATATAAGCAGCGATAAGAGGTAATCCCAAAATACCGAAATAAAAACTTAAGTTGCTAGAATCTAATAAATAAGTGCTTGGGTTTAATAAATTCGGAGCTAAAGAAAAGATTATAAGCAAAGAAGTTGAAATTGAAATAGCACCCCAAATAAAGTTTATCGATTTTTTATTACTAACGCTTATCAAAATTAAGCCGATTTCGATATACACTAATGGAAATGCAATCAAATAAAAAGATGAAACGGCAGCTAATATGCTACCTATTAAAATTAAAGCACCACCCAAAATGGTAAGCAAAGAATGAAGAATTGGCGTTTTGTTGCTATATTCCTTTTTAATATCCGCCACAATCACATCAACTTGCTCTTGTGTCATAAGCTTAGGCGCATCGTTTTCTTCGTGAACCGCATTTTCATTGCCCACCAATTCATCAAGCGTAACCCCAAAAACGCCGCTAAGTTTAATCAGCTTATCTAAATCCGGTGTAGCCGTGCCAGTTTCCCATTTAGAAACCGATTGACGAGAAACATCAACTTTTTCCGCCAAATCACCTTGAGAGAGGTTTTGCCGAATTCTAAACTCATAAATTTTTTCTGCAATTTTCATAAAATCTCCTCCTAATTTTTCACACAAACAATTATTTCAACAGGTGACACGTACATCGCTTCGCTTTCTGACGAGGCTGTGAGATCCTCGTGTTCAACCTTGTTTATGTCTAAATTATAGCATTAAAATAGTGCAATGTCTATCAATTTAGCCTTGAAATTTAGCAACTGGCGGTTGCACGTTGCGTTTTTGGGGGAATAAGCAGGAAAAAACAAGAAATAGTAGGGTTTAGTCATAGTTGAATTTGGAATTTAAAAAAATTATTTGTGTAGGGGCGGATATTATCCGCCAGAGAAACGGCGGCAATTTTTTGTTGTTTCAATTTATAATCGATATAAAAAACCAAATAAAATTTGTTGTTTTTATTGAAATATGTGGAAACCCAACATGGCAAGGGCAGAGCCCTTGCCCTACACTGTGAAACCTACATTCGAAACATTGCAGGGCACGACACAGGGGTCGTGCCCAATGCAAGCAACTTAAGAGAAAATAGAGTAATAATTAAAAAAATCGAGGTGAAAAACAAAAAAACAAAAAGAAAACCAACAAACCAAAAATCCAGTACCAACCCCAAAGAAAGCCACCGCAGTGCGAGAGGATTTTCAAGGACACTTCCTTGAATGCTTTTTTTGTTTTGCTTTTTTTCCAGAAAAAAAGAAAATGCCATTTTTTTGGTTACTTTTTTTGGGCAAGCAAAAAAACGTAACGCCCCTGCGGCAGCAGAAACTGCACTAACCGCATCAACAAACAAAAAAACAAAGCGAAATTTATCCACAACAACAAACTCAGGAACGGCAGAAAAATCAACCAACACGCAAACGCAAAAACGATAACACAAAACCAAAACCATTACATAATCAATGAAATTGCAAAAATGGGAAACAAGGAGGAGTAGAACCCTTACGGTTACAAAAATATTTCTCAACATATATAGCAAGACTAAAAAATTAAATTTTATTAAATAAAAACCTTTAAGTTGCTTGCATTGGGGTCGTGCCCTACGCATTTTTTTGTTTTTTGGAAATTTTAGAAAATTTGGGGATTTTTAGAAATTTTCGAACAACCGCAAGGGCTTGTCCCTACAATACATATAAAATGTAGGGGCGATTCATGAATCGCCCGCAAGTTTGCACGAATTTTCGAGTTCACCATGAAGCTTTTACCCCATAGCATCAAAACTATCCTCACTAACGCTAACTTCACCGTCAGCACTCGTGTCAGCAGTACCGCCCAAAGAAGAACTTTGAGAAACTTCGCTTGTGGAAGAATTGGCTGAAACTTCGGATAGCATCTGCTCTTGCTTTGCACTTATTTCGCTGTCAAATGGTGTGGAATAACTCAAAGCTTTGCTTGAATCTGAAAAACCTGAAGTCGTTGGGTCAACGAGTACGCCAAGGGTCGAAAGGGCAGTGATGAGCGTTGTGGCGGTGTTGACTGCCATGTTTTCACTAAGCGTTGGCACAACATCAAACAAACCTAAAATCGTGTAGGCTAGGGCAACGATGGCTGGAATGAGTGTCGCCCAAAACACTGGATTTCTAACTCTAACTTTCCAGTTAACTTTCATCATATAATCACCTCATCTCTAATTATAGTATGCGAGATTGCAAGGATTGTTGATTGTGGATTTAAATGAAAAAATTAAAACAAAATTTTTCGCAAAATTAAAACAAAATTTTTCGTAAAAACCCTTGCATTTATAATGAAAATGATATATAATATATATTACTGTGTAGGGAATTTCCCGAGAGTTGATAAGTAAGGTACTTTAATTTAGTCATGTGTCAGTGGGTCCTGTACGACGGGATACCATGAACCATGTCAGGCGGGGAACCGAGCAGCATTAAGTGGGAACACTGTGCGTTGCAGTTTGCCTATTGATGCATGACTAAGTAAATGTATCTTATTTTTTTTAGGTGGATTTATCCTTGTAGGGACACGGCTTGCCGTGTCCAATGATGGGTTGGAATTAACTTGCGGACATGGAAAGCCATGTCCCTACGATTTAAAACGTTGTTCAAAAATAATTGTAGGGAACGGTCTTGACCGTTCCAATCCCAGTTAGTGCTAACATTTGGAATGGTCAAGACCATTCCCTACATATAACAAGACCATTTTCTACATATAAATTCAAATAACAATAAAGAAAGGTAGTGTAAAAATGTACCAAGTTTTATATAGAAAATACCGACCACAAACATTTTTTGATGTTGTTGGTCAAGAACATATCACAAAAACACTTGCACATGAAGTTGCGCAAAACAAAATGAGCCATGCCTACCTTTTCACAGGAACTCGTGGCACTGGTAAAACCACTTGTGCGAAGATTTTATCTAAGGCGGTTAACTGCCTTAACCCTATAAATGGCGATCCATGCAATGAATGTGAAATTTGCCGTGGTCTTGATGATGGCTCGATTTTAGATGTTGTTGAAATCGATGCTGCGAGCAATAACGGCGTCGACAATATCCGTGACATTCGTGACGAATCAAACTTTTCGCCAGTAAGCTGCAAATATCGTGTTTACATCATCGATGAAGTTCATATGCTTTCAATCGGTGCGTTTAATGCGCTGCTCAAAACTTTGGAAGAGCCTCCAGCTCACGTTAAGTTTATCTTAGCGACAACCGAGGTGCATAAGCTGCCAGTAACAATCATTTCTCGCTGTCAACGTTTCGACTTCAAAAAAGTTAACGCTAATGACATGGTGGGCAGAATGCAATATATCGCTGGAAAAGAGGATTTCGAGCTTGAAAATGATGCCGCAATGCTCATTTCGAGATTGTCCGATGGCGGTGTACGTGATGCACTTTCACTCTTAGATCAATGCGCAGGAATTTCGAAAGTTATCACAGATGAAACAGTGACTCAGGTTGCTGGTTTAACTGGAAAAGCTCATCTTTTCGAGCTTGCTAAGCTTTCAAATGAAAATGAAACCGCCCAGTTAATCGAGTTAATCAGCAATTTATATGAAAATTCGATTGACATGGAAAGACTCAGCACCGACCTCATCAATCACTATCGTAACCTCATGATAGTTAAAACTGTCAAAAACAGCGATAACCTCTTAGTTTGCACGAAAGAGGAATTAGCTGATTACATCAATCAAGCAAGCACCCTCACTTTAGAGAGTATTTTATATAATATCGATTTATTTTCAACAGCTTTGGGCAACATTAAGCGTGGAGTTGACAGAAGAATTGAAATCGAAATGACGTTTGTGAAATCGTCAAACCCTCAAGCAAATGCGAGCAACGAGGCACTTCTCAAGCGTATTTCTCAGCTTGAAACCATGCTTCGCCAAGGCAATTTCACTGCCGCTCAAACTCAAGCTGCGCCAGCGGTCGTACAAGTGGCTGCGCCACCTACTACCCCAACGGCTAGTGTGAAACAAGAAGCTGAGCAAATCGAGCAAGCTCCACCATGGGAAGAACAAACCCCAACACCGCAGCCAGCTCCAGTGTACGAAACACCACAACCACAAATTGAGCAACCACCACAACCAAGCTACGAACAACCTCCTCAACAAATGCAACAAGAGCCACAACCAAGGGCAATGCAAAACGAGAGCGACTTAGTTCAAAAATTAGATTGGTCACTCGTTTTAAATGAGTTGATGGCAATTAACATGCCAATTTGGGGCGTACTCATCGGCTCAAGTGCCTATATAAGCAACGATTTTGTTTTAGTTCAAAGTGTGAACCCAACGTTTGCAAGCTTCATCAGAACTGGCACAAACGCAAGGGACGTTAAAGAGGCAATCTTTAGAGTAACTGGCAAAAAATACCGCTTAGGTGTGAGCAAAAACGAAGCACCAAGCAAAAAAGAACCACAAAAAGATGCATTAGACGGCTTCCTAGAAACCGCCAAAGGCTTAGGAATAAAAACGACTTTGGAATAAAAGACTCATGTTCGTATTATATTTTATGTGTGGGATTTCTTCCTTTTACTGTAAATATGTGGTTTTTGTTTCGTGACACACGAAACCGAACATGGCAAGGGCAGAGCCCTTGCCCTACAGTTTAACCCAACCAACAACTACAGTGTAGGGACATGGCTTGCCATGTCAGCAATCCAGCACAAATATCGATAAAACGTCAGTGTAGGGCAAGGGTTCTACCCTTGCCAAAAACGGCGCAGAACTAACCCATAACATCAAAGTTAAATCGATATAGTTATTAGATAATAGTAAACAAAAAAATGAATTTTAATAAATAAACAAACCAACAATAAAGGAGAACAAACAAATGAAAGCAAGAATACCAGGACAACAAAAAGGCGGTCAAGCAGCAATGATGCGCCAAATTCAAGAAATGCAAGCTCAAATGGAAGAAAAACAAGCAGAAGTTGAAGAAACTTTATTCACAGCATCAGCTGGCGGCAACGCTGTTGAAGTAACTGTAAGCGGTGCAAAAGAAGTTAAAAATATCGAGATCAAACCAGAAGTTGTTGATCCAGACGATATCGAAATGCTCAGCGATTTAATCATCGCAGCAACAAACGAAGCAATCAGAAAAGCAGACGACGCTATGAACAGCGCAATGGACAGCGCTAAAGGCGGACTCAACCTCCCATTTTAATGGCAGGCGGATATAACGTAGCCTCACTGGCAAAACTCGCAGACCACTTTGAATCAATGCCAGGAATAGGGCATAAAAGCGCCCAGCGCCTAGCGTTTCATGTGTTAAATATGAAAAAAGAGCAGGCAATGGATTTTTCTCAAGCAATCATTCAAGCTCACGAAAATATCAAGCAGTGCAAACATTGCTGCAATATTTCAGAGCAAGAAGTTTGCTCAATTTGCCAAAGTGATAAAAGAAGTGCAGAAACAATTTGCGTTGTTGAAGATCCACGAGATGTTATGGCGTTTGAAAGGACACGAGAATTTGAGGGTAAATACCACGTATTACACGGAGTTATTTCGCCAATGAATTCAGTTGGACCAGAAGACATCACAATCAAAGAATTGCTTGCAAGACTCGGTGATGACACAGTCAAAGAGGTCATCTTAGCCACCAACCCAACAGTTGAGGGTGAAGCAACAGCGATGTACATCTCAAGACTCATTAAACCACTTGGCGTAACTGTGAGCCGTTTGGCATATGGAATTCCAGTTGGCGCAGATTTAGAATACACAGATGAAATTACCCTTGTTAAAGCTTTAGAGGGTCGAAGAAAAATATAAGGTTTCAAGGAAACGTTTTGAAATCGTAGGGGCGGATATTATCCGCCAGAGAAACGGATGAAAAAACAACTTATAACATCAATGTATAATCGATAAAATCTAATAGATCCTTGACTGCGTTTAGGACGACAAACAATGAATTGTCGGTTTTGATTTCGTAAAAACACGAAATCAAATATGAAACGTAGGGATAACCCTTGCGGTTGTCCGAGGGTTAGTAGAAATTTTCGGACAACCGCAAGGGTTGTCCCTACAAATTAACACAACTTCCAACAAAAAAGGTGGTGAATTGAAATGGCAGAAGATAAGCCAAAAATCAAAATCCCAATCGCAAACAACAAAAAAGCATATCATGATTATTTCGTCGAAGAAAAATATGAAGCTGGAATCGAACTTTTTGGCACAGAAGTCAAATCAATTCGTCTAGGCAAGGTTAATCTTAAAGACTCATGGTGCAGCATCGAAGATGGCGAAATTTTCGTTAAAGGAATGCACATCAGCCCTTATGAACAAGGCAACAGATTCAACCAAGACCCAATAAGAGTGAGAAAACTTCTCATGCATAAAAAAGAAATCAAAAAACTGCACGACACAATCAAACAACAAGGTTTAACCCTGATTCCAACTTCACTTTACATCTTCAAAGGCAGAGCAAAATTAGAAGTTGGTGTATGTAAGGGCAAGAAAAACTATGATAAACGAGCAGTTGCTGCCCAAAAAGACGCACAACGCACAATCGATAGAGCGATTAAAAATAAATATTAAATTTTAATTTAACGTAGGGGCGACCTGAGGTCGACAGAAAATCACATCAAACCTACTGGCGACCACAAATCGCCCCTACGATAGGAAAATTGTAGGGACATGGCTTGCCATGTCAGCAAGATTAGCAATAACCCAACATGGAACGGTCAAGACCGTTCCCTACAGTTTTTTTGCAAAGCAAAAAATTGTACCACAAAAACAACAAAACAAACAGCAAAGCACAACCCAACAAATATATGGGGACGAAAGGATTTCGACGGGGAGTGTGAAGCATAATAAGCGGGTAGTGGAGTTGCACCACTATAAAAGTAACAACTTAAATTTTTAAATGACAATAATACAACAGTATTAAAAGCTGCTTAATGCAGCTTCGTCTTGACCTTGAGTACTACGGCTAGGTTTTAGGCGTCGATTAGTAGTGAACGTGAACAGACGAGCATCTTCGTAGTCTGGCATGAACAAGAAGATACTGAAGTGGTTAGCCTGTCGCTGGGCGAGCTATAGAGGGAATGTCAAATTAGCGACTTCACCCGAAGAAAGTTATGTGAATCACTTTTCGGACGCGGTTTCGATTACCGCCGTCTCCACCAAAAATCCTAGATGCATAAGCAGATAGGATTTTTTCTTCTTACTCATTACTTCTTCACTCTTACTTCGCTGTTTTCTTGCGAATTTTTAAAAAAGGAGGGCTACACATGGATAACGTTTTAAATCAAATTAAGCAAATCGGCGAAAAATACGCTCGTACTGTGCAAAAAATTACTTTGTTTGGCTCTCGTGCTCGAGGTATTTATGAGTAAATTTGAAAATAAGTTTGAGAATTTGCAAAAGGCAATAATTAGTCTTAAAGTTAATCGAAAATTCACTCCTAAATCAAAAATAGAAGAGCAAATACTTCAAAATAGCTATATGCACTCTTTCGAAATTTGCTACGAACTCGCATGGAAAACACTCAAAGACTACCTCGCTGATAATGGTATCGAATGCCAAAGTATGCCACGAAGTGTGCTTAAAGCTGCATTTCAAGCTGAAATCATAGACGATGAGCAAGTTTGGCTACAGATGATTAAAGATAGAAACCTAGCTTCACACCAATATAATGAAAGCTACATAATAGAAATTGTTGAGCGTATTAATGATGTTTATGTTGGGGTTTTTGATAAATTGGTTTTTAGTTTGGGAAAATAGGGTTATATTGAAATTAGAATAAAAAATTACAGCACGCAAGATTTTTTTTCTTGCGTGCTGTTTTTGTTTTGTTTATAGAGTTATTAGCTTACTGTTTTAGCATAGCTAGCAACACCACTAAGGTTTGATGAATCAATCAAGGCAGCCGCTCTTTGTTCATCATAACAACCAGCTTCGTTTTGCTCATAAGCTGTATTTATTGTTATTGCAGTCAACATTTCAGAAGTAGTATCATTATCAGCAACTGTCAATGAATCACATGAGCCAATAACACTATATTCACCATCGTCATAACTTGCAAAGGCATAGCCTTCAGTAATTCCTCCCCAACCATTTTGAGCACCATAGTGAATAACGCAATGTGGATAATCAGTTATAGTTTCACAAAATCTAATATCATAAATGATGAGAGAATCAGGATTTTTCAAGTTAGCTTTTAAGCTTGTGTACGCTTGAGCGAGATAAGACTCATAAAGCATTTCTTCTTTAATGTCACCCAATAATTCTTCGTTATCAATATCAGTTAAAATTAAATCAGCATCACTATAACAGCCCTCTCCAAGAAGCTCAAGAGCTAAATTATAATTGCATTGATCGAGTAAGTCGGCACTGTTTTTATATTCCACAATTTCTCCGAAAGATACTGCTGCAAGCTTATATTCTTCCATATACATATAAGTTGTAGCGTCTTCATAAATCCCAGCTGGCTTAATAATCTGCGTATATCCCAAAACACCACCAACGCCAACACCCAAAACAAGCACAACAATCAGCGCAATCAAAAGACCTTTTTTAGACTTTTTCTTTTTAGGTTTTTCTTTTTTAGATTTTTTCTTTTTAGGTTTAACCTCATCAACTGTTTCAACTTTTTCTGTTTGTACAGCTTCGGTTTCTTCCAAAATCTCAACTTCAGCTTTTTCAACAACATCTTCTTCGAGTTCTACACTTAAAACTTCTTCCTCATTTTGAGTTTCGCTGTTAACTTCAACAACGTCCTCGATTTTATTTTCTTTTTCCATTTTTAACTTCTCCTTTGTAAAATAAATTTTCAGTCAATCGACCTTATTTTCATTGTAACACAAGCAAGAAATTTTGTCAAATAAAAACTGACAAATTAACAAAAATTACACATACTCAAGTACTCATTACGTCCCTGAAATAGGGGAAATGTGAGAAAAATAAGGGGAATTTTGATAAAAATAAGTCAATTTATAGTTGACAAAATTGCCGAGATATGCTATGCTAAATTTAGCTGATAAATGCAAATTGGTAATATTAAAACGAAAGGAGGAAAAAATAATGGAGGAAAAAACAAAAGTCAAAAAATCAAGTAAAGTAAAACTAATAATCATTTTAGTTGTTATCTGCTCACTTATTGTGGCAGCAGTAGCGATGTTTATGATTAGTGGTAGCACACAAGCGAATGATGCATCAATGAATATTTCGGCTGGATATTTTTACACATTTTTTATAAAGACAGATTCTACTATTTGGGGTTTTGGAAATTCAGATATTTATGATTACTCATCACAATATTACTTGTGGACAGATATTGTTTCTATTGCTACTAGCGAAAACGGAGTAAATATTCTTGGTTTAAAATCAGATGGCACTGTGGAAGCTGCTGGATCTAACAGCTCGAATCAATGTGATGTTGATGCGTGGTGTGATGTTATTGATATCGCTGTGGGTAATGGCTCAATGTATGCGCTAACATCAAGTGGTGACGTGCTTGTTTCAGGTTCAGACTTAGAAGATGATGAGGATAGGGAAGTTATTCAAAGTTGGACGAATATTATCGACATTGACGCATCTTCATCTTTAATAGCACTCAAATCTGACGGAACAGTTGAAACAGCTGGTTCAAATTATTCAGGACAATGCAATGTTTCTTCATGGAGTGACATAGCTACTATATCTTCTGGTACATGGCACACTTTAGGTCTTGCAAATGATGGTACAGTTGTAGCTGCTGGCGATGACGAATATTCTCTTGGCTATTGTGATGTTGAAGATTGGACAGACATAGTTGCGATCTCAGCTGGAAATATGCACTCAGTTGCCCTAAAATCCGATGGCACAGTTGTTGCGTGTGGGTACAACAAAGACGGACAATGTGACGTGCAAGATTGGACAAATGTAATTGCCATTTCAGCAGGCGCAAACCACACTGCAGGTTTAACAGCAGATGGCGAAATCCTTTTGGTAGGCAATAATGATTATAGTCAATGTAATATGATATATAATTCTAATGTTGTAAGCGTTAATTAATAAAATATTTAAATTAAACGGAGGAAAAAAATTATGAACAAATTAGACTACGGTGAGTATCAAGCAGAACAAATGAGTAAAGATGAGAATCAAAAAGATACGCAAACACAAACAGTTCGGGAGCAGAACTTCATGGATAAAATTTATTCCAACTGTGGAACAAAGCTCAAAAAAATAGTGAAAATCAATGCTCTTATTTTAGGTATCTTAACAATTCCAACAATTATAGGTCCTTTTATAATTTACATATTATATTTGCCACTTTACTGCCTTGCTGAAACCACAGAAAACATGGCACTAATTGCAAAAGCAACAGCACCACAAGAGCAAGCGACAGCAAATAAGTCAAAACAAAAAGTTTTGAATGAAAAAGAAGAAAAACTCGCAAAAGCAAAAAAACTTTATGAATCAGGCGTAATAACTAGTGAAGAATATGAGGCTTTGATTTAAGATGAATAAATTAAAAAAATTAGAGTTAAATGAGAAACTAGCTTTGGTTGTTGCGATTGTCAATGTTTTATATACGTTGTTTATTTTTGTATTAACTGGTCATGTAATTCATCTAATTGATGTTATATCCATGATTGTTTTGATAATTGCTCTTTTGAAATTCGAAGATGATAAGAAAATTACAGCAGTGAGAATAGCAACATTTTCATTGATTATTGTAGCTGTTATAAAAGGTTTTATCTATCTTTCTTTAGGATATTTAATCGCTAAATTAGGCTATATACCATTTTTAGCTTTTGCTATCTTATACAAGGGAAAAGAAACTAAAATTATTGGAAAAATAATGTTGTGGATAAGCCTTGTTTTTTCAATGGGATATTTAATATTAAATTTAAATCCTTTTTCTATTTTGCTTAACTTAGATATGATTGTAATTTTTATTCCATTTATATTATTAAGCTACAGTTTAAAAAGCAGTAAAACCAAACAAACAGAAAAAATATCTCAAGATACAACAGACATCGCCACCCAACTCGACGAACTAAATCAAAAACGAGAAAATGGCGAGCTCACCGAAGAACAATACACCGATCAAAGACAAGAAATATTACAAAGCATATAACAAAAAGAGGCTGTCGTAAAAAACAGCCTCTTTTTGATTTATATATCAGATTTGTTTAATTGAATAATCTTATTTATTTCGCAGCATAAATCATTAGAAAACTGAGAAATAATTTTGTGTGATTTTCGATTTTTTATAACATTAAAAGGACTTGATATTAAACCGAAAACAAGTTTTTGATTATCTGCATCATTTAGTGAAATAATAATTTCGTGCGAATTTATTATTTTTTTGAAATATTTAAAACGAGAACTTTCTTGATAACAACAGCTTGAAAGTTCTTTAAATTCAATTATCATTGGTGGTTCTTTATCGAATATGATAATTAGAATTTGTTTATTATAATCAAATATAAAATGATTAGTTATAACGTTAAATTTAAGATTATAATCAATTACTTCTAACTCGTTTTTAGTAGTATTGGAAGTAATTTGATTTTTGAGAATAATTGAAAGCATGAAAATTGTTTGGAAAACTAACCAACAAAACAAAAATGTAATTATAAAATGCCCATATTTAAATAGAAAATAGCCTTGACCGATTGCCATATAAAATACCACCTTACATATTAATTTACTATAGGATAATTTTATATTCTATAATTGAATACAAAATTAAATATATCATTGATATCAATATAATACTATAATTAATATATAAAATCAAGTGAAAAAGGTGATTATATGGTATTTAAACAAAATAAAAATGAAAAAACAGTAATAAGCATACGCTTAGATGTTAAACTTCTTGAAAGAATTGATGATATGGCGGCTAAAAAGGATATGTCACGCAATGAATTGATATGTCAAGGTATAACGTTTGCTTTGAATGAAGAGGAAAAGACTAAAAACGAAGAATTATAAAAAAGATAATGTAGGGACAACCCTTGCGGTTGTCCGAGGTTTGTGGAAAGCTTCGAACATGGCAAGCCATGTCCCTCAATAATACAATCGTATGAATAATATAATCATATAAAATAAAAACAAAAAAAATAAACCCCACTACTAAAAAGTAATGGGGTTTAACTGGTGACTCATCGGAGATTCGAACTCCGGACACCTTGATTAAAAGTCAAGTGCTCTACCAACTGAGCTAATGAATCATGTCATGTAACGTATTGAATTATACTATAAACATAGGCGTTTGTCAAGGGTTTTGAGAGAAAAAATTACCAATTTCGAAAAAACTTTTTTTAATTCATAAACTAAACAATCTTGATTGAATTGTGTTGAGTTTTACGTTAAAATTATAAGCTTTTAAGAAAAAGAAAACTTAATTTTTATTGAAATAATTCTTTGTTTATGGTAAAATAAAGCAAGTTATCAATAAGGTTTTGTGTTGAGTATTCAAAATAAAAAATGAAACTCTAATTTCTTAAAGTTTCATTTTTTCTGGTGACTCATCGGAGATTCGAACTCCGGACACCTTGATTAAAAGTCAAGTGCTCTACCAACTGAGCTAATGAATCGTATCGGACAACGAATAATATAATACTACAAAAAAACAAAAAAGTCAAGCTTTTTTCGAAAGTTTTTTCGCTTTTTTCGATTTTTTTTACAAGAAAGGTTATTTTATGATTTTAACACACGTTAATTACATCAATTCAAACTTTGAAAAGGAGTTTGGCGAAATTGAGATTGAACATGGCAAACTCAAAACTTTGGGCGAGGGGAGCGAAGCGACTGTACGGCAAAAGCGCTCAATGAATGGCTTGACCGCTCTGCCAGGTTTTGTTGATATTCACACCCACGGCGGCAACAACGCTGACACTTGCGATATCGACCCAAACTCGATGAACATTTTGAGCGAGTATTATGCAAAAATGGGTACAACATCATTTTGCCCAACAACGATGACTTTATCCGTTAGTGAGTTGAAAAGAATTTTTGCCAAAATCGAAAATTATAAAGGAAATGAGATTGGTGCGTACATTCACGGCATCAACATGGAAGGCCCTTATGTTTCTGCTCAAAAATGTGGTGCTCAAAACAAGGCGTACATTAAGGCAGCAGATTTTGACGAGTTTAGCGAACTGAATTCTATTTCGAAAATTTCTCTCGTGGACGTTGCACCAGAAACCGCTGGAGCAATGGAGTTTGCAAAAAAAGCGAGCGAACTCACCACTGTTTCCATCGCCCACACCAACGCAGATTACGCCGTGGCAGCAGAGGCGAGCGCAAACGGATTCACTCACGTCACGCACTTCATGAACGCTATGAGCGCCTTTGAGAGCCGCAGCAGCGGAGTTGTTGGCGCAGTGCTTGAAGATGATAAGCTCACTGCCGAAATGATTTGTGACGGCTTCCATCTAGCCCCATCAACTGTGAAAATCCTTTTCAAAATTCTTGGTGACGATCGTCCAGTTGTGATTTCTGATTCGCTGTCTTGTGCTGGCTGTGAGGACGGAGATTATGCTCTTGGTGGGCAAAAGGTTATTGTGAAAAATGGCGAAGCAAGGCTTGAAAATGGCACGATTGCTGGTAGTAGTTCGAATATGTTCGCAGAGTTTCGTAATCTGCTTGAATTTGGAATTGATTTTAAATCGGCGCTTAAGGCTTGCACGATTAACCCATGTAAGGCGATTGGTGTTGATGATGTTTGTGGTAGTATTGAAGTTGGCAAGAATGCGGATATGATTTTTGTTGATGAAAATTTTGAGCTTAAGCATGTTATGGTTAAGGGCGAGTTTGTTTTTTAAAAAAGAAAGCAACTTGAGAAAAAATCATGTAAAATTTTACTCAATTTTTTTAAAAAAATTGCGGTTTCTTAAGGCAGATCCTTAAGTCGCTCGCCGCAGCGAGCGAAACACCCCATCGTCAGAAAAATCAGGAGGATAGTCAAAAAAACTGTCCTTCGGACAGCTTTTTTGACGCAGCTTGTAGAAAAAGCCAGCGAAAGCTGGCTTTTTTGTCGTGAATATGGTATAATATAATAGGGTGATAAAGATGTTAGTAAAGAACAAAAAAGACAACAAACAAGTAGAATTCATATGC
>JAWXUR010000051.1:0-14547 GCA_044426265.1 Clostridia bacterium
TGTTTTTAATAATTTTGTGGTTTTTGTTTCATGAAATCATGAAACCGAACAACGCAACGATACTGGAATTACTCTCTATATTCCTTAAGTTTCCAACTATAATGGTTGCTACTAGAATGGTGAATTATATTAAAAATGCATCAATCAGTCCGTAAAAATCGCTACCGCTCTTTTACTACTAACGCAAATGCGATGTTGTTTTTCCTTTTACATTGCTATTGTTGTAACTATACCGCTTTTAGTTAATTCGTTCTATTTTTGTCGCATTTGCTTTGCTTTAATTTTCAATTCTCAATTTATTAGGGGTGTTTCGCTTGCTGCGGCAAGCGCCTTAAGGCTCTGCCTTAAGAATCCGCAATTTTTCGTGAAAAATTGAGTAAAGCTTTGCTTGATTTTTTCTTTTTTACTTTTTCTTTTTTCTTTTTTCTTTTTTGTTTTCGCTTGCGTTGGCGTACCTTTTTGGCAAAGCCAAAAATTGTACGCAAAAAGGCAACCGCCAAACAGCGATTGCCTCCAAAAAACTAATTTTTAATTTAGATTAATACATTCCGCCGCCTTGACCAGCCATTGCAGCAGCTGCCGCAGCCTCAGCCGCAGGATCAGGAATATCAGCAATAAGTGATTCAGTAGTAAGCACCATCGCCGCAACAGATGAAGCATTTTCAAGCGCCGAACGAGTAACCTTAGTTGGATCTAAAATACCAGCACTAGCCATGTCAGTATATTCCTCTGTCGCAAAGTTAAAGCCATAACCAACCTTACCACAGTTAAGGATTTCATTGATAATAACGCTGCCCTCAAGTCCAGCATTTTTTGCGATTTGACGTACTGGCTCTTCGAGCGCTCTAAGCACAATCTTAACACCAGTTTTTTCGTCAGCATCTTCAATAGTTTCAAGAAGAGCCTTAACACTTGTGCTTGCATTGAGAAGTGCAACACCACCACCAGCAACTGAGCCCTCTTCAACAGCGGCCTTTGTTGCAGCCAAAGCGTCATCAATTCTAAGTTTTTTCTCTTTCATTTCTGTTTCTGTTGCAGCACCAACTTTAATAACTGCCACACCACCAGAAAGTTTTGCAAGACGTTCTTGAAGTTTTTCAGTGTCAAATTCAGAAGTTGTAACTTCGATTTGAGCCTTGATTTGACCGATACGAGCCTTAATTTGCTCTTTATCACCAGCGCCGTCAACAATGATTGTTGTTTCTTTGCTGATTTTAACTTGGCGAGCACAGCCGAGCATTTCAAGAGTTGTGTCTTTAAGTTCTAAACCTAAATCAGAAGTGATAACTTGAGCGCCAGTGAGTGTTGCGATATCTTGGAGCATATCCTTACGTCTATCGCCAAAACCTGGAGCTTTAACAGCCACACAAGTGAAAGTGCCACGAAGTTTATTAACAAGAAGAGTTGCAAGAGCTTCACCCTCAACATCTTCTGCAATGATAACTAATTTTTTGCCAGCTTGAAGAACTGCTTCCAAAAGTGGAAGAATTTCTTGAATATTGCTGATTTTTTTATCTGTAACTAAGATAGCAGCGTCATCGATTTCTGCAACCATTTTTTCTGCATCTGTTGCCATGTAAGGTGAGATATAACCTCTGTCAAACTGCATACCCTCAACAACTTCTTTGCAAGTTTCAGCAGTTTTTGATTCTTCAACAGTGATAACGCCATCTGTTGTCACAATTTCCATTGCCTCAGCAATGAGAGTGCCGACAGCCTCATCAGCTGAAGAAACTGTTGCAATTCTTGCGATATCTTCAAAAGTTGTCACAGGGTTTGAGTTAGCTTTAACAGCTTCAATTGCAGTGTTAACAGCCATTTTGATGCCTTTTTTAACCACCATTGGGTTAGCACCAGCAGCAACGTTTTTCATGCCTTCACGAACTAAAGCTTGAGCAAGAAGTGTTGCAGTTGTTGTGCCGTCACCAGCAACGTCATTTGTTTTTGTTGCAACTTCTTTAATAAGTTGAGCACCCATGTTTTCAAATGCATCTTCCAATTCAACTTCTTTTGCGATTGTTACACCGTCATTTGTGATAAGTGGTGCACCATATTTCTTTTCGATAACCACGTTACGTCCCTTAGGTCCGAGAGTGATTTTAACAGTTTCTGCGAGTTTGTCGATACCGCTTTGCAGCGCCTTACGAGCTTCCTCGCCAAAAATAATTTGTTTTGCCATTTGAATTTACCTCCATTTATGTTTGTGTTAATTAAAAAATTTAGTTTTTAGCAAATAATATAATAGATATAAAATTTTCTGTTCACTGTTCACTGATCACTGCCGACTGTCTACTATTCAACAATTGCTAAAATATCACTTTGGCGAACGATAGTATAATCTTCGCCATCAACTTTAACTTCTGCGCCAGCGTATTTACCAGTGATAACCATATCGCCAACTTTAACGATCATTTCGATTTCGTTTCCGTCAACAATGCCGCCATCTCCAACAGCAACAACTTCCATGAATTGTGGCTTTTCTTGAGCTGCACTTGTGAGAATGAATCCGCTTTTTGTGGTTTCCTCAATTTCGCTTGATTTTAAAACAACTCTGTCAAGAAGTGGTTTAATAGTCATGATATATGCCTCCTATAATTAATGTATATAATTTGTATTTGATTAGCACTCTGCAATTAAGAGTGCTAATATATATTTTAGCGACTTTTTCAAAAAAATCAAGTGTTTTTTGTAAAAAAGTTTATTTTTTTAATTTTTGTCAAAAATTTCACCTTTTTTTCTATTAAATGCATATGTGAAAGCATTGTTCAAACAATATAGTGAGGTGAAATCATGAATAAAAGAATCATTGGAATTTACTTAGCTTTTTCCTTAGCGATGTTTGGCACAGTTTTGCAGCTTTTCAGCATTGTTAATGAGTATTCGCAAACAGCAAGCGAATCATATTCAACAAAAACTCTCAGCATAGCATCAACGAGAGCCACTATATACGATCGAAACTTACTCCCCTTAGTAAACACGCAAACACAAATTATTGCCGCTGTAACAGATGGGCAGGGAAGTGACACTATAGATAGTATAGACATGACAAGTGAGCAAATTTCCGATAAACTCGCAAGCGGTTATCCTTTTGTGACACAGCTCAATGAATTAGTGGAACTTGAAAGCGTGATTTGTTTTGATGTTCCTATAAGATATAGCGAAGATAGCCTAGCTTCACATTTGATTGGTTATCTTGATTATGAGGGCAACTTAGGCTTGATGGGCATTGAAAAAGCGTATAACGAGTTCTTAAATGAAAACGGTGGTGCAATTAGTGTTAGTTATCAAGTTGATGCAAACGGCAGTGTTATTGCTGGAATTGATGCTCAAATTAATGATGATAACTATTATTCAAGTGCTGGAGTTGTGCTAACAATTGATAGTGAAATTCAGCAAGTGGTTGAAACTGCTTTGCAAAATAGTACAATTGAAAGCGGATCAGTGATTGTGATGCACGTTGACACTGGCGAAATTCTCGCTCTTGCTTCATATCCTGACTTCGACCCAAACGATGTTTCATCAGCTCTCACAGCAGATAATTCGCCGCTAATCAACAAAGCTCTTCAAAGTTACAGTGTAGGCTCTGTGTTTAAACCAATAGTTGCTGCAGTGGCTCTTGAAAATGGAGTTAGTGAAGATTTAACTTATGAATGCACAGGCTCAATCGAGCTTGGCGATACGATTTATAGTTGCAACAACACAACGGCTCACGGCATAATAAACATGACCGAGGCGCTAGAAGTATCGTGCAACTGCTATTTCATTTCTCTAATTCAGCAACTTGACACCGATTATCTTTTGAAGTTTTGCGAAGACATCGGCTTTTCTCAAAGCGACATGATTGCAGAAAACATTTCAACAGCCAGCGGAATTTTGCCAACGAGTGACTCGCTAGATTTAATAGGAAACCTCGCCAACTTTGCCTTTGGTCAAGGAGATTTTTCAGCAACTCCAATTCAACTTGCCAAAGCGTACAATGTGCTGGCAACTGGCTATGTGGTTGAGCCAACAGTCATTCGAGGCTTCACAAATTATGATGGCTTGCTAACCCTAAGCGAAACTGCAGACAAGCAAAAACTGCTGTCAGATGCCACAGTCAGCAAGCTCAAAACCATGCTCGAAAGCGTTGTCACCAACGGCAATGCCAACAGCGCTTACAGCGAATTAGTGAGCGTTTCAGGAAAAACTGGCACGGCCCAAAGTGGAATTTTTGATTTAGGCGAAGAAATCTGCCGAACATGGTTCACAGGCTTTTTTCCAAGCGAAAATCCACATTATATTGTAATAGTGCTAAACGAAAATGGAGTTGGCGGTGGAGTGGATTGTGCCCCGGTGTTTCTTGAAATCTGTGAGGGCATCGTCATGGCTCAATGATTTTTTGCTGGTGGGCGGTACAGTTTTTTTGCCGTTAACGGCAAAAAAAGGTACGCAGGAAAACTTGAGATTTTAAATAATTTTAAGGGTTATTAGGTATACTAAACACAAGATGTATTGAATATTTACAAAAAAACTTAAAAAAGTATTGACAAACATTATATTATATGATATACTTAATCGTAATTATGAGTTGAAACGGCTAATAAATTCAGTCCTAGTCGTGTTATACCCAAATTACAACTTAAAAAATGACTAACAGACCTTACAAAATCGTAAAGGTCTGTAAAATTTTGCCATTTTAGATAGGGAGTAAGAAACTTATGAACAAAGACGTTGTAATTATCGGAGCAGGTCCAGCAGGTATTTTCACTGCACTTGAAATGCTTAAAAAAGGCAGTAAGAAAAAAATACTCATCGTGGAAAAAGGTCAATCAGTTGAAAAAAGACATTGCCCTAAGGATAAAACAAAAAAATGCGTGAACTGTAAACCATATTGTCACATCACAACTGGATTTTCAGGAGCTGGCGCATTTTCAGATGGTAAACTCTCACTTAGCTATGAAGTTGGTGGAGATTTGCCAAGCTTAATAGGCGAAAACAAAGCCCAAGAAACTATTGATTATGCTGATAAAATTTATCTCGAATTTGGTGCTGACGATCATATCGAAGGCATCAGCAACAGCCAAGAAGTTAAAGAAATCAGAATGAGAGCAATTCAAGCTGGTCTTAAACTCGTTGATTGCCCAATTCGTCACATGGGAACAGAAAAAGCTCAAGACATCTATTTTGCAATCGAGCAATATTTGCTCAACAACGGTGTTGAAATCATGTTTGGCTATGAATGCACAAACCTCATGCTTAACGGCGACACTTGCGAAGGTGTTTTCATTGAAAATGGCAAAGATAGCATGCAAATCACAGCTGACAGCATTGTTATCGCAACTGGCAGACGTGGCGCAGACTGGCTCGAAAAAATTTGCGCAGAGCATAGCATTGCTCACCAACCTGGCACAGTTGACATCGGTGTTAGAGTTGAAGTAAGAAACGAAATCATTGAAAAGGTTAACGAAGTGCTTTATGAGTCAAAACTCATCGGCTATCCTCAACCTTTCAAAAATAAGGTTCGCACATTCTGTCAAAACCCAGGTGGCTTTGTAAGTCAAGAAAACTATGATAACGACCTTGCCGTGGTTAATGGTCACTCATATAAAGACCTAAAATCAAACAACACAAACCTTGCAATCTTATGTTCACACAACTTTAGCCACCCATTTAACCAACCAATCGAGTACGCAAAAAAAGTTGGTGAGCTCACAAATATGCTTGGTGCTGGCAGAATTATGGTTCAACGTTTCGGCGATATCTTAGATGGCAAGAGAACTTGGGAAAAAGAGCTCAGCCAATCAAACGTACGCCCAACACTTCCAGATGCTGTTGCTGGCGATATCACTGCTGCTATGCCTTATCGTGCAATGACAAACATCATCAACTTCATCAAAGCAATGGATCACGTTGTACCAGGCTTCGCCTCAACTGAAACCCTGCTTTATTCTCCAGAACTTAAATTCTATAGTAACAGAGTTAAGATGGACGATAAATTCAACACCAACGTTAAAGGTCTTCACTGCTTAGGAGATTCAAGCGGCTGGACTAGAGGCTTAATGATGGCTTCTGTTATGGGCGTTTTGATGGGCAGAGAACTCATCTAAGTTGAGCAAAATTATATATAATACAAAAGCAATTGCATTAAGAAACTGCAATTGCTTTTTTGCGTGTAAGTTTAATGATTGAGTTAAGTGTGAAGAGCAGAGCAAAACATTTGATTTTAAGATCCTTTTACGTCCTTGAAATTAATCGTTAAAGAAATTTTTTAACTCAAAGACAAATATTTTTTCAAGCCGTGAGCTCTTTCCTCAAGCTCACTTTTTTCTTCATATAAAACTCGAAGTGTGGTGTTTATCCTTTTAATTTCTTTGAAATTAGCCTTTTCACGAGCGGTTTTAAGCCTTTGTCGATATGAATCGATAACTTCTTTTTGCACATTAATTGACTCCTCATATTGTGCGCTGAGTTCTTTCATTGTTATTTGCATTAGCAGCGTCCTCCTTTTTAAAATTAAGATTTTTAGTGGTTATCTCGGTTGATTTTAACTTTTTACTATTCCGAAAATTAAAAAATCTGCAGAAACATCAAAAATTTCGCAAAATTTTTGAACATCATCTAATGTGAAGATTTCTAACTTATTTTCTAATCGTCGCAATCTGGCAGTGCTGATGTTGCTCGTCTTACTTAAAGCTACGAAATCCAAAAAATTAGCTTTTCTTAGCGCTTTTATTCTTTGTGGTAAATCTTCACATTTTATTGGTTCTTGGCATAAATCTTTACCTTTGTTGAAAAGCTTTAAATATTCTGATTCGTCCATATCTAAATTGTATTCAATAGCATATTTGAGCTTTTCATAAATCAAGTTGTTAATACGCTCTAAATGCCTATAAACAGTGGATATATCGAGGTTTAATTGCCTTGCAACTTCCTCTTTTGAAACATCGTTATACCAGTGTAAATCGACAATGTGCTTTTGAAAATCGTTTAATTCGTTGCTGATTACTGTTTTGACGAGCTTGCGAAGTTTGGTTTTCCTTTCAGCTAAGTTCATCTCATCAAACTGGGCTAAGCGCTTGGCTTGCCAATTTTGATAAGTTTGCTTAGAATTTTCGTATTCACGGCTGATTGAATCGTTTTTATTCATTGTGTTCACCTCAATTCAAATGTATTTAATATTCACAAAAGCAAACAAACGTTCGCTATATTTTATATTTTAGTAGACATTTTTTAAGTAGTCAACAAAAAAGTACAAAAAAATGCAAAAAAAGACATGAAAAAAAGCAAAATCCAAAATTCTGGACTCTGCACTTAGTTCACAAAATATTTACATTTATCCTTGTAAGGTTAAGTTTAAGACTTTTTGCTAAAAAAGAAAAAATTCTTTGTTAATCATGCATTTATGATGGAAAAGTGATGGCTTACTTAAACATAGTTAAAAATAAGATAAACTTATTGTGTAAATATTAAAGTAATTATTAAAACTCACAATTGTACGATAAAATTATTTAAAATTGCTTGCTTTTTTGCTTAAAATGGTATACAATTGGTTCAGTTATATATTAACGAAAAATATAAAAGGCGAAAAGGAAGGTTTTTTATTTATGGCTAACCAAGAAAAAACAGCAGCAGAAAAATATCGTGACGAGAGAAAAGCACGTATAGCAAAAGCTGCCAAACAAAGAGACAAAAAGAAAAAGAGTATAAAAGTTAACAAAACAGCAACTAAGGTTATCGCAATCGTGCTTGCAATAGCTATTGTGGCTTGGGTTGGTAAATTCGCAGTTGAACAAAGCGGAATTATCGAAAAAAGCACAGTTATCATGAGCGTTGGCGATGTTGAAGTAACTCAACCAGAATATGCTTTTTACTACACATCACTTTTCTCAAACTATTTCAACTATTCATATCAATATGATTACTACTATGGTACTGGTTATGGTGCTTATTATATTGGTTTTGACTGGGCAACTTCTCCTGATGTTCAAGAATACACAGGAACAATTGATGGATTTGATGAAGATGAAACTCCAATGTGGACAGATTTCTTCGATTATTCAACAAAACAAAACATTCAACTTGTTAAAGCAAGCATAGCTTATGCTGAAGAAAACGGCATCGAGCTCACAGATGAAGATTATGCAACAATTGAAGAAACAATGACTTCAATTGAAGAATCAGCAGAATCAAGCAACTATTCAACAGCAGCTTACCTTAGAACTTACTATGGTACAGGCGTAACAGAAGAACTTGCTGAAACAATCGTAACAGAGCAAATTCTCACAGAGAGAGTTTCAACTGTTGTTTCTGAAGAATTTGCAGCAGCTTATTCAGAAGATGAAATTCAAGATGAATATGATGCAGACCCAACAGTTTATGGTGTAATCGACTTAAGAGCTTACACAATTTACGCTGAAACAGAAACAATCACTGAAACAGACGCAGACACAGGTGAAGAAACCGAAACAACTTCACTCGTTGATGGCGCAATGGACGCAGCTCTTGAAATTGCTGAGCAATTAGTTGAAGATGCAACTTCAGAAGCTAAATTCAAAACAGCTGTAAGCTTAATCGAGCAAGACCTCGAAAATGAAGATTACGAGCTTTACATCTCAGATGATTCTTACACACTTTATGAAGACTATACATATGATGATGCATCATATCTTGAGTATTATGAAGAAGAATTCTCAGCATGGGTTGGTGACACAGCAACAGAAGCTGGCGACACTTTCATCGCTGAAACAGAAGATTCATACTATACAGTATACTACATGGTAGACCCAATTCACACAGCATCTGATAGTTACACATATGATGTTCGTCACATCTTAATCTCATTCATCGATAGCGAAAGCGACGGCGAAGATCAAGGTTATTCAGACATCGACATCGAATCATATGCAGATGGTGCAACAATCGATTTAGACGTAACAATGGACACAGCTCAAGAGCAAGAAACTCTTTATGAAGCACAAGAAATCCTCGTTGCTTATCTTTCAGGTGATCAAACTGCAGAAAGCTTCGGCGAACTCGCTCTTGAATACACAGACGATTCAAACGGCGAAGACGGCGGACTTTATGAAGACGTGACTGAAGGCGAAATGGTTACAGAATTTGAATCATGGGCTCTCACTGAAGGCAGAGAAGAAGGCGATGTTGGTATCGTTGAATCAGATTATGGTTATCACATCATGTACTATGTAGATTCACAAGCTTCAACATGGCAAGACACAATTGCTGCAAGCCTTGCAACTGTTGAACTCACAACATTTAGCGAAGACCTCGTTGCAGCTGATAGCGTTGTTATCGATGGCTTTAACGACAGTGCTCGTGAAAGCGTTGAAGACATGGTTATCTCACTTGCAAAAGCACAAATCAGCTCAATTAACAGCTCAGCTTCTTAATTGATTTAGCAAAATAAACTCAGCCTCACTGCTCGAAAGGGTAGTGAGGCTTTTTCATTTTTGGCGGTACAATTTTTGGCGGTTTACCGCCAAAAAGGAAACCACGTAACCAGCAACAAAGCTGTGCCACGTTGATAAAATGCTTGCTAAATAATTAGTCATTAGCCTCACTTTACAATTTAAATAATCGCTATAGCTGCTGAGTTAAATGTTAACTCATGTGCCAATAATAATTCAACTAGTCTTATTTAGATTTACCTGCAGTAAATTTGCTGAAAAATATTGCACAGCTAAATATTTTGTGTTACAATATAAAGTAGAAAATATACTATATATATACTATGCGAAAAATAGTATGCGAAAAAACCTAAAAGGAGAACTGATATGAAAACATTAACCACTCGCTGGGCAGATCAGGCAATGTGTGAAAATCCACTTCAAGAGCATCCGCAACCTCAAATGAAACGTGAAAACTGGCAAAACCTCAATGGTATGTTTGATTATGCTATCACAAAAATTCAAGATGAACTTTGCGAAGTTTTTGATGGAAAAATTAGAGTTCCTTTTGCGATTGAATCATGCCTTAGTGGCGTGTGTAAATCAGTTAGTGAAAATGAAAATTTATGGTATAAAAAAACATTCACCATAGATGAAAATAATAAAGATAAACACACAATTTTGCATTTTGAAGCAGTGGACTGGCAATGCTTTATTTATATTAATAAACACTTAGTTGGCTCGCATATTGGCGGTTATTGTCCTTTCAGCTTTGATGTCACTGAGTTTTTAGTAGATGGCGAAAATGAGCTTATCGTCAAAGTTTTTGATCCAACTGATAAATCATGGCAAAATCGTGGCAAGCAAGCAGGTAAAAGTTTCGGCTTTTGGTACACCTCAACAACTGGCATTTGGCAAACTGTGTGGCTTGAATTTGTTGAAGAAAATCACATTGAATCATATAAAATCAACACTGATATAGATAATGAGCAATTGGATATCCAAACAACTATCATAGGAAAAGGAAAACTTGAAATTAAGGTTTATGACGGTGAAACCGTCATTGTACGCCAAGAAATCACCCAAGAAGCTAGCGTTAAAATTCCAAACATGAAACTTTGGTCGCCTGAATCACCTTTTTTATATAATTTTGAGCTAACTCTCGAAAACAATGGGGAAGTTTGCGATAAAGTTCAAGGATATTTTGGCATGAGAAAGTTTAGCATTGGCGAACATGATGGATATAATCGCCTTTTCCTAAACAACGAACCTTATTTTCAACGTGGTTTGCTCGATCAAGGATATTGGAGCGATGGCGGCATGACAGCACCAACTGACGAGGCTTTGATTTACGATATCACAACAATGAAAAGGCTCGGTTTTAATATGCTGAGAAAACACATCAAACGTGAGTGCAATCGCTGGTATTATCATTGTGATAGGCTCGGTATGATAGTGTGGCAAGACATGATAAGTGGCGGTCAAGCTTTGGATGTTTTTCATGCTGGTGTGCTGTCGAACATTCAATCGTTTTTCTCTCCGCTTGTGAATTTATCTAAAAAAGATAACGACTATAACACGTTTAAGCGTGAAAGAATTGAGGCGAGAAGTCAATTTGAAGATGAATTGATTCAGCTTATGGACTCACTTCACAACCATACTTGTATTGGCTGCTGGGTTCCTTTCAATGAGGGTTGGGGTCAGTTTGATGCAAAACGCATTGGAGAAATGGTTAAAGAAAAAGACCCAAGCCGAATTGTAGACCACGCAAGTGGTTGGTACGACCAAAAAGGAGCAGAGCTTAGAAGTCAGCACGTATATATCAGAAAAGTGAGAGCACCAAAATATGACGGCAGACCTTACGTGCTTAGCGAATATGGCGGCTATAGTCAAATTATTGATGGTCACATTTGGAACAAGAGCAAAAGTTTCGGTTATCAAATGTATAAGAGCAAAGAAACGCTCACAAATGCATATCAAAAACTGCACGAAAAGCAAATTATTCCACTCATAAAAAAAGGCTTGAGCGCCACTGTGTACACTCAAGTTTCAGATGTGGAATTTGAAGTTAATGGAATTTTGAGCTATGATAGAGAAATAGTCAAGATTGATGAAAAAACGGCTATTGATATCAATACAAGTCTTAAATATTAAAATCTAAAAATGATGCGTTTAACAAAGTAAAGGAGAGCTAAGCATGCAATCGAAAAATTACACAAAGTTAAAATTACTATATATTCAAAAGTTTTTAGAAAAATTCAGTGATGAAGATAACCCAATGAGCGTTGAAAGATTGACAGAACTTTTGCTTGATGTTGGGATTGAATGCGAGAAAAAATCGATTTATAGTGATGTTAAAACGATTCGTGAATTTGGTGTTGATGTTATCACAACGAAAGCGCCCACAAATGGTTATTACATTGCAAACAGAGAGTTTCAACTCCCAGAAGTGAAGCTCCTTGCAGATGCCATGCAGTCAGCAAATTTCATCACTCAAAAAAAGACAGACGAGTTGATTGAAAAAATTTGCACCTTATGCAGTGAGTCGCAGGCGAAATATGTTAAAAATCAAGAGCTAAATCATAACAATCTCAAATGCACAAATGAAGAGATTTATTACACAATCGACATCATAAACAAGGCGATTTTGCAAAACAAACAGATAAAATTCACATACTGCAAAAAAAGGTTAAACAAGTCTAAAAAAACAGTTGATACTATTGAAAGACAGCATATAGTTAGCCCATATTCAACCATTTGGGAAAACGGATATTACTATCTTGTGAGCAACAATCAAAAATATGATAATCTCATGCACACTCGAATTGACAAAATGAAGAAAATCACAATTTCACGAAAAAAGGCAAGAGATTTCAGTGAAGTTTGCGCCGATTTGGGTGACACAAACAGCTATCGTAACAAAGTTTTTAATATGTATTCAGGCGAAATGATGGAAGTTGAATTGATTTTTTCAACTGATCACCTCGAAAAGATGATGGAGCGTTTTGGTGTCGATGAAAAAATCACCATTCACTCAAACAAACTCACAATGACAACGAAATGCGCCGTGAGCGAAGGTTTAGCTTCGTGGCTGATGAGCTTTGGAGGCGATGTTGAAGTTGTGTCGCCGCAATGCTTGATAGACATGATAAAAGATAAAGCAAAGGCAATTTGCGAGCTTTATGAGCAAAATTCAGATGCTTAACAGCCTTGAACTTTTGTCGTACAATTTTTGCTTCGCAAAAAAGTAATCTCAAAATTAAGCTTTGAAATTGGAAATAATGCACAAATTGTGGCTTGCTAAGTTTTATATCAAAATTCGATTATTAATATTTTTGCAACATCAAAATATTTATAGTTTTGTATAATAAAGACAATTGAGTAATCAAAATTTTTTTATTAGTGACTAAGGCTAATTGCTGAAAAATATTGCAAGATGCTTTGGTTAATAGGAGGAATTATTAATAATGAAAAAAAGAGTCTTTTTAACTGGTGCAACTGGCACAATGGGTTTTCAAGGATTTAAAGAGTTATACGATCGTAAACATATGTATGACATTGTTATTTTAGTTCGTGAATCGAAAAAAGCTCGTGAAATGTTTGAACCATTTAAACATGACGAATGCCTGACAATTTGTTGGGGTGACTTAACAAATTATGAAGACGTACTCTCATGTGTCACTGGCAGTGATTATGTGCTTCACGTTGGTGGCATGGTGTCACCAGCAGCAGACTATTATCCAAAAACCACAATGAAAACAAACATTGGCGCAATGAAAAACATTATTGATGCAGTTAAGGCTCAAGAAAATCCAGATGCAATCAAAGTTGTTTATATAGGCACAGTTGCTCAAACAGGTGACAGAAACTATCCAACTCATTGGGGCAGAACTGGTGACCCAATTCAAATCAGCGTTTATGATCATTATGCAATCAGCAAAACTTATGCCGAAGCTCTCTTAGCAGATTCTGGCTTGAAATACTGGGTATCACTTCGCCAAACTGGCATTTTATACCCAGACATCTTAACTAATATCGACCCTATCATGTATCACACACCGCTCAATGGTGCAATTGAATGGGCAACTGTTGAAGATAGTGGCAGACTTCTTGCAAAGGTTTGCAACGAACACGTACCACAAGAATTTTGGAGAAAGTTTTATAACATCTCAAGTGGTTCGCAGTTTAGATTCACAAACTATGAATTTGAAGAAAAACTGCTTTATAGCCTTGGCATAAAAAGTAAAGATGCAATCAAAAAACTCTTTGAAGCTAATTGGTTTATCTTGCAAAACTTCCATGGTCATTGGTTCACAGATGCAGATAAGCTAGACGAAATTTTGAAGTTCAGAGATTACACAACAGCAGATGATTACTTTAAATACATGGCGAAACTCGCACCAACATATTATAAACTTTCAGGCTTAGCACCTTGCTCCGTTCTTAAAAAGAACATGATGGAGCCAATTGCGCAAACTGCAATGTTTGGCACTCAAGCGTGGATTAAAAACGGCTCAAAAAGTCGAATAAACGCATTTTACGGCTCAATCCAGCAATTTAAAGACATAGGAACATGGGAAAACTTTAACGTTTTCAGACCAACAGATGAGAAGTCTTTTTTAGACCATGGCTATGACGAATCAAAAGACTTTGAAAAATTAAGCGTTAAAGACTTGCAAAAAGCTGCACAGTTTAGAGGCGGCAAATATAAAACAAGAAAACGCCCAGCTGACATTTACACTCCAGTTAAATGGGAATGTGCCTTCGGTCACGAATTCGAAATGTCACAAAACCTTGCATTAAAAGGCGGACACTGGTGCCCAAAATGCATGCCAATCCCTTGGAAATATGATGAAGAAGCAAAAGTAAACCCATTTTTCGCTCAAGTGTGGTATTCACACCATAGTAAAGATGAAAACAACGTTTATGATGATAGCATCTATTATGGGTTTGGGGAAGACTAGGCTCGCTATCGCTCACAATGAAGAATGAAAAATGAAGAATGAAAAATGAAGGGTCACACCAGCTGCGAACAACTTAAGAAAAAATCATGTAAAATTTTACTCAATTTTTTTAAAAAATTGCGGTTTCTTAAGGCAGAGCCTTAAGTCGTTCGCCGCAGCGAACGAAATCTCCTATCGTCAAAAACCGCAGGAAGATAGCA
>JAWXUR010000052.1:0-14527 GCA_044426265.1 Clostridia bacterium
CGACCTGTGGTCGCCAGTAGATTTGATGTGATTTTCTGGCGACCACAGGTCGCCCCTACGCTAACTAATAATTTCAAAAAAACTGTGGAACGGTCAAGACCGTTCCCTACAATTTATTTATAGTTTTTTTGACTATCCTCCTGATTTTTTTGAACGATGGGGTGTTTCGTTCGCTGCGGCGAACGACTTAAGGCGCTGCCTTAAGAAACCGCAATTTTTTAAAAAAATTGAGTAAAATTTTACATGATTTTACTTAAGTTGCTTGTGTTGAGGTCGAGTCAGCGACTCGACATTTTTTGCGGTAAACCGCAAAAAACTGTACCGCCAAAAACGAAAATCACATCAAAAAACTGAAATCAAAATCACCGCTCGCTCGATTGTATCTGCCCAAATTATACAGACTATCAGCATCGCCAACTGTGATTGTGTTCACTCGCTGCTCACACACAAAACTCGCTTCAAACCCTAAATTTTTGATGATTTCCAAGGTTTCGCTTGAGTATGCGCC
Organism: Clostridia bacterium; assembly: GCA_044426265.1. GTDB lineage: Bacteria > Bacillota > Clostridia > Oscillospirales > Acutalibacteraceae > UBA6857. Next base: position 509 of record JAWXUR010000052.1, read on the forward strand.
ATAAGGATAGGCGATTGTGGTGGCGGTGATGGAGCAGTTTTCGTAAAGCGCCGCTTGCATTTTGCTCAAATCTTCACTCAAGGCAAGCTCATATTGCTCAAATGTTTCGCCGTTTAGCCTTGAAATCCCCTTTCTGCCGCTCGTGCCATCGCCATGCATATCCCAAGTGTGGCTTTGAATTTCGATAAATTCGCTATCGTTCATCAGCTCGATATCAGCCCAATTTAGGTTGGCGTAGTTGACATTTGTGTCCAGAGTTTCGCTATAAATTTGAGCCACCGAGCCAATCACTGACACCACTGCTTTCATCTCATATTTTTCAAGCAGTGGCATCGCAAGCGAATACGTGCTATAAAATCCATCGTCAAAAGTTATCATTATCGGCTTTTGCGGCAGCTCTCCCTCACCATTGACATAGGCGATAACTTCGTTGATTGTCACTGTGGTGTAGCCATTTTCGGCAATAAAAATCAAATCGCTTTCAAACTCGTCAACGTGCACTGTGTACCGCCCAACTTTATCCCAACTTTCACTCATGTGGTGATACATCAAAATCGGCAAGCTAATTGACGTACTCATCTCACTTGAGGAAACTGTCGCACTGTTTGGATTGGTTAAAATCAAAAGAAAAATCAGCGCCAACACAAACAATATTATCATGCCACAAAACCTATTTAGCCTAAAAATCACATATAACACTCCCAAAACTGGTATTTAAAACAATTATATGAAGAAATTACTTTTTATATTATTTTATAGTTATTGATTTATAATTTGTTTTGTAGTATAATTAAAATATTCATACGCTAATTTGCTTGTACAGCTCGCCGCTGGCTCGCAAACTAAACCCCAAAAACACACTTAACTTTTTTAAAGTTTATATATCAAATAATTTCAAGTGTTTTCGCACTTATCAAGAAAAGCAAAGGAATGATCATAATGCAAGATAATATAATTAATAATATACCAACTGTTGCCCTGCGTGGCTTGGTTGCGTTTCCAACAATGATGCTTCATTTTGAAGTGGGCAGAGAAAAATCAATCGCTGCTATTCAAGCGGCTATGAAAGAAAATCAACAAGTCTTTTTGGTTGCTCAAAAATCAGTAACTTATGAAGACCCAACACCTAAACAGCTTTATTCAATGGGTATTTTGGCAAACGTTAAGCAAATCATCAAATCGCCTGACTCCCCTAATTTACGAGTTGTTATCGAGGGAGTTCAACGTGCAAGCCTGATCGATTGCTCACAAAGTGATCCATATATCGTCAGCGACATCAAACTTCAAAAATCAAAATCTATTAGACTTTGTGATGAAGAATATGCGCAAGCTATCACAAGAGTTTTCAAAGAATGCTTTGAAGAATATGCTCTTCACACTGATAAGCAAGCTTCAGATGTGGCAATGGAAGTTTTTCAATCAAAAGATGTTGACTATCTTTCTGACTTCATTGCTGGCAATGCTGTTGAAGATTTTGCCAAACGTCAAGAACTTTTAAGCGAGCTTAGCCCAATTAATAGAATTGAAAAGCTCCTTTTCTATCTCACCAATGAAATTCAATTTTTCGAACTTGAAGAATCAATTCACGCAAAAGTTCAAGAACAAATTGATAAAGGTCAACAAGAATATTATTTGCGTGAGCAATTAAAAGTTATCTCTGACGCTCTTGGTGATGGTGATGAGTTAAAAAAAGAAATTGACGGCTTTAAAGCAAAAATAAGCAAAGCTAAAATGCCAGAAGAAGTTAGTGAAAAACTGCTCAAGGAATGTGATAAGCTTTCAAAAATGCAAACTTCATCACCTGATGCGAACATTGCTCGTGCTTATCTTGATGCAAGTTTAAATCTGCCTTGGGGCAAGTTTAGCAAAGATAATTTTGACTTAAGCAAGGCTAAAAAGACACTTGACAAAGAGCATTTTGGACTTGAAAAAGTTAAAGATAAATTCATTGAGATGCTCGCTGTTAAAAAGATATCTGACGATGTGAAAGGGCAAATCGTTTGCCTTGTTGGCCCTCCTGGTGTGGGCAAAACTTCAATCGTTAAATCTATCGCTAAGGCTATGGGACGTAAGTACACTCGCATTTCCCTTGGCGGTGTTCATGACGAGGCTGAAATTCGTGGTCATAGAAAAACCTATATCGGCGCAATGCAAGGACGAATTGCAAGTGCCCTTGAAAGTGCTAAAACGTTTAACCCTATCATCTTACTTGATGAAATCGATAAACTCGCAAATGACCATAGAGGTGATCCTGCTTCTGCACTTTTAGAGGCTCTCGACCCTGAGCAAAACTTCTCGTTTAGAGATAACTTCTTAGAGTTCCCTCTCGATTTAAGCAAGGTGTTATTTATCACCACAGCAAATGATTATTCAACCATTCCACCAGCACTGTTTGACAGAATGGACATCATTGAACTCACAAGTTACACTCCGGAAGAAAAGTTTAACATCGCAAAAAAACATCTTCTCAAAAAGCAACTTAAACTCCACGGCTTAACCGCCACTCAAGTTAAAATCCCTGATGCAAGTTTGCATTTTATAATCGATTCTTACACTCGTGAAGCCGGTGTTCGTCGACTTGAAAAAACTTTGGTTAGCGTTATTCGCAAGTGCATTGTTAAAATGCAACTTGAAGATATAGGTAAAATTATTGTCAGCAAAGAGTTAATCGTTGAGCTTTTAGGCCCTGAGAAATACAGCGCTGAAAAACTGCTTAAAACTGACACTGTTGGTGTGGTTAATGGCTTGGCTTGGACTTCGGTTGGCGGTGAACTTCTTCAAGTTGAAGCAGTTGTTATGGACGGCAGCGGTAAACTTGAAATCACTGGTAATTTAGGCAAGGTGATGAGTGAGTCAGCAAAAGCGGCTCATAGTTATATTAGGAGCGTAGCGACGCTGTACGACATTGACAAAGACGTTTTCAAAAACAAAGACATTCACATTCACGTACCGCAAGGTGCTGTGCCTAAAGATGGTCCTTCTGCTGGCGTGACAATTTCAACCGCACTTCTTTCTGCTTTGAGTGGCAAAGGCGTGGTTCAATCTATTGCAATGACGGGCGAAATTTCCCTTACTGGAAGAGTTATGCCTATTGGTGGCTTGAAAGAAAAATCAATGGCAGCATATAAGTCTGGAGTGAAAAAAGTGCTTATTCCTTGGGATAATAAGGCTGACTTGTACGAAGTTGACCAAGTGGTTAAAGATAACGTTGAATTTGTTTGTGTGAAATCACTTGATGAAGTTTTCGCCCATGCGATTAACGATGTTTTGCCTAGAAAAAAAGCAAGTAAAACAGCTAAAAAAGCTGTTAAAATGAGCGTTGACACCACAAATTCTAAAGTGGGAATTATCACTCAATAAATAAAATATAAGCGTTTGTGGCAGATTTTTCAAAGCCACAAACGCTAAAACATGAAAAAGGAAAAATAAAATGAGATACGATAACGCAACCTTTGAAACCTCTTTTGGTACGGTTTCACAACTTACAGATTCGGATATGCCTGAAATCGCCTTTTCAGGTCGCTCAAATGTGGGCAAATCTTCTTTGCTCAATAAACTTTTAAACAGAAAAGCACTTGCTCGTGTGAGCTCAATGCCTGGCAAAACTGTTACAATCAACTTTTTTAAATTGGACGAATGCCGCTTTGTTGACCTTCCTGGTTATGGCTATGCTAAAGTTGCTGGTAAGGAAAAAGTACGTTGGTCAAAGCTTATGGAGCATTATTTTAATTCTCATCGAGATTTACGATTAGTGGTTCAGCTTATTGATATGCGTCATGCGCCTACTAAGCTTGATATTCAGATGCTTGACTTTTTGAGTGATTGTGAGTTGCCTTTTATTGTTGCGCTTACTAAGGCTGATAAGCTTAATGTTAGTGAGACTAAGAAGCAGCTTGAGCTTATTACTGGGATTATTAAGGAGTATGGGGATATTGATGTTGTGCCTTTTTCTGCGACTAAGGGTACTGGTGTTGATGAGATTAAGAGGCTTATTGAAGAAGCTTTAGCGGAATAATAAAGAAAAAAAGAAGAAAGAAAAAATAAAAAAAGCAAGCAAAGCTTTACTCAATTTTTCACGAAAAATTGCAGATTCTTAAGGCAGAGCCTTAAGTCGCTCGTCGCAACGAGCGAAACACCCCACGTAAATTGAGAATTGAGAATGGAGAATGGAGAATTAAAGCAAAGCAAATGCGATTTACATAAACGCACAATTAAAATAAATCCACTATATTACCCCACAAATCAAACCAAAAGAAAACAACATCGCATTTGCGTTAGTAGCAAAACAGCGATAGCGTTTTTTACGGATTGGTTGATGAATATAACAAAACAAGCGGCGATAGCTGATTGTTTTGTGGATTGTTAGCGGCAGTTAGCGGTGTAGTTTCGGCGAGCAAAGCAAATGCGATTTAAACAAACGAAAAACTAAACTAAATGCATTTGACTTCCCCACAAATCAAACCAAAAGAAAACAACATCGCATTTGCGTTAGTAGCAAAACAGCGTTAGCGTATTTTGCGGCTTGGTTGATGAATATAACAAAACAAGCGGCGACAGCTGATTGTTTTGTGGATTGTCGGCGGCAGTTAGCGGTGTAGTTTCGGCGAGCGTTTTGCTGCGGAAACTCCGCAGCAATTGCGTGCGAAGCACGCAATAATTTTGGCAAAGCCAAAATTAAACGCTCGCCGAAACGTCCCGATATAGCAAACTAGCTCGAAACCACTAAGCCAACCAAAACGCAAGTAGAAAAGCCGAACGACAGTGAGGTTTTTCGGCTCAAATTATCAAAGTCACTCGAAACCAGCATACCCATAAATAAACAAATAAATAAACATCCAATCCAACCACAAACAAGCAATAAACAAAAAAGAGAGAAGAAAAAAATGAAACAAGAATTCGCAAAAAAAATCAAAAAAAATCCACTTATCGCAGCCGTAAAAGACCTAAAAAAATTAGATGAAGCCTTAAACTCAAATTGCGAAATTATCTTCTTATTAAACGGCAACATCTTCAACCTCAAAGAAAACATAGAAAAAGCGCACGCAAAAAACAAACTAGTTTTCATACATATTGATTTAATCGACGGCTTTTCAAAAGATCTCACAGCGCTTAAATTCATCAATCAAGAAATCAAGCCAGATGGAATTATCTCAACTAAAAACAATCAAATTAAAAACGCAAAAGATTTAGGTTTACTCACCATTCAACGTCTTTTCATCATAGATTCACTTTCAATTGAAACCACTGTTAAAACTTCTAAAATGACCAATCCAGATGCGGTTGAAATCATGCCTGGTATCATGCCTAAAATCACAAAAAAGCTCAGTGAACGACTTTCAACTCCTCTAATTGCTGGCGGTTTGGTTAGTGATAAAGAGGAAGTGATTTTGGCACTAGAAAATGGTGCTTTTGGTGTTTCTACTACTGACCCTAGTCTTTGGCAATAAATTTTGTTTTTTTACATTGATTTGCTACTATAATTAACTTAGCCTAAATTTTGTGCTATTTATTGAAACATTCATTAAACAAGCCGCAAAATACGCTTCGCTGTTTTGCTAATTACGCAAATGCGATATCGTTTTTCCTTTTACATTGCTGTTTAAGGTACGATATCGCTTTTCTTTTTGTTTGTTTTGTTTTTTCGCATTTGCTTTGCTTTTGATTTTCAATTCTCCATTTTCAATTTTTAATTTTCACTTTGCTTGGGGTGTTTCGCTTGCTGCAGCAAGCGACCAAAGGCTCTGCCTTTGGAATCCGTAATTTTTCGTGAAAAATTGAGTAAAGCTTTGCTTGATTTTTCTTTCTTCTTTTTTCTTTCTTCTTTTTTTCTTGCTTTTTTCTTGCTTGTTCACTGCTCGGCATTTTATTAACCCTTATTACTTTCTCACACGGCTGTCGAGTCACCGACTCGATATTTTTTTCGGTAAACCGAAAAAAACTGTACCACCAAAACAAAAAAATAAAAAATAAAAAGCTCTTTCAACATAAAAATTGAAAGAGCTTTTAAATTTGCATTTAACTTTTTAAATTAGAAACCAAACAAAACTAAAATAGATGAAACTAATGCTAAAACGAAGAATAATCCGCCTGCAATTTTAGTGAATGTTTGAAGTTTTGCTTCCATTGTTCTTGCTTTGTTTTTGCCGAAGAAGCTGTCTGCACCGCCTGCGATAGCGCCTGAAAGACCTTTTGTTTTGCTTTCTTGCAAACCAACTAAAACAATAATAGCAATTGCTACGATGATAATTACTATAGATAATACAATTTGAAGAGCTGTCATCAATTTAACCTCCATTTTTAATAATACTTTATTTTTATACCATGTTATTTTAACACACTTGTATTTTAAATGTCAAGTGTTATTTTATATTTTTTGTTTTCTTGGCTTAAATCCAGTTGAAGTTTTGCTTTTTTCGCTTATTTTTGTTCCACCACGTTGAATTATTGCTGGAACTTTATCTTCAACAGCAGCTTTTGTTATCACAACTTTTGAGATTTCGTCGTCAGATGGAACGTTATACATATAATCGAGCAAAACGTGTTCAATGATAGATCTTAAACCACGAGCGCCTGTTTTTGACTCGAGCGTCTTTTTAGCAATTGCTTCAAGGGCATCATCGTCAAATTCGAGTTCAACTCCGTCAATTTCAAACAAATATTTATATTGCTTGATGAGAGCATTTTTTGGCTGTGACATTATCTTAATAAGGGCGTCCTCATCAAGATCGTCAAGAGTTGTGATCATTGGAAGACGACCGACTAACTCAGGAATTAAGCCATATTTCACCAAATCACTATGCTCAACATTATGAAGAAGTTTGCTTTCGTCAAGCTCTCTTTTTGATTTTATTTCAGCGCCAAAACCGAGCCCAGAATTTCCCATTCTTTTTTCAATTATCTTCTCTAGTCCATCAAATGCGCCAGCGCAAATGAAAAGGATATTAGCCGTATCAATTTGAATAAACTCTTGTTGAGGGTGTTTTCTGCCACCTTGTGGCGGTACGTTTGACACAGTGCCCTCAATGATTTTGAGAAGCGCCTGTTGTACTCCCTCGCCGCTAACGTCACGAGTGATTGATGTGCTTTCAGATTTTCTTGAAATTTTGTCGATTTCATCAATGTAAATAATGCCTTTTTCAGCACGCTCAACATCAAAATCTGCTGCTTGAATGAGTCTGAGTAAGATATTTTCAACGTCTTCACCAACATAACCTGCCTCGGTTAAAGTTGTTGCATCTGCAATTGAAAATGGCACGTCAAGAATCTTTGCCAAGGTTTGAGCAAGCATTGTTTTACCAACACCTGTTGGGCCTAACAGCAAAATATTACTCTTTTTAATTTCAACTTGATCCTCATCATTATCTTCAAGTTTAGCATACACTCGTTTATAGTGGTTGTACACCGCTACGCTAAGCGCCTTTTTAGCCTCATCTTGACCGATAACGTATTGATCTAATTTAGCCTTTATTTCGGCTGGTTTTTGCAGCGAAGCAAAGTTATCACTTTTATCTGTCAAATTCGTAGCCAAATTTTCCATTTGCTCGCTGATGATGTCTACGCAAGCCTCTATGCACTCATCACAGATATACACACCTGGGCCCGCAACTAAAGTTGTTGCATCTTCTTGCCTTTTTCCGCAAAAGTTACATCTAACAACTTTATCGCTGATTTGTGAATCTTTAGACATTAAGTAATTCCCCTATTCTTATCTCTTATATAAAACCTTGTCAATAAGACCATAGTCAAGACCTTCTTGAGCTGTCATGTAATTATCACGCTCTGTGTCTTCAGCAATTCTTTCAATTGGATTGCCTGTGTTGTCAGCTAAGATTTGATTTAACTTTGCCTTTGTTCTAAGAATGTGATCAGCCACGATTTTAATATCAGTCGCTTGACCTCTAGCTCCACCTGATGGTTGGTGAATCATAATTTCAGCATTTGGAAGAGCATATCTTTTGCCCTTTGCGCCAGATGAAAGCAAAAATGCACCCATGCTAGCAGCAAGACCCATGCAAATTGTTGAAACATCACATTTGATGTATTGCATTGTGTCATAAATAGCCATGCCAGCTGTTACTGAACCACCTGGGCTGTTAATATAAAAGCTGATGTCTTTTTCTGAATCTTGGCTTTCTAAAAACAAAAGTTGAGCCACGATAACAGACGCTGTTGCATCATTAACTTCGTCTGAAAGAACGATAATTCTATCATTTAAAAGTCTTGAATAAATATCAAATTGACGTTCACCACGATTTGTTTGTTCTACTACGTAAGGTATTAAAGGCATAATAATTTCCTCCTCAAAAATCAATTATAATAATTTTATAAGCTTGTTTTCTTTTGATAATTATCTTATCGCCAGAAAACAAACTTACTATTGTTTATTTTAGGTCGAAATCAGATTAAATAATCAATTATTCTGCTGCTTCTTCAACCTTTGCTTTTTTCTTTCTTGATGTTGTTACTTTTGCATTGTCTTTAACAAAGTCAACTGCTTTTTCTGTTGCCATGTCTTTTTTGAGATCATCAGCAACAATGATTTCTTTGATTTTGTCAGCTTCCATTGAATAAAGCTCTGCAAATTCAGCATATTTTGCTTCAACATCTTCATCTGAGATTTCAAATGCTTCAAGCTCTGCAACTTTTTCAAGTGCAAGACGAATCTTAACTTGTTTTAATGAAGCTTCTTTCATTTGCTCTTTATAAGCATCAACGTCCATACCCATGTAACCAAGGTAAGTTTCGAAGTTCATGCCTTGCATGCTAAGTTTATAATCTAAATCTTTGATTTGGTTTTCTGTTTCACTTTCAACCATAACGTCAGGGATTTCACCAACAACGTTTTGAGCAAGTGCATCTAAGATTTGAGTTTCGATTTGTTTATCGTTAGCTTTTGTTTTTTCTTCTTTGATTTCTTTTGTGATTTGTTTTTTAAGAGCGTCAACTGTGTCACAGTCTGCTGCATCTTGTGCAAATTCATCATCAACTTCTGGAAGTTCTTTAACTTTGATTTCGTGAAGTTTAATTTTGAAAGTTGCTTCTTTGCTTGCAAGTTCTGGTTGATATTCTTCTGGGAAAGTTACAACAACGTCAAACTCATCATCAATTGAGTGTCCAACGATTTGTTCTTCAAAACCAGGAATGAAAGCACCTGAACCGATTGTGAGTTCATATTCTTCAGCTTTGCCGCCGTCGAATGCAACGCCATCAACGAAACCTTCAAAGTCGATAACAGTGATGTCGCCATCTTGTACTGCACGATCTTCAACTGCAACCATACGTGAATTTCTTTCTTGAAGTTCACTGATTTTTGCTGTGATTTCTTCGTCAGAAGCGCCAACAGCTGTTTTTGTTGCTGGAAGTTCTTTATAAGAAGAAACTTCGATAACTGGTTTTGTATAAACTTCAACTAAAAGCAAAACGCCGTCTGCGCCGATTTCTTTAACGTCAGCAGTTTTTGTGCCAACAACGTCAAGACCAGCTTCAACAATTGCACCTTCAACAGCTGGGCTGTAAAGTGTTTCAAGAGCGTCTTCATATAACCATTCTTTACCATAATAAGTTTCTACCATTTTGCGTGTAGCTTTACCTTTACGGAAACCTGGAAGTTGGATTTTACCTTTTTGTTTTTTGAAAGCAGCAACTTGTGCAGCTTCAAATTCTTCAGCGCTGATTGTGATTTCTAAAGCGTGAAGGTTAGTTTCAACATTGTTTGATGATTTTAAACTCATTTTATATACTCCTTAATCATTAGGGTTTAGTATTACTTTTCAAAGCGACCCTAATTATATCTAACTAAGTTATTATAGCAGTTTATGCCGAAAATTTCCATACTTTTCATTAAAATTTTTCAATTAATTTTGGAGAAAATCCGAGATAATCTGCAGAAATCAACATAAACTCAGTTTTGTTGATTTTCTTGTACGGCGTGTAGTTGGTAAAATCGCCGTGCAAATGCCCATAATAGCATTTTTTAATATTTTCTTGGTTAATCAGGTCAACAAAATCTTCGCAAACTTGCTCACCCATAACTGGAGGATAGTGCAAAAATGCAACTAAATTATCTCCAAGCTCTTTTGCGGCATCAATTGACATCTTAAGTCGACCCACTTCACGAGCGAGAACTTTTCCATCTTGCTCACCAGCGGCATCATAAAACCAACCACGAGAGCCACAGATGACGATATCGCCCACCAAGTACGCATTATTGTGAAGAATTTTGATGGTGTCAAAATGATTTTCTTCAAGAAATACATTCATCTTTTTCATCGTGTTCCACCAATAATCATGGTTGCCTTTTAAGATATATTTTTGCCCATTGAGCTTATTTATAAACTCAAAATCTGGCTTTAACTGCTCAAAATTCATTGCCCACGAAATATCGCCAGCAATCACAACTGAATCTTCATCATTCACGATTTCATTCCAGTTTTTTTCGAGCCTATTAACATAGTCAGTCCAGCCACCGAAGATATCCATCGGTTTATTTGTGGCAAAAGACAAATGCGTGTCGCCAATTACATATAATGACAAATGGTTACCTCCTGTTGGTTTTTTTCGTACAGCTCACTTAAGTGAGCTCTAAAAGCTCATCTAAGCGATTTTCCACGAGATTTGCTATCATTTGAGAAAAATCTTCAAGCTCATTTTCACTTGCGTACTTATCTAAACATTCATAATAATTAAATCTATCTTTAACGCTGATTGACACTGGTGGATAACCATAAGCCATCAATTGATAGTTCATTATCAGCCTCGAAGTTCGTCCATTTCCATCAATAAAAGGATGAATACGAACAAATTCAGCATGAGTCCAAGCAGCTAGTTCAATTGGATTTAAGTCTTGTCTAAATTCTAAGTCAGCAAAAAAACTTTTGATTTGTTCAAACATTTTTTGACCATGTGGAGGTTTATGACTTGCCCCAGTAATTTTGACTGGTTCGTTTCGATAAATGCCGCCCACAAAGATATTTTCATTAATAATAGCATGAATATCTTTAACAATTTTTTCGCTAAGAGGTTTACCTTCAACAATACACTGTTGTGCAAATTCAAAAGCTTTATTGTTATTAACAATCTCATATGTTTCTCTAAGCGATTTATCGCCAATCGAAATTTTATCTTCAAGAAGCAATTTTGTCTGCATGAGTGTCATTGTGTTGCCCTCAATTGCAGTTGAATTATGTGTAAATTCTATTTTAAAAGCTATTTCTTCTTTTTCTAAAGCAAGCTTAGAAATTAAATGTTTTTTTGATTCATATTGCTTTTGTTTTTGCAAAATCTGTTCATAATTCATAGTTAACCTCCTTAGATTTTATCAACATATTTTTAAAAATACATTAAAACTCATTTAATTATATATTTCTCTTCGATGACCTATGTGTAGAGCCGTTATAATCAGCTCATCATCTTCAATAATGCAAATGAGCCTATAATCGCCTATTCTATATCTCCATTGACCGCTTTTATTAGCAATCAAGCCTTTTCCATGACTTCTAGGATTTTCACAGTTAATCAAATTTTTTATAATCCACGCTTTTATCATTTTTTGAGTGTATCTATCAAGCTTTTTAAATTCCTTATCAAATTTAGCAGTTGTTTTAACACTATATTTCATATTCCAAGCTCCTTGAAAAGCTCATCAATAGGTCTACTTTGCTTGTTATTATTGATATATTCATCATAAGCTTGCTGTGATATAGCAATATCATATTCGTCTTCGATTTTTTCAAAAAGTGCTTTTTTAAAAGCTTCACCGATTGATATAGAATGAATTTTTGCATAGCTGTCCGCTAGTTGTCTTTCTTCTTCAGTTAATCGAATAGAAAACGCCATTTGATCACTCCTCTCTATATAGTACATTGTACTATATAGTATGCATTTTGTCAACTAGGTTTATTCTAAGAAAAAATTTTTTTAAAGCTATTCAATAAAAAATCATAATAAAATATGTTGATTACGCAACTATTGGGAACGAATGAATCCGTTCCCAATAAATTATTAAAAATCAACTGCTCGGAGAATAACTATAATAATATAGCTATCTATCTCGGCGTTCCGGTCGGCGTCGCCGACTTTTTTGCGGGAAACCGCAAAAAATTGTACCGCTCAAAAGCGAATTAGTTGATGCCGAGCATTGCGTAAACCATGTTAACCATGTCGTCTTTATCGCAGCAATCTGTGAATCTAACTTCTTTGCTTTCGAGGTTTGCGAGTTGCTCTGGGCATGGCTCTTTTGTGAGTTCAGCTAAGAAATTCACTTGCTCAAACTCGTTTAAGTTTGCTGGAACTTCGCCATTAACTGCGCCGAGAACTGCTTCTGAGAATTTATATGGGTTAGCTGTTGATGCGATCACTGTTGGAGTTTTATCGTCAGTTTTTGCGAGATAATCGTCATAAACTTTCACGGCAACTGCTGTGTGAGTGTCGCAAAGGTAGCCTTTTTTATAGTAATCACTGATTGTGTCAGCTGTTTGTTTGTCGTCGCAGCAACCGCCTACGAATAAAGCTTGAACTTTTTCTTTAACGTCAGCTGAAATTTCGTATTTACCGTTGGTGTTGAGCTCGCCCATCCATGTGCGCATTGTTTCATCATTTTGACCGCAAAGATCGAAAAGGAGTCTTTCAAGATTTGATGAGATGAGGATATCCATTGATGGTGAAGTTGTTGCGAAGAAACTTCTGTTTCTGTCGTACACACCATCTGTGAGGAAATCTGTGAGCACATTATTTGCATTTGATGCGCAGATGAGAGTTTTTGTTGGAATGCCCATTTTTCTAGCATAATAAGCAGCGAGAATGTTTCCGAAGTTGCCAGTTGGCACAACAACGTTCATTTCTTCGCCGTTTTTGAGACTACCATTTTCAATCATGTCGCAATATGCGCTAACATAATAAACGATTTGAGGAACAAGTCTGCCCCAGTTAATTGAGTTAGCAGATGAGAAAAGCATGCCATTTTCAGCAAGTTTAGCTTTAACTTCGTCATCTGTGAAAATCTTTTTAACGCCATTTTGTGCATCATCAAAGTTACCTTTAATTGCGCAAACGCTAACATTGTCGCCCTCTTGAGTTGCCATTTGAAGTTTTTGCATTGGACTAACTCCGTCACTTGGATAAAAGACCATGATTTTTGTTTTCTCAACATCTTTAAAGCCTTCAAGTGCAGCCTTACCAGTATCGCCAGAAGTTGCAACTAAGATAACGATAGTTTTGTCAGCAACTGTTTTTTTAGCGCTAACTGTGAGAAGATATGGAAGAAGTTGGAGCGCCATGTCTTTAAAAGCGCAAGTTGGACCTCTCCAAAGCTCCAAAATGTTTTTGCCGTCAGCGATAGTTTCGATTGGAGAAACTTTTTCACTGCTAAATTTGCCAGCAGCATAAGCACCGCTAACACACATATCAATTTCCTCAGCTGTGAAATCAGTGAGGTATAAACTTAAAACTTTTTTAGCTCTTTCGATATAGCTAAGTGGGATTAAATCCTCGATAAATTCTTTCGAAATTGCAGGAATTGATTCAGGTACGAAAAGACCGCCCTCATCTGAAAGACCTTTTGCGATAGCCTCAGCGGCAGTAACTTTAACATTTTTATCTCTTGTGCTTGTGTAAAACATGATATACCTCCGTGGTTTTAATTTTTTTGTTTTCTCTTTTAATTTTTATTTATATGTTAGATAATCAAGGTTTAATTGATTATTTAAACTCTTTTTGGGTTTCTTTTTTTGGTACAATTTTTGGCGGTTTTCCGCCAAAAAGGTTGCAGTTGCGACTGTGGGTTTGTGGTAACTTGCTGACATGGCAAGCCATGTCCCTACGATAGTCAAAAACAATCAGATTGTAGGGTCGACCCCAACGCAAGCAACTTAAGCGTTTATTTATAGTTTTTTCGTGATGGTTAAATTGCTTTGTTTTGCCTTTGGCAAAATCAAGAAACCCCCGCCGAGGGTTTCCAAGTAGCCTATAAATCCTAAAACTCCACATACTTATCGGATATTTTTGTCTAACTCTGCGTTGTCG
>JAWXUR010000053.1:0-14041 GCA_044426265.1 Clostridia bacterium
GATGGGTCGATTACGGCGGACAAAATTGCAAGCAATTTGTCACACCGCACTCTCTACTCAATGAAAATTTAATGAGTTGGGCTTTTTGTGCTACTTCCTTTTGCCGAATTTTGCTGTCTAATAGTAAACAAGTTTACTATTAGCCTTATACGTCGAACCTTATCGATTTTCTCCAACCGATGAACCATTGGTTAGTTGGGTTTAGGGTGCATTTTACCTTAAGTTGCTTGCATTGGGGTCGTGCCCTACATTCCTTAAGTTTCCAATTCATCACATTTATTGAAAACGTTTTTGTAACCGTAGGGGAGGGGTTCTACTCCTCCTTGCAATCTAACCGAAACATATAAACTAATTTGCAAATGTGATATTGAATTTGTGTTATCGATTATACATTGATGTTATGCCAACACCGCCGCCGTTCTTCGGGAGGGGAAACCCCTCCCCTACGGCAATGTTTTTTTGTTTTGCGTTTTTTGTTTCGTGTGCCACGAAACACCGACATGGCAAGGGTAGAACCCTTGCCCTACGTTTTTACAAAAATCCGCCGCATTTCCTCGAAACCACGTAGGGGAGGGGTTTCCCCTCCCAGAAACGACGGCAAAACTTTCTGTTTTATCAATGTAAAATCGATACACATAAATCCCAGCAACGGACAACCGCAAGGGTTGTCCCTACATTTTTTAATAAATCTACCTTATTTCCAAGACGAATTAAGAGCAACAGTTCGATTAAATATAACCTTATCCGCACTAGACTTAGTGTCAACACAGAAATAACCTTGACGCATAAATTGGAAAGTATCTCCAGTTTTAAGCTCGCCAACACCAGCTTCGAGTTTGCAGTTCTTGAGAACTACCATTGACTCAGGGTTGAGGTTTTCTTCAAAACTTCCATTTGTTTCATCTGATGGATTTTCTGCTTTGAAAAGTCTATCATAAATATTAGCTTCAAAATCAATTGCATTTTCATCACTAACCCAGTGAAGTGTGCCTTTAATTTTGCGTTTGTCAGGGCTTGTGCCACCGAAAGTTTCAGGGTCATATGTGCAGTGAAGAACACTAACTTCGCCATTTTCGTCGAGTTCATATGAGTTGCAAGTAACATAGTAAGCACCGATAAGTCTAACTTCGTTACCTGGGAACATTCTAAAATATTTTCTCACTGGCTCAATCATGAAGTCTTCTTTTTCAATGTAAATAACTTTTGAGAACTTAGTGATTCTTGTGCCCATTTCTGGTTTATCTTGATTCACTGGGCGCTCAATTTCTTCAACCTTATCTTCTGGATAGTTATCGATAACCACTTTGAGTGGGCGAAGTACAGCCATGCATCTTGCACTTTTTGCACCTAAATCTTCACGTACGCACGCTTCAAGAAGACCGAAGTCAACAACGCTATAAGCTTTTGAAACACCAACACGAGAGATGAAGTCACGAATCGCCGCAGGCGTGTACCCCCTGCGCTTCATGCCTTGAATTGTTGCCATTCTTGGGTCATTCCAACCATCAACAATGTTTTCATTAACAAGTTTTAAGCATTTACGCTTGCTTGTTAAGCAGTAGTTAAGATTAAGTCTTGCAAACTCGATTTGGCGAGGTTTTTCGCCCTCAATGCATTCATTAACAAACCAATCATAAAGCGGTCTGTGGTTTTCAAATTCGAGTGAGCAAAGTGAGTGAGTCACGTCTTCTCTAGCGTCTGAAAGTGGGTGAGCAAAGTCATACATTGGATAAACGCACCATTTATCGCCAGTTTGATGATGGCTGATGTGGGCGATACGATAGATGATTGGGTCACGCATATTCATGTTAGGTGAGCTCATGTCGATTTTTGCTCTAAGCACTCTTGCGCCATCTGGGAACTCGCCATCTGTCATTCTTTGGAAAAGGTCTAAGTTTTCCTCGATTGAGCGAGTTTTATAAGGGCTATCCTTACCCTTTTCGGTGAGTGTACCTCTATATTCTCTCATTTGCTCCGCTGTGAGATCGCAAACGAAAGCCTTGCCTTTTTTGATGAGTTTAACAGCGCATTCATAAATGAAATCGAAATAGCTTGAGGCGTACAGGACTTCGTCCCACTTATAACCGAGCCACTCAATGTCCTCTTTGATTGATTCAACATATTCAACATCTTCTTTAGCTGGGTTTGTGTCATCAAGTCTTAAGCAGCATTTGCCGCCATATTTTTGAGCTGTGCTAAAATTGATTTGAATAGCCTTAGCGTGTCCGATATGAAGATAGCCGTTTGGCTCTGGAGGAAAACGAGTTTGAACTCTTGAATAAACCCCATCTTCTAAGTCTTTATCAATAAAATCATGGATAAAATTTGCATTGCTAATCATTTCTTCCATTTTGTATACCTCTCTTATTTTTTATAGTATTCAATAGCGCTATCAAGTCTTTCAATCACTTTGTCACTGCCGAGAAGATTCATAATTGAATGAAGATCAGGAGTGTTTTTCTTGCCAGTGATTGCAACACGAATGATGGTTGAAACATCACCAACGTGACCTTTGAAAGCGTCTGGATTCTTTTTATATTCTTTAACGTTTGGAGTGTAACCAAGTGGTTCGCATAAAGCTTTGATGCCATTAAACCATTCGTTTTTATCATCAGTTTGAGTGTAGCTTGCTTTGTACATCTCTAAAACTTCAACAGCCATTTCGTTTGTGATTGTGTCTGTAAGCTCGAAGCAAGGAACAAAAAGCTCATCGAAGAAATATGAAACATAATCTTTAATCTCGTCAAACTTTGCAATGTCTTTTCTAGGTTTTGGGCAATCTCTATCAATATTAAGGATAGCCTTAGTGTAAGTCTCATCTTTAGTGAGCACGGCGAAAAGCTCTGTGTCATATTCTTTTGCCCACGCAGTGGTGTAATCATAAACCATAACATTTGACATTTTTGAGATAACGTTTTTGCTAACGTCTAAAAGTTTAGTTAAATCAAAAAGTGCACCGCTGACACTCATCTTTTTGAGATTGAAAGGGAAGTCACTTTGAGGTGCTTTAGGGTTGATTTTTCTCCAGTCCTCAAAATTTGAGTTTGCAAGTGTTAAGAGGTACTCGAGCACGCTCTCTTTAGGGAAGCCCTCGCTTGCATAATAAGAAACAGCAGCTTCAGGGTCTTTACGTTTGCTAAGTTTGCGTTTGTTTCCGTTTTCTTCTTTCATGATTGGGGAGATATGCGCATATTTTGGCACACGATAACCGCAAGTTTTGAAAAGCTGAATGTGAGTTGGCACAGATGAAACCCACTCGTCACCACGAATAACATGAGTTGTACGCATGAAGTGATCATCAACTGCGTGTGCAAAGTGATAAGTTGGAATCCCGTCAGTTTTTAAGATAACGATGTCTTGAACATTTTCAGGCATTTCAATTTTGCCTTTGATTAAGTCGTCAAACTTAATTCTTCTGTCAAGTTCGCCCATTGATTTTAAGCGAAGTGTAAATGGTAAGCCAGCGGCAACATTTGCTTCGATAACTTCATCTGAAAGATCACGACTAATTGCCCACTCACCATAATATCCCTTAGTTGAGCAGTTTTGCTCTTCTTGTTTTTCTCTAATCTCGCTGAGCT
The DNA here is from genome assembly GCA_044426265.1 of Clostridia bacterium. Lineage (GTDB taxonomy): Bacteria > Bacillota > Clostridia > Oscillospirales > Acutalibacteraceae > UBA6857. The sequence continues at coordinate 3,582 of JAWXUR010000053.1, forward strand.
CTTCCTCTGTGCAAAAACATGGATAAGCAAGACCTTGTTCAACCAAACTTTTTGCAACAACTTGATAGATGTCTTTACGTAAACTTTGAGTGTATGGACCGTAAACACCGCTTTCTTTTTCAAAGCCAACAACGCCCTCATCAATTGAAAGACCGAAGTCTTCAAGACCTTTGATGATTGCGCTAACACCATCTTCAACTTCACGCTTTTTATCTGTGTCTTCAATTCTTAACAAGAATGAGCCGCCAGTTGTGCTTGCGTTGAGTTTTGAGATGAGGGCGGCAAAAAGTCCGCCAATGTGCAAAAATCCTGTTGGGCTTGGTGCAAAACGAGTTATGCGTGCGCCCTCTTTGATTTCACGCTGTGGAAATTCCTGCTCTAAATCGGCAGGTGTCTTTGTAATATTTGGAAAAAGTAGCTGAGCTATTTTTTGATTATCAGTCACTGTGTGTGCCTCCTTTGGTTTTTGTTTATATAAAATTATATATTGATAGTACATTATCTCAAATTTCAAGAAAAATATCAAGCCTTATTTAAAAAAATTCTTAATATATTTTCACTTTTTATTAAAAAAATGCCTGTTGAGGCAACTTATTTAAACTAAAAAATCATAACTGCTTTATTTTGACTCGACTATCCAAAACTTCAAGGCGAAAGAGTTTTTTGCAAATATCGAATAAAAATGCTGATTTAAGGCGAAATAATCGAAAAATCGAGCAATTAAATAGTTTAAAGCGTTAAATTTTAGTTAAATACTATTGATTTTTTTACTATAAATATGGTATTATATTAATTAATAACTATGTGTTGCATATATATGAATAAATATGCGAACTTATTATTAGTTTGAGTTTTAGATATTTTGCAAAAAAATTGGTTGAAAAATCGGTTTTCGCTAAACTATTATATTTAATGTAATGATTTGGCAGAGTATCTAAGACACAAACGAAAAAACTTATTTTATTGGAGGACAACAAAAGATGAAATCATCAACAAAACGCATCACCCTGCTTCTTCTTTCATTGGTTATGGTTTTCGCTTTAGTAGTGCCATTTTCTGTGGTAGCTTTCGCTGAAGACGAAGTTTTAGAAATCACCAACGAAGAATCAGCAATGTCTTATGATGACGCTCAAGAATACGTGGGCTCATATGAAGACAATCTCACAGAAGAAGGCTTTGCCGAAACTCTTAGTGCAGCAATTGCAGCAATTCAAGAAGAAGTTTCAGGCTATGCAACTTTCTTATCACTTATCCCACCAATCCTTGCTATTTTATTAGCACTCATCACAAAAGAAGTTTACGTATCACTTTTCGCAGGTATCTTCTCAGGTGCTCTTATTTACACAGGCTTCAACCTTTGGGATAGTGTTATCCACACATTCACAGCAATCATTTCAAGTATCGCAGATTCTTGGAACGCTGGTATCTTAATTTTCCTTGTAATTTTAGGTATCATGGTTTGTTTAATGAATCAAGCAGGCGGCTCAGCAGCTTATGCTAAATGGGCAAAAATGAAAATCAAAACAAAAACTGGCGCTCTTCTTTCAACATTTGCACTCGGTGTTTTAATCTTCATCGATGACTATTTCAACTGCCTCACAGTTGGTTCAGTTATGCGCCCAGTAACAGATAGCCACGGCATCTCTCGTGCAAAACTTGCATACATAATCGATGCTACAGCAGCTCCAATTTGCATCATTGCTCCTATCTCATCATGGGCAGCAGCAGTTGCAGGTGTTGCTCCAGACGGCGAAGGCTTAACTCTTTTCGTTCAATCAATTCCATATAACCTTTATGCTATTTTAACAATCTTCATGGTTATTTCAATTTCACTCATGAAATTCGATTTCGGCCCAATGAAGAAACACGAAACAGCAGCAATGGAAGGCGACCTTCATTATGGAAGCGACGAAAAATTCGAAGAAATGAACGAAGCAGTTTCATCAAAAGGCAAGGTTCTTGACCTTGTTCTTCCAGTTGCAGTTCTCATCGCTTCTTGCGTAGCTGGTATGGTTTACACAGGCGGTTTCTTTGATGGCGAAAGCTTCATTGACGCTTTTGCAAACGCAGATGCATCATTCGGTCTTGTTATCGGTTCATTCATCGCATTAGTTTTCACAGCAATTCTTTATTTACCACGCAAAGTGTTATCTTTCAAAGAATTCACAGGCACATTCACAAAAGGCTTCAACGCAATGGTTCCACCAATCTTAATCCTCGTTTTCGCTTGGACACTTGGTGCAATCACAAAAACAGACCTCGGCGCAAGAGTTTATGTTGCTGAGTTTGTAAGAAACAGCGCAGAGAGCTTACAATATTTCTTACCAGCAATCATCTTCGTTATCGCAGCTGGTCTTTCATTTGCAACAGGCACATCATGGGGTACATTTGGTATCTTACTTCCAATCGTTGTTGCAATCTTCCCAACAACAGAAGCAATTTCTGTTATTTCAATTTCAGCTTGCCTTGCAGGTGCTGTTTGCGGTGACCACTGCTCACCAATTTCAGACACAACAATCATGGCATCAGCTGGCGCACAGTGTAACCACATCAACCACGTTAAGACTCAAATTCCTTACGTAGCAGTTGTTGCAGCAATCTCATTTGTTGGTTACATCTTAGCTGGTTTCGTTCAAAACGCTTACATCACTCTCGCAGTTTGTACAGTAGTTCTCGTTGGTGTTTTATTTGCAATCAAAGCAATCACATCAAAAGGCGATGCCAAAGCAGCTCCAGCAAAAAAAAGTAAAAACTAAATAATTTGATTTAATTAAGTTTTATTTAAGAGTCATGACTTCGGTTGTGGCTCTTTTTTTGTCGTAATTTTTGTCGTACTTTTTTTGGCGGTTAACCGCCAAAAAACTGTACCGCCCAACGAAAGCAATTGATTTTAAGTTTCATTTCAAAATAAAACGAGTGAGCGCTCACTCACTTTCATAAATTCTTTATAAAACCTTGACAAAAATAAGTTTTAGTTTTATTATAATATTAGTAAATAGAATTAACTTATTAAAAAAGTTTGAAAAGGAGAATAGCTATGAAAATTTCAGGTTTTTATGATGAAGTAAGCTCAAAGCTTGACACTCAAATCGATTTAATCAAAGAGTTTGGCGAGTCTTATCTTTGTCCAAGAGGTGTTGACGGAAAAAACATCTCAGCATACACTGTGGAGGAATTTGACGAAAAAGTTAAGCCACGTTTAGTGGATAATGGCATCATGTTTTCTTCAATCGGCAGCCCAATCGGCAAAATCAAACTTCGTGATGAAAAAGCTTTCGAAGCTCAAACAAAAAAACTCGAAGAACTTTTCAAAATCGCAAAGAGCATGGATTGCAAATACATAAGAGTGTTTTCTTTCCACCTTCCTAAAAATGACAATCCAAATGAATTTTTGGGCGAAGTTGTTGCTAAACTCAAAGTTTGGGCACAAATGGCAGAAAAAGAAGAAATTATCTTAATTCACGAAAATGAAAAATACATCTTCGGTGACACACCAAAAAGATGCATCGCTCTTGCAAAAGCAGTTAACAATCCAAGTTTCAAACTTTGCTATGATGCATCAAACTATGTTCAATGCGGCGTTGACCCAGCTGAAGCTTATGAGCTCACAAGCCCATTCACTGTTTATTATCACATCAAAGATTGCAGCAAGTTCAAAGTCGAAATCCCACTCGGTTTAGGTGTTTGCAACTATGATCACATCATCTCTTGCCTTAAAGCACAAGGTTATGACGGCTTCTTAACTTTAGAGCCACACACAATTAAATATGTTGCTCTTAGACGTGTACTCGCTTTAATTCCAGTTATGTCAAACTACAGAAAAACTTTCAAAATCATCAACAAAGCAAAAAATAAAAACTTCTTCAAAAAAGTCACAGCTAAAGATGTTTTTGTTTGGCAATATGAAGCACTCAAGGAGTTGCTTGCGTAAAACATATAATTCGCATCTAATTTGCTGGCGGATAATATCCGCCCCTACAGTTAAATTGCATTGTCTGTAACGTAGGGACATGGCTTGCCATGTCAGAAATTGGGTTTGTGCTATACCTGCGGACATGGCAAGCCATGTCCCTACAATGTTTCGTGTGTTCCTGTCGCAATCGGTGAGCGAAGCGAACCTGTACAACAAAAAAACCAAAAAATCAAAATAAATCTAAAATAAAAGGAGATTAACTATTATGCCAGTACGTTATGGAATTATCGGTGTCGGTAAACAAGGCAGCATGTATGCTAAAAGAATGACTATGGGTCATGCTAAAAACGCAAAACTCGTTGCTATTGCTGACATCAGCGAAGATAGAAGAGCTTGGGCTAAAAAAAACCTTAAAGGTGTTGAGATTTTCGAAGATTACAAAGAAATGATTGAAAAAGCAAATCTTAACGCTGTTATCGTGGTTGTGCCTCACTATCATCACAGCACAATCGCAAAATACACAATTTCTCACGGAATTAACACTCTCGTTGATAAACCAATAAGCGTTTACACTAAAGATGCAAGAGAACTTAACGAGTTCGCTGCTCAGTACCCTGAAACTGCTTTTGGTATCATGTATAACCAACGCACAAACCCACTTTATAAAAAAGCTAAAGAGTTAATGGAAGATGGCACTATGGGTTCACTCAAACGTGTTAGCTGGATTATCACAGACTGGTATAGACCTCAAGCTTATTATAATCAAGGTGGCTGGAGAGGTACATGGAATGGCGAGGGCGGTGGCGCTCTTATCAACCAATGCCCACACCAACTCGATCTCATTCAATGGATCGTTGGAATGCCAATCATGGTTCGTGGGTACACTCAAGTTGGTTTCAATCGTGACATCACAGTTGAAAATGACGTGACTGCTTACTTCAAATATGAGGGCGGCGGCACTGGTACATTCATCACAAGCACACATGATGCACCAGGCACAAACAGACTCGAAATTGATTGTGACGGCGGTCAAATCATCATTGATAAAAACAACATGAAAGTTGTTATCTTAAATGAAAAAGAAAGCATCTACGGTCAAACTGTTAAAAAGTTCATGCCAAAACCTCCAGCAAAGGTTAAGAAGTACTCAATGAATGTTGCTCAAATGGGTCTTAATCAACTCACTGGTCAACACTTCGGTGTTATCAATGCTTTCACTAAACACATCACTAATGGCACACCAATGATTGCTAAAGGTTATGAGGGCATCAACGGCTTAACAATCAGCAATGCAATCATGCTTTCTTCTTGGACTGGCGAAGATATCCATCTCCCAATCAATGAAGAGAGATTTATCGAAGAAATTGGCAAAAGAAAAGTTGAAGAAGATGAGTATTTTGCAAAAAAGAGTGCAGAATAAGCTATAATTAAACGCAAAAAAAGTAGGCGGTGATTTCACTGCCTACTTTTTGTTTATTAACTTCATTTTGATTAAAAATTACTCTCAATCGCACTTGCCAACTCATTAGGGCAAGAAGTGAATTTTGAGCCACAAGTGACACCTTTGAGTTTAGCCACAACTTGCTCACAAGGCATTCCATCAACAAGAGAAGCGATACCTTTCAAATTACCATTACAGCCGCCATGAAACACAACGTTATACACGCAACCATCTTCAATGTCAAATTCGATTAAACGAGCGCAAACGCCTCGAGTTTTATATTCCACTTTCATTTATTTGCTCCTTTTTTTGTATTAATATAATATAGTATAAAATCATATTAATACAAAAACTTATTTTTGTCAAGTTGTCAAGTTAAAATATAAAGCAGCGCCAAAAGCAAAATATCGTCCGCACCCTCTTTGCCAAGCAGCAAAATCAGCGGCAAAATGAGGGCGGTGTCATTATCCATCGATAAAAACGCACCAAGTGGCCCTGAACTTCTTCTTTTTTGAATAGGTTTAGGCAGCGAAAGTTTCACGTTTTCATCTGCCCTAGCGTCAGAATGAATTTTTTTGTCGTACGCTTCAAGCTTCTCCTTTGACTTTTCATTTTGCGGTTTATCTTGAAGTTTTTGCTCTTGATTTTTCGAAATCTTATGATAAATTTTAACATCGTCCTCGTCAAAATCTGTTTGTTTGGGAGGAACTTCGCTATTTTTTGCACGGCTTTGCATTTGTTTAACTCTTTGAATTGCTTGTTCTTGCATTTTGATGAAATCTTGCGAGGTGTATTCTTGCATTGTGTTCCTCCTTTTTGGTTGTTAATCGTCTATATCTCGAATAAATTTCGTTATCGATTATAATTTGTTGTGACGGAAAAATCGCCACCGTTTTTGAACCCTCCGTCACGAACAAGTTCGTGCCACCTCCCTCGAGAGGGAGGCTTTTTTGTGTTATCGATGAAAATGTGATGTTATGGTAAAATCGACCCCTACGTGGTTTCGAGGAAATTTGGAGAAGAACCGCACAAAAAACCAAATTAACTACTCACGTAGGATCGACCCTGTGTGGTCGACCGATGTTGCCGTTATTGCCAATTTATTGAAAATGCGGCTGTTTTTGTTCCGTATCACACGAAACAAAAACATGGCAAGGGTTCTACCCCATACTCGGGAACTTAAGGAATGTAGGGCACGACCCCTGTGTCGTGCCGTTGTTCGGTTTCGTGATTTCACGAAACAAAAACCATCATGTTAAAAAAACACACGAATAAATCCCAACTTCGGCACGACACAGGGGTCGTGCCCTACAATTTCCTCAACGTTGAAAATCCTTAAGTTACCAACTATGGGGTCTACCCTTGCCATGTTCCCAACTCATCAATATTCAAAAAAATCGAACAAATTCAAAACCACGCAGGATAGCTTCATGAATTACCTATACAGTTACAGCACATTATCGTTGAGCCATCAATTCATCTCTTTAAGCAGCGGCAAAATCTCCAAAAGCTGAATAATCTTTGTCGCTTGGTCAACTTTGCCTTGCTTTTCCTCACTCAAAAGCGGACGAAGCGCCAAAAGTAAATCACTTCTCGGGTCTTTCTTCTTGCTAGAAAGTTTACTCATAATCGAAGTTATTTTCGCAATGCTTTCAAAATCTAAGTTGAAATCAAAATCCGAACTTTCCTCATTTTTTGGCGGTGGTGGAGCTTGCTGATTTGATGTTTCATTTGAGCTTTGCTCGTTTGCGTTTGCAAAAAATGAGCCAGCCATTGATTTTAGTGAGTCAATATCATCATCACTAAGCGAGGATAAAATCGAGCCGATATTATCCATATTGAGGTTTGATAAATCCATAGTTTATTCCTTTTTTGAAAGTTTTTCTAAGAACTTCTTAGCTTGAGGTGATGACAAAATTGAATTAATAAGCTCCGGATTGCTCATCGCCTTGTTAACAACTTCTGCTTGTTCAGCACTCAAATGCTTGTTGATAAACTCATTAGCATCAACTTTTTTCTCACTAGAACCGTTTTTAAACTCGTCTAACATAGAATTAATTTGCTCATTTGTAACTTTTGTTTTATTTTCCATTGAAATACCACCTAACTTATGATAAAATATTATATTATGGTTTAATTTGTTGCGTACGGCTCACTTCGTTCGCAATGAAGAATGAAAAATGAATAATGAAAAATTGTGGTGGCGTGCGTTGCACGCATTATAAACGCAGGGGCAACCTGCGGTCGCCAGAAAATTTCATCAAACCTACTGGCGACCACAGGTCGCCCCTACAATTTGCATATTGTAGGGACATGGCTTGCCATGTCCGCAAGGATAGTGCAAATCCAGTTTTTGACATGGCAAGCCATGTCCCTACATTGTCGGTGATGATTTTTGTAATTGCAATTTTATTTTTTTGCAAAGCAAAAATTACAATCGGAGCACTGGCTCCCTTTCAAGGGAGCTGTCAGCGAAGCTGACTGAGGGTTCGACCCTTAATTCTCAATTCTCAATTCTCAATTTTTAATTGTGAGCGATAGCGAACTCTTTTAATGCTATGACAAAAAAGCGAGGTTTATTCATGAAAATTATTGTTATTTCAGATTCACATGGTCGTGCTGGAAATATTTTCGATGCGATCGATAAAAATGACGATTGTGATGAGGTTTTCTTCCTCGGTGACGGAAACTCGGACATCAAGCAAGCGATAGCGCTGTACAAAGACAAAAAATTCACTTGCGTGGCTGGCAATTGCGATTTTAGCACTCGCAACGCTGAGCTTTGCGAATATAGACGTATAAATGGCAAAACGATTTATTTAACTCATGGGCATATGGAAAATGTGAAAACTGGAGTGCATGACTTGGTGCAAAAAGCTTCAATCGTTCGAGCTGATGTTGCTCTTTTTGGGCACACTCATTCACCATTTTTCATCAAAGAGCCAATAACTGGAATTTATCTTTTAAATCCTGGCTCTGTTGGCGAGGGATATTATGCGATTTTGGAAATTAAAGACGATGGCGAAATTGACGCCAAACATCATTTGATATAATTAAAATGCGAAAGGAAACAAGAAGATGAACGTTATTATAGTAGGTTGCGGAAAAACAGGTGCAAGGCTTGCGAAAAGTCTTGACGATCGTGGTTACGATGTTTCAGTTTTAGACAACGATGCCTCAAAACTTGAAATGCTCGAGGAGGGCTATTCAGGGCTTGTGACTCAAGGCATGATGATTGATGTTGACGTGTTAAGAAACGCTGGCTGCGACAATGCAGATATTGCCGTGATTGTGACTAACAGCGACAATGTTAATGTTATGGTTGCTAGAATTTTAGATGTTGAGTTTGGCATTAAAGATGTTTATGTTCGCATTCTTGACGTTTCTCGTGAGGCTGTGTTTAAGCGTTTCGGTGTTAACACTGTTTGCGCAACTCGCCTTGAAACAGACATATTTTTCAATTTGATTGTACAGCACAGCGAAGAGGTTGACTCGATCACTCTTGGCAGAAGTTCAATGCAATTTTCAATGGATAAACCAGATAAACATGATATCGGCAAGGGATTACGTGAAATTTATTCAAAACAAGGCGAAATGCCATTTTCACTCAAAAGAAAAAATGGCGATATTCATCTTGCAAACGAGCCTAATTTAGTTATTGAAGAGGGCGACAGAGTTATTTTTGCAATTATTTAAAAGGGAGGACGCTTAAATGAAAGTTATAATAGTAGGTGGCGGACAGCTTGGTTATTTCTTGGCGAAAAACTTGTTAGTTTCAGGTCACGAAGTTAAGATTGTTGACATGAACAAAAAAAGATGTAAACACATCGCCGACGTGCTTGACATTGCGGTTATCTGCGGTGACGGCACAAGAATTGAAACTCTAGCTCATGCAAAGGTGAGCAAGTACGACGTGTTAATCGCAGTTACAGATAAAGACGAAGACAACTTAATTGCGTGTGAGATTGCCAAAAAGCAATTTAATATTAAAAAGACAGTTTCAAGAAGCAACAACCCTAAAAACATTACAATCATGAAAAAACTAGGCGTTGACATCACTCTTAACACAACACAAATCATCACAAACTTAATCGAGCATGAAATTGACGGCGCTCAAGTTCAATTCATTGCAAACATCACAAACTCCGATGCGATGATTAGTGAATATAAAATTCCACTCACATGGACAAACTCAGGCATTTCAATTTCAGAATTAGCACTGCCTGAAAACTGCGTTTTGATATATCTTATTCGAAGCGGAGTTCTCATCATTCCTCGTGGTAACACTGTTATCATGGGTGGCGATGAAGTTGTTGCGCTCACAGTTGGCGCAGTTGGCAAAAAGCTCAAAAAAATCTTCGAGCTTTAATAGTTTGAGCTTAGAAAAGAGAAAAATATGGATTTAATGAAAAAATTAATGAAACTAGCTTTGAGCAAAGAAACCATATTATACGTGGTTTTTGGCTTGCTCACCACGCTAGTGAACCTTGTTGTGTTCAAGTTTTTTGATGTACGGCTTGGCAGTTCGTGGTATCTTCTTAGCAACTCCTTTGCATGGATAATCAGCGTTGTTTTTGCGTACATAACCAACAAGACCTTTGTTTTTGAGAAAAATGAGTGGTCGGTTAAAGTTATTAAAAAAGAATTTCCAAGTTTTGTTTCGTCAAGAATTGCGACTTATTTTGTTGAACAAATTGGTTTATGGTTTTTCGTTGACTTGCTCACATTTGGTGATAAGATTTTCGATTTTTACATCATCGAGCTCAGCGGTACGATTACAGCGAAGCTGATTTTAGGCGTTGTTGTGGTTGTGCTTAATTATGTTTTTAGTAAGTTTATTGTTTTTAGGAAGAAATAGGAAAAGTTCGCTATCGCTCACAATGAATAATGAAAAATGAATAATGAAAAATTGTGGTGGCGTGCGTTGCACGCATTATAAATATAGGGGGTTTCTAAAAAATTCGTTAAAAACGTAGGGATAACCACATACTCGGGAACTTAAGGAATGTAGGGCACGACCCCTGTGTCGTGCCGTTGTTCGGTTTCGTGATTTCACGAAACAAAAACCACCATGTTTAAGAAAACACGAATAAATCCCAACTTCGG
>JAWXUR010000004.1:0-56836 GCA_044426265.1 Clostridia bacterium
AAAAAGCTGTCCCTCGGACAGCTTTTTTGACGTAAGGAACCCTATTAAGGGGTTCCTTGATTTTGCCGTAGGCAAAACAAAGCAGATTTACCAACATGAATAATTAATTGAAAAAAATATATTTCCGTAGGGAACGTTTTTTGAAAAGTTGAGGACAATCGCAAGTGATTTGATTTTTTTGCGATTTTAAGCGAAACAATTTTAGGTTTACCTAAAATTAGTACAAAAAAAGAGTGACATTTGCCACCCTTTTTTAATATGTAATTTAAAGTTTTACACTTACATAAATGCTGTGCACATTGCGCCAACGTGCATTATTGTGCCGCCTAAAACGAAGAAATGGAAGATGCTATGGCTATATCTTACCTTTGCACCTTTTGCATAAAATATCATTCCTAATGTATAAACTGCTCCGCCGCCAAAACATAAGAATAATGGATAAAAGCAGTTATCGCAATATTTATAAATTGGATACATAAGAACAATCGAAAGCCAGCCGACTAACATATAAAGCACCATTTGAAGCACTTTGAATTTTTCGAAGTTGATGAAAATTGATGCTAAACCGATTAAGCTAAGCACAACTTGTGTGATGCCAATTGCATAAAAATAAACTGGTGCAGATTCAAAAATTAAGTTTGACATGAGCCCAATGCTTGAGCCTGTGATTAAAACATAAATCATGCCATGATCAACAAGGCGCATGATTTGTTTGAATTTACTTTCTTTTCTTAAGCCGTGATAAACCGCTGAGCAGGTGTAAAGTGCAATGATTGATGCGGCGAATGTTAAAGTTCCAAAAAGTGAAACGCAAGTTTGGCAAAAAATGAAACCAATGATTATAACGATAATTCCGATGATTGTTCCTGCTGCGTGCGATGCGGAATTGAGTTGTTCTTCTTTTCTTGTGTAATTTGGCAAAGTTACCTTTTTAATGTTTGTCATGCGTGTTTGCTCCTTTTAAATTTCTGTGTTTGTTTTTTTGTTTGAGAATTTTTCCAAAATTTTGGCTTGGCTATGCCATTATCATACAGCATTTGTGCAAGTTTGTCACCCTACTATGGACTTTTTTTGCTCTACAGAAGATTTTTCCAACTCTACTGGCAGTAGAATTGCCTTTTTTTGGGTTTTAACCCTTAATATCATCATTTATTTTCTAAATTGGAATTAATATGTTCTTCACAAGATATTTTTCTTTATTAGAAATAATTTGATTAAAAATTTCGTATTAACCTCAAAAATATTTCCACTAGCTATTTTTACATATTTTGACATTATTATAATGTATTTTCGTCAAAAAGCACTAAATGAGAGTGCAAATATCGTGCATTATTTTTGTGTTTTTTCCTTGACTTATTACGCTGTAAAATGATAAAATTTAATTAATTAAAACTTTTAATTAATTAAAGAAGAAAACGAATTTTAAAGGAGATTATTATGAAATTAGTTATCGCAAGCGACAAATCAGGTTTTTATCTTAAAGAAGCAATTAAAGCGTACCTCACTGAAACAGGAGTTGATTTTGACGACTTAGGCACTCAAAGTGTTGACTCTCCTATCCCTTATTTTGAATGTGCTGCGATGGTGTCACCACTTGTTGCAAATGGTGATTATGATAAGGCGATCTTAATTTGTGGCACTGGCGCTGGAATGGCGGTTGTTGCAAATAAATTTTATGGTGTTTATGCTGTGGCTTGTGAAAGTTTATATTCTGCCAAGATGTGCAGAAGCATAAATAATGCCAATGTTTTGTGCATGGGTGGCTGGATTGTTGGCCCTGAAATGGGCGTTGAAATGGCTAAGGCTTTCATTGAAACTGAGTTCTTACAAGGCTTAGAGCAATGGCGTCAAACTTTCCTCACTAATGCTGAACTCGAAGTTAAAAAAATCGAGGAAAAAGCAAATGTTTAACGATTTTATTTATTATCAACCAGTTAAAATCCATTTTGGTGTTGATAAGATTATGCACTTAAATGAAATTTTATGCAGTTTAAATGCAAATAAGGCTGTTTTAATTTGTGATCCATTTTTCAAGCAGTACGGCGAAAACTTGCAAGCTGACAATGACAAAATCGTTGGTCTGTTTTGTGAGGTTCAACCTAATCCAATTTTAGATGGGGTTATGAGCTGTACGAAATTAATTGAAGAAACTGGAGCTGATGCAGTTATCGCTTTAGGCGGTGGCAGCTCGATTGACACTGCTAAATATGCGAGTGCTTGCGCCTATAGTGAGCATAGCGTAATCGAGCATTTTTGTGGCGACTTATTCACCACAAACAAGGTAAAAATCATCGCAGTACCGACAACTGCTGGCACTGGATCTGAGGTGACTCAAGTTAGTGTTATTAGCCACGGCGAAGAAAAAAAGACGACTAACCACCCAGTTTTTATGCCTAGTGCTTGCATTGTTGACCCAAAAATTATGCTCAGCGTGCCAAAAAATGTGACTATGCAAACTGGTCTTGATGCTATGGCTCACGCCTTAGAAGGTTATTGGAGCAAAAACCACTTGCCTATCACCGACCTTTTTGCAATTGAAAGTGTACGCTTAATATTAGAAAATCTTCAAGAGGCTTATGAAGTTGGCTCGCTTGAATCAAGAACTAACATGGCTTACGCTTCCCTACTAGCTGGCATGACTTTTGCGCTGCCAAAAACTGCTGGCTGTCACGCTTGCAGTTATCCTCTGAGTGCAATTTATCATCTTTCACATGGCGAGGCTTGTGCTTTCACACTCGATAGCTTTGTGAGATACAACAAAGATGAACGCTTAGAAGAACTTGCTAAAGCTGTTGGAGTTAGCAGCTGCGATGAACTTGCTGATAAAATCAGCTATTTTAAAAGCTTAGCTAAAATGAAAACCAAAATCAGCGAGCTTGAACCAGCTGTTGATTTGGATAAACTCGCCTTTGAGGGTGCAACTCATCCACTTATGCAAAACAATCCTGTGGAGTTTTCCACGGAAAAATTGAGAGGATTATTTGAGAAATTAGTATGATTAAAACTAACAATTTAAAAAGCATGAAGCAGGCCAACATGGCGGCGATTTTATCGTGCTTATATTATGGCGGTGAAGCTTCACGTTTGGAACTTTCGGAAAAATGTGGGCTTAGCGCTGCGAGCATGACAACGCTGACTCGAGATTTAATTCTCAAAGGTGTCTTAGTTCAAACTCGTGAAATTCGCAAAACAACGAGTGGCAGACGTGAAATGCTGCTTGATATCGACTACAATAATTTTTTTGCTGTGAGCGTATGCATTGAAAGCGAACGAACTAGCATCAGCATTTGCACTCTCAAAGAAATTTTGAACACAACTGTTGTTTTAACTTCAAAAATCAAAAAAGACGTTAATGCGTTAATTGAGTTGATTAAACAGCAAATCGATGTGTCTGGTTGCAAAATTGATTGCATTGGGCTTGGAATAGCTGGCAAAATCGACTGTGAAAGCGGTGAAGTTATCGATAGCTATGGAGTTTATGAAGATAATTTTGATTTAAAATCTCGCTTACACAATTACTTTAATGTTCCTATTTATATTGCAAACAATGTTCACACTCAAGCTGACAGCCTTATCAAAGGGGAAAACGACAACTTTTTATTTGTCAAAAATTCACCTGGTATAGGCAGTGCAATTGTTTATGAAGGAAATGTTGTGCAAGGCAGAAACTTCTTTGGTCTTGGCATGGGGCATGCGATTGTGAATTCAAGCGGTGAAGTTTGCCGATGCGGACGCAAAGGCTGCTTAGAAACCTACTTAAATGAAACTGTGGTTGTTGAAAATTACATCAGCAAAACTGGCAAAACTATCACTTTTAGTGAACTTGTGGCTGGATATAAAAAGAATCATATCGTCACAATTTTGATGCAAATGCCAATGAAATATCTAGCTTATGCGATTGCCAATGTTAGCACAACTGTTGATCCAAAAAAAGTTGTTGTTGCTGGCGGATTTTTTACAAATATCGAATTTGTGGAAGATTTAAAGCTAATGCTTGATGAATTTGGCTGTGATATCGATTTAGAATATATCACTGAAAGCCCAAAACTAAAAATCATGAGCGGTGGTAAATACGCTCTTAAAAAATTATTATTTGAAGTATAAAATCGAAAGGGTAAATCACAGTCACACATTATTTGAGTGACTGAAATGACGTAAAAAACTATGAAGAAGAAAATTAAAATCGGCACAGTTTGCCTAACTAGAAACACCTTTGACTTCGGTGCAGCAGCTGGGCTGTACAAAGACATTTTGAGCGAACTTCAAAAACGTGACGACATCGAACTTGTTGCGTATGAAGACATTATTATGGAAAGCGATGAGGCTCAAAAAGTTGGCAGATTTTTCAGCGAAAACATCGTTGATGCTTACTGCGTGATCAGTGGTACTTTCCACCTTGGACATTTGGTGTTAGAAATTAAAAAGATTTGCGATAAACCTATGCTGCTTTGGGGTCTTCCTGAATTGCCGTACGACGGCGGAAAAATTCGCCTTAATTCGGTTTGCGGTGTTAATCTCAATGCGTCTAACCTTGTTAAAAGTGGGATTTCAGATTTCACTTATAGCGTTTCGAGCGTTATTGATGAGAAATGGCTTGACGCTGTTCGCATGGTTGTTGCTCTTAAAACTGCTCACATTGGCATTATCGGCTATCGTGCGCACGGCTTTTTCAACGTGGGTGTGGACGAGCTTTCACTTTATGGCAAATTTGGCTGCATTGTTGACCATTTTGAGCTTAGCGAACTTTGGAACTCCCCTACTACCGAGGAAGATATTGAGCATTACAAACAAAAGGCAAAAGAAAATTTTGACTGCTCAAATTTAACTGAAGAAAAGCTCGAGCAAGTGGCTTCACTTTGCTCAAAATTTAAAAATTTCATGCAATCAAACTCACTCACAGTTTTAGCCGTACGCTGTTGGCCTGAATTTGCGGCTGGTTTTGGCATTGCGCCTTGCGCTAGTATGTCGATACTTCAAAGTGAAGGTTTCTTGCTTTCATGCGAGGGCGATATCGACTGCGCAATCACCATGCTTTGCCACAAAGCTATCGGTGCTCAAACTCCATTTATGGCTGACCTTTCTCAAGCGAATTTAGAAGAAAACACCGCACTTATGTGGCACTGTGGCGTTGCTCCATGCAATCTTGCTGATGGAATTTGCTGCTCTTCTCTTGATTCATATCACGCTGGCGGACGTGGCGTTACAGCTGGTTTTGTTATGAAAAGCGGCAAAGTGAGCATGGCTCGACTTGACAGCATGGCTGGCAAATATCGCCTATTTATGGAAACTGGCGAAGCTGTACCAATGGAAAAACTGCTTAGCGGAACTTATGCTAAGGTGAAATTTGATAAGGAAATTAAAGACGTTCTCGACAAGGTTATTTACAGCGGTGTGGCTCATCATGTGTCGCTCGTTTATGATGATTACAGCGAGATATTCAAGATTTTTGCAAGACTCAAGGGAGTTGAAATCCTATGATTTTGCAAGAGATAAAACGGAAAAATCCACAGATTAATTTTGTTAATTCTTCCCCACTTTTTAAGTTTCACAAATTCGAAGTTGATTCGATTTTGTCGTACAGCGGTAAGTTTTCCCCTAGCCAAGCTAACCAATATATAGCAAGTGATGATGAGGCGGAAAAACTTCAAGCGTACAAAGAAATTGAAAGCGAAATTTTTGCTGATTTGCCTTGCCAATTTGGTTGGTGCTTTGGTGGCGGACGAAAAATGAACGGCATTGAGTGGCATAAATCGAGCGAAGTTATTGTGGCTTGCAGTGACTTTGTGCTGATTTTAGGGTCTGCGTTTGACATTGTTGACGGCGTTTATGACAGTGCAAAAGCTGTTGGTGTGTTTGTGAAAAAAGGCGAAGTTATCGAGCTTTTGCCAATGACACTTCACCTTGCTCCACTGGCTGTTTATGAAACTTTTTGCTCGGCTATTATCTTGCCTAAAGGGACAAATTTGCCGCTAAACGATGGCATCAAAGGCGAAAAACGAGCCGTTAATAAGTGGCTTTTAGTGCATGAAGAACATGAAGTTGGCATTAAAAACGGCGGCAAAATCGGCGTTGTTGGGGAAAATATTACTTTAAATGTGTAAGGAGGGCTTATGAAAATTATTAATGATGACAAAAGTTTAAAGTTGCTTTTTAAAGATCAAGTTATTTTTGAACATAGCGAAAAAGACTGTTTTGCCTGTGCTTTAAATTGGAAAGTTGGCTATAAAAGCACACATGGTAATTTCAAAGTTAAAGAAAAAATTAAGGGTAAATTCAAGCTTACAAAAGCTGAAATTTTGCAAAAAACTGACAGCAGTGCGAGCATAAAATTTTCTGGTGAGGGTAAAAGTTTAATTTTATACATAACTCAAACTAATGCTAAACTCGATATTATTTTTGAGAGTAAAGACGATTGCGCTTGGGAATTTAAGCTTCGTGCTAACAAAAAAGAAGGCATTTTCGGCGGTGGTGAGCAGTTTAGACAGCTTAACATGAAGGGCGAAAAAGTCACTAACTTTGTGTCTGAACATATTGTTGTTAAGCCAATTGTGCAAAAAACAATCTTTGGCTTTTTGCCGTACAGACCTAAAAAACACAAAAAAATTGAAACTTATGCACCAATGACAACCTTCACTTCTTCTGATAAATACTGCGTTAGATTTGATGTTGACAGCTTTGGTGTTCAAGATTTCACAAAGGCTAAAACTTCGACTTTTAGATATCTTAAATTGCCAAAAAGCATGACATTTTTCAAAGAAGAAACTTTCGAAGACTTGAGTAAATCACTATCTTTGAGCCTGCCTAACAATCAATATCTGCCTGATTGGTGCTATGACGGCATTATTTTAGGTGTACAAGGCGGAGCTGAAACAGTGATGCAAAAAGTTGATGAGGCGATTGAAAAAGGTGTGAAAGTTTGCGGTGTTTGGTGTCAAGAATGGTCTGGGCAAAAAATCACTGCGGTGGGTAAACAAGTTTATTGGAACTGGGAAGTTGATAGTGAGCGCTACCCTGACTTTAAAAATTACATCGACAAACTCGAAGCTAAGGGTGTGCGTTTTCTCGCTTACATCAACCCTTACTTAGTTGTTGGTAGCAATCTTTATAAGCTTTTCAAGAAACAAGGTTATTTAATCACTGACAAAAAAGGTAAGGTTTACCATGTAAAAAGCACAACTTTTGATGCTGGCATGATTGACCTGACTCACCCAGAGGCGGTTAAGTATCTCAAAGATGTCATCATCAAGAAAAACATGATTGACATGGGCGTCAAGGGGTACATGGCGGACTTCGCCGAGTATTTGCCAGTTGACTGCGTACTTCACGATGGCGACCCTGAGCAACTTCACAACTGTTGGCCTGCAATGTGGGCAAAAATTAATCGTGACGCTTTAATCGAAGCAAAAAAAGAAAACGAAGTGATGTTTTTCACTCGCTCTGCGTATAACGGTGCTCAATCTTTCGCTCCAATTATGTGGAATGGCGACCAACACACCGACACTTCTATCGATTACGGTATGCCTTGCGTTATGCCAGCAAGTTTCAATTTAGGCTTTTCCGGTGTTACGCTGACACACAGTGACATCGGCGGTTACATCACTTTTTCTTCAATGAGAAGAGGGCCTGAACTGTTTATTCGCTGGATGGAAATGAGTGCATTTTCACCTCTCATGCGTGGACACGAAACTGTGAAACCTCAAAACAACGTGCAACATGATCACCCTGAAATCATTGAGCATACTGCTTATTTATCACAACTGCACTTCAAACTTAAACCTTATCTTGAGCACTGCATTTCAAGAGCAAAACTTGGAATTCCTGCAATAGTTCCTGATTTTTATTATAGCAATGACTTCTCTACTCACAAGGATTTATACACTTATATGCTCGGTGAGGACGTTTTTGTTGCACCAATCATTGAAAAAGGTGCAACCACAAGAAAAGTTACCTTGCCAAAAGGCACTTGGGTTCATTTTGTAACTAAGCAAGAATATGCTGGTGAAACTGAGATTATCGTAGATGCTCCGCTTGGCAAGCCTACAGCCTTTTATAAAAAAGGAAGTATGTTTGAAAGCATATTTAAAAGAGTTTAACTTGATAAATTTGACTTAGTGTGATATAATTTTTTAAATCAAAAAAAGTGGGTGATGTTGTGACTAAAGAAGAAAGAATTGAATATAAAAAAAGAGTTGTTGCTGCTAAAGATAAGCTTCGCACTCAAGGTTTCGACTCGCTTTCTGACTTTGAAATTATTGAGTTATATCTAATGTTTTCGCTCACAACTGGTGATGCGACAATTGTTGCCCACAAACTTTTTGAAAAATTCGGCTCATTAGTTGGGATTTTAGATGCTAGAGCGAGTGATTTAATCAAAATTGAGCAAATGAATGAGCAAGCGGTTTGTTTGTTGCATTCAATCATGCCTCTTTATGCGGTTTATCACGGCTCAATTGACGAGAAACCTAAAGATTTAAAAGTAACACAAAATGTGGTTGAATTTTTAAAGCCTAAGTTTTTTGATACTTCAAAAGAACGAGTTTATATCATTTGTTTAGATGATAAATTCAAGCTCATTGCGTGTGAAATTGTTAGTGAGGGTGAGCATAATAGCGTTATCATTGACCAAGCTAAACTAATTTCATATGTTGCTTTGAGTGAAACTAAATTTGTTATTCTTGCTCATAACCATCCGCATGGTTTAGCTGAGCCAACAAATGAAGATGATTATGTGACGGCTCATTATTTGAGTTTGCTAAAAGAAATTGACATTGTGCTTTATAATCACATCATTCTTTCAGACACTGATTATTTTTCATATCGTGATAATGAATGGTATGACCATATGTTTGAATAAAATTAAAAACGACTGTTTGAAGATAAACCAAACAGTCGTTTTTTTGTCGTTATTTTTTTATATCAAGCATTTTTTTGAGATACATTCCAGTATATGATTTCTCATTTTTGGCAACTTCTTCCGGCGTACCAGTTGCAACAATTTCTCCGCCTTTATCTCCGCCCTCTGGCCCGAGGTCGATGATGTAATCGGCAGTTTTGATGACGTCTAAGTTATGCTCGATAACCACAACTGAATTACCTGAGTCAACGATGGTGTCAAGCACAGTGATGAGTCTTTGAACGTCTGCTGTGTGAAGTCCAGTTGTTGGCTCGTCTAAAATATAAATCGTTTTGCCTGTTGCTCGTTTTGAAAGTTCGCTTGAAAGCTTAATTCTTTGAGCTTCACCGCCTGAAAGTGTGGTTGCTGGCTGACCGATTTTGATATAACCTAAGCCAACATCGTATAAAGTTTTGAGTTTTGTGTAAATCTTAGGGATCTTTTCAAAGAAGTTTAGGCCCTCTTCAACTGTCATTTCCAAAACATCGTAAATCGATTTGCCTTTATATTTCACATTTAGGGTTTCGCTGTTGTATCTTCTGCCGCCACACACATCACATGGAACGTAAATGTCAGCTAAAAAGTGCATTTCGATTTTCACTATTCCATCGCCTTGACAAGCTTCGCAGCGCCCATTTTTCACATTAAACGAAAATCTGCTTGCGTTGTACCCTCTAGCTTTTGCGTCAGGGGTACTTGCGAAAAGTTCACGAATTTGGGTGAAAACTCCTGTGTAAGTCGCTGGGTTTGAGCGTGGTGTGCGCCCTATTGGGCTTTGGTCAATTGCGATGATTTTATCTAAGTGGTTTGCACCTGTGATTTTATCAAATTCACCCTTTAGTTTTTTTGAGCGGTTTAGCTCGTTGGTAAGGTGTTTATATAAAATTTCATTTACAAGTGACGACTTGCCAGAACCAGAAACGCCAGTGACACAAACAAACTTTCCAAGTGGAATTTGTACATCAAGATTTTTGAGATTGTTGTGCCTTGCACCATAAACTGTTACAAACTTTCCGTTGCCCTCACGTCTTTTTTCAGGCACTTCAATAACTTTTTCACCGCTGAGGTACTGCCCTGTCAGCGACTCTTTGCATTTTTTGATGCCATCAACATCGCCTGCGTACACTATGTTTCCGCCATTGACTCCAGCGCCAGCGCCAACGTCAACGATATAATCGGC
This sequence comes from Clostridia bacterium, assembly GCA_044426265.1. Classification (GTDB taxonomy): domain Bacteria; phylum Bacillota; class Clostridia; order Oscillospirales; family Acutalibacteraceae; genus UBA6857. Next base: position 10,074 of record JAWXUR010000004.1, read on the forward strand.
AGCGTTCATTGTGTCTTCGTCATGCTCAACAACGATTAGGGTGTTACCTAAATCTTTGAGATGTTTAAGCGTTTGAATGAGCTTTTCGTTGTCTTTTTGATGAAGTCCAATACTTGGCTCGTCTAAGATGTAAAGCACGCCCATGAGTGATGAGCCAATTTGAGTGGCTAAGCGTATTCTTTGACTTTCGCCACCGCTTAATGTGCCAGCATTTCTTGATAAGCTCAAATAATTCAAGCCAACACTTTGCAAAAATGTTAGTCTATCGCAAATTTCTTTAATGATTAATTTTGCGATCATCTTGTCACGTTCGGTGAGTTTTTCTTCTAGTGAATTTATGAAATTCAAGCAATTTGTGATTGAAAGAGATGATATTTCATGAATATTTTTGCCGTCAACCCAAACACAAAGAGCCTCTTTAGATAGCCTTGCACCACCACATTCAGGGCATACGTTTTGTTTCATAAGCCGAGCTATTTCGTTTCTTGAAGACTCACTAGTTGACTCGTTATATCTTCTTTGCAGGTTCGTTACAATTCCCTCGAATTCCGAGTTAAATGTGCCTGAAAAATAGTTTGCTGAGCGCTCCATTTTGAGTTTTTCACCATTTGTGCCAAACATTATTGCATCATATGCTTGTTTTGGCAAGTCGCAAACTGGTGTGGATAAGCTAAAATCATATTTTTTAGCGATTGCTTCAAAATACATTCTTGCTATGCTTCCCTTTTCCATGTTTCCCCAACCATAAGCTTTGATTGCGCCCTCTTCGAGAGATAAACTGGTGTCAGGTATGATTAAATCTGGGGATATTTCCATGTTGATGCCAAGACCTGAACATTTTTTGCATGAGCCAAAAGGCGAGTTAAACGAAAACATTCTCGGTGTCAATTCGTCAATGCTCACACCGTGGTCTGGGCAAGCGTAATTAAGAGAAAACATCAATTCCTCTTCGCCTATAACATCAATTAAAAGCAGACCATTTGAAAGTCTTGTTGCAACTTCGATTGAATCTGTCAACCTTGCTTTGATACTGTCTTTTATCACAAGACGATCTATCACAACTTCTATTGTGTGCTTTTTGTTTTTTTCGAGCTTGATTTCTTCGCTAACATCATAGATGTTTCCGTCAATTCTAACTCTAACATAGCCAGCTTTTTTGATTTTTTCGATTTCTTTAACGTGCTCACCTTTTTTGCCACGAATTATTGGTGAAAGCACTTGAATTTTGCTTCCCTGATCGAGTTGAAGCACTTTTTCAACGATTTGATCAACTGTTTGTGGTTTAATTTCTTTGCCACAAACTGTGCAATGTGGAATTCCGATTCTTGCGTACAACAGGCGAAGATAATCGTAAATTTCGGTGATTGTGCCCACTGTTGAGCGTGGATTTTTTGCTGTTGTTTTTTGGTCAATTGAAATTGCTGGGGAAAGTCCTTCGATGTAATCAACATCTGGCTTTTCCATTTGACCGAGGAACTGACGAGCGTACGACGAAAGAGATTCGACATAGCGCCTTTGACCCTCCGCATAGATGGTGTCGAAAGCTAGTGACGATTTTCCTGAGCCCGAAAGACCAGTGAAAACGATGAATTTATCTCGTGGCAAGGTTAAGTCAACATTTTTTAAATTATGCTCTCTTGCACCTTTTATGATTAAGTTTTTATGCTGCACTTTTTTACCTCACTTCATTTGTTTTAGTTTTTCGATTTTATCTCTAAGCATAGCGGCAAGTTCGAACTCTAAAAGCTGAGCCGCCTCTTTCATTTGTTTGGTCAATGTTTTGATATATTCTGCTCTTTGGATTCGTGACATCTTCTTAAATTCCTTATCATCTGCCGTGTCGTTACTTGAAATTTCGATGATGTCCATGACTTTTTTCTGAATAGTTTTTGGAGTGATTCCGTGGTCTTGGTTATATTTCATTTGGATTTCACGGCGGCGATTTGACTCTGTTATCGCAAGATTCATTGATCTTGTGATTGTGTCAGCGTACATTATAACTTCGCCATTTTCATTTCTTGCAGCTCTTCCGATTGTTTGAACTAATGACGTTTCCGAGCGTAAAAAGCCCTCTTTATCTGCATCTAAGATTGCAACTAGAGAAACTTCTGGAATGTCAAGACCTTCACGCAGCAAGTTTATTCCGACTAGTACGTCAAACTCGCCTAAACGCAGACCTCGAATGATTTCCATTCTTTCGATTGTGGCAACATCTGAATGCATATATCTAACTTTAATCTCAAGGTTTTCAAGATAATCTGTGAGCGATTCTGACATTTTTTTTGTGAGCGTGGTTATGAGCACCCTCTCCCCTTTTTCAACTCTCATGTTGATTTCGCTGACAACATCATCAATTTGACCCTCAACTGGTTTAACTGTTATGATTGGATCGAGTAAGCCAGTTGGGCGAATGATTTGCTCAACTATTTGGCTTGATTTATCTTTTTCAAAATCAGCTGGTGTTGCGCTCACAAAGACAACTTGGTTAGTTTTTTCATAAAACTCGTTAAATTGAAGTGGGCGATTGTCAAAGGCGGACGGCAAACGAAAGCCGAAGTTGACTAAGTTTTCTTTTCTTGCTCGATCGCCTGCGTACATCGCTCTAACTTGAGGAAGCATTACGTGGGATTCATCGACGAAAAGCAAGAAGTCATCTGGAAAATAATCGATAAGAGTGTCTGGTGTTGAGCCTTTAGGCTTGCCTGCCATAACTCTTGAATAGTTTTCAATGCCTTTGCAAAATCCTGTTTCGCTGAGCATTTCAAGGTCGTACATCGTACGCTCTTTTATTCTTTGTGCTTCTAGTAATTTTCCGTCTTTTGTAAACTCTGCATATCGTGTTTTCATCTCTTCTTCGATTTCAACGATCGCACCGTCAATTTTTTCTTTTGCCACAACGTAATGCGAGGCTGGATAAATGGCAGCGTGCGAAACTACGTTTTTGATTTCGCCAGTTAGTGGGTTAATTTCGCAGATTTTATCGATTTCATCGCCAAAAAACTCGATTCTTATTGCGGTTTCGTTTGAATAAGTTGGATAAATATCGATAACATCGCCACGAACACGAAATTTATTTCTTATGAAGTTAACATCGTTTCTTTCATACTGGATTTCGATTAGCTTTTCGATGACTTCTTCACGGCTTTTTTCCATGCCAACACGCAGTGAAATAACCATGTTTTTATAGTCAATTGGGTTACCTAATGAATAGATACACGACACACTCGCAACGATTATAACATCATTTCTTTCAGACAAAGCACAGGTTGCGCTGTGGCGAAGTTTTTCGATTTCATCGTTGATTGCGGAGTCTTTTTCGATGTAAGTGTCGGTGTTTGGAATGTATGCTTCCGGTTGATAGTAGTCATAGTAAGACACGAAATATTCAACTGCGTTGTTTGGAAAAAACTCTTTAAACTCGCTGCAAAGCTGGGCGGCGAGTGTTTTATTATGCGCCAAAACTAAAGTTGGACGATTGATTTTTTCAATGATGTTCGCCATTGTGAACGTCTTGCCAGAACCAGTTACACCGAGCAAAGTTTGCTCTTTATAGCCAGAATTTAAGCCGTCAATAAGGCTTTTTATTGCCTGAGGTTGGTCGCCAGTTGGTTTAAAAGGCGATTTCAATTCAAAGTTTTGCATTTCGCACCTCCTATTTTTTTGTTCTTTTTTGTACGTCGCTTCGCTTACACTGGCGAAGTTTTAGGTTGTATCTAAATTAATTAAATTGTATTAAATTTAAAGTTTCGTCAGTTAGCGTAGCGGTGTACGGCTAAGCGAAGTTGATTTTGTTTTGTCTTGTTTATTATAAACCAAAATTGATTAAATAATTTGCAATCGAACATTTATTCTCTTATTATACATCATTATCGGTTGTTTTTCAATCGATTTTGAGAAAATTTATGCTGAAAAAAGCCCATGCAAGATGAGCTTTTTTGAACTATTTGAATTTAAAATCCACGATAACTGGAAAATGATCGGAGATGTCGTTGCCGTCAAAGCGATAGCTGTTATCGATTTGATATTGGCTCACTTTGCACTTTTCTTTTTGCAAAAACACGAAGTCTATGATTGGGAAAAATCTGCTGTTGTGGTTTCTATATAGATTTAAAGTGCCAAATTTTGTTTTTGTTTTCGCTATTTTTTTAGCATCTTCAAAGCCAGCGTTTATGATCTTTTGATATACGCTCGTGCCTTGCAAGAGGTTGAAATCGCCAGTCATTATCACTGGATTTGTTAGGGTTTTCACTTTCTCTAGCATCACATCGGAAGATTTTTGTCTTGAAATTTCTTTTGTGTCATAATGAGTGTTTAGATGAGTGAATTTTTTGCCAGTGAGTTTGTTTTCAAGCGTTACCCATGTGCAAATTCGGTTGTGACCTGAGCCCCATGTTTTTGATGGCTGATTTGGAGTGTCAGACAGCCAAAAAGTGCCTGAGTCGATTAAATTGAACTTATCTTTTAAGTAAAAAATTGTTGCCCACTCGCCTGAATCGTCCATTCTTGATTGACCGACATAGGCGTAATCGCTCAAAAGTTTTGGGAAGTTTAGACTTAAATCGCCTGTTTCATCTTCGCCCATCCATGGTGCGTCCGCTTCTTGAATTCCGATTAAATCTGGCTTATATGCTTTTAATTGATCACAAAGTTTTGGAATTCTTGCATATCTAAGCGGCACATCTTTCACGCTATAAGCGTTTTTGATGTTGTATGTTACTATGCGTAAATCTTCTTGAGCCTTTTGCTTGATTGGCGGAGTTTTCGACCTTGGGAAAGGGTCGGATAGTACCGCCATGCGAACACCTGCATAAATTGTGTTATAAATAAGCCAATCTTTGATTTTATTTTTCATCATATCTAACCCCTAGTTGAGATAGCCGTTGATGATTTCAACAACACGCTTGGTTGAATTTCCATCACAAGCGCCCATTTCACGCTTTTTAAATTCCTTAATCAAGTGCGAATTTTTTTCATCTTTTGCGTTTCTCATTGTGGTTAAAAGCTCTGCACTTTCTTTGATGATTTCACCTGGGAGATCTTTTTCATAATCAAGATAAAAATCTCGCTCATAGGTTTCAAAGTCTGGGCAATAAAACACCATTGGCAAATTAAGCAGTGAAGCATCAAAAATGATTGCTGAATAATCTGTTACCACAACGTCAGCCACTGAAAGCAGCTCTTGAATTGACTCAAAAGAATAATCTTTCACTCTTGAATAAAATGGTCCGCCGAGCAAATATTGATCTTGCATCATGTGATGACGGCAAATGAGGAAGATTTCATCATCTTCAAGTTCGTCATTGAGTTCGTCCCAATCAATTTTTGGGTCGAAGTTCGCCACTTCTCCATCAACTTCTCTAAACGTTGGAAAGTATACATAGACCTTTTTATCTTTTAAAAGTGGGTGCTTTTCGATCATGAATTTCTTGTTTTTTTCACGCAGTTTCTCGTTTAAAATATCGTCTGTTCGAGGAGTGCCGACTGCCTTGATTTTTTCTATGTCGAGGGCAAAAGCATGGGCGAAAAATTGACGCACATAATCTGATGAAACGCAAACATCGCTATATTGTGAGTGAGATTTATATTCTTCAATTCGGCGAATTGTTAACGGCGCATCTAAGCCAAAGCGTTTGAACGCACCTCCGCAGTACCACGCTTGAACAACTTTTTGCTCTGGGCGAAGTCTTTCACGTCTTAAATATTTCATGTTATCATCAATGACAATAACTTTGCTAGTGAGCAAGTATTTTTTGATTTTGCGTTTATCTCGCAGCGTATGAGGGAATTTTTTGCAAAAAGTTACCTTGTCACCAGTGAACTCGGCATCAATGTTTGCGAGGTTTTCAATGAAATTGTCGCTTCTATTGGAATAGATAAACACTCTGTTTTTGATTTTTTTCTTGCCATAATGCGAAGTGAAAAAGCTATTGAAAAAGCTTATGAAATAGGCGCTGATGAACCGATGTCTATTCCAAAATTTTTCCACTCTTGTTTTAACTGAATATCTTATAAAATAGATACGCTTATATTTTTTATATAATTTGCGACAATCTTCTGGCAAGAATTTTTGCTCACCTTTAAAAATGGACATAACTCGATCTTCTTGGTGAGCGAAATACACACCTGAGCAAGTGAGTTTTTTAAATTTAGCGTTGTCATAAATCTTATACATATCTAAGATTGAGTTATCTGAAAAGGTGAAATAAATGCCCTGTAAATGCGACACTCTAAAGAGTTTATTGCAGAAAAACAAGTCTAGGGCGTGCATATCGTCTTTATGAGTGTGGGTTGATTTGCGATTATATTTGAATGATAATTTCGAGAAAGTGTATCGCTTAACTTGGTTGTTGATATATCTTGAAATTGGCGAAGTGGTGAAAGCAACTCGGCTTTGACCGTGAATTGAAAGATAGTGATACATCAAAAGTTTACTGCTCAAAATTGTGTAAAAATCTTGATACATTATATAAACTGTTTGGCATTGTTCTAAGGCTTTTTCTTTAAATTCTGTGAGCGTTTCAGCTTCTATAAATTTCAAATTTGGCATATCTAACCATTTTTCAGGGAAGATTTCTTTATATCTTGAGTCAACAAAAAGAGTGAAACAAGGCATAGTTTGCTCAAAAATTGCGTTAATTTGAACTGCAAATTTTTCTTTGCTAATTTCTTTGAATTTGTCACTTTTTCCAACGCAAACTGTAATTTTTGCTTTTTGTACCATTTCTAATCTGTTATCAATCAAGTCGTTATCAAAAAATATATCGCTGTTTCTTTTTTTCACGCTTGACTTTGCGGATTTAGAAAGATTATCGTATAATTTTCTGATTATATCTGTGAATTTTTGGATTTGCTCATCGGTGAGCTGCCAAAAATGACGATAATAGCTATATAAAAGAACTGTTATTTCTTTGGTGTAAATTTCATCGATATAGCAGTTTTTTTCACGAATTAGCTCGTAGGTGTCAAATTCACTTTGGCTGTTTTCAATTTGCACATCAAAGGCTTTCACTGCTTTTGCTCTAACATAGGCGTAGGCATCAAGATAGTAATTAATTTTAAAGTGAGTGCTTTTTTTACTTGAAACTGGTGTTATGTAAGTCACCAAACCTTTTTTAGGGCACACGATTTTGCTTGCTTCAAAGGCATAAGGAAGTGTGAAAGCGACTTCTCTACCCTTGCCGTAAAGATGAAACTTGAAGCCGTGACTCATGATTTTTTCACGCAAAAACAGTTTATTTGTCACTGCTGGATTCCACACGATGTTCATGTCAAACTGGCTTACAGTTTTGTTTCTAATAAGTTTTTTTGAGCTGTCGAATTCATGCTCACCATAGGCGTCGGAGCTTGTCATTTTGCAAATGCAAAGGTCTGCTTTTTCTTTTTGGGCATAGTTATACATACTCTCGAGATAGTCTTTTGAAAAAAGAACGTTTTCATCTGCGAAAGCAATGTATTTTCCTGTTGATTTTTCCATGGCAAAGTTTCTGCCATTCGAAACGCTTTGATCATCGATATGATAATATTCAAAGCGTGAATCGATGCAAGCATCTTTCATGATTTGCTCGGTTTCCTCTGTCCCTCCAGCGTTGACCAAAATCACTTGTATATCTTTTAAAGTTTGACTTTTAATAGTGTTTAATGTGTTTTCAAGGCAGTTTTTGCCATCACAAATTGACACTATAACCGATACTTTAACACCCAAAAAAATCATCTCCTTCTTAATTTTCCTAGTTTTAAAATTTTCTCAATTTTTCTTGTACACCGCTTCGCTTTCACTGACGAAAACTTCAAGTTTTCACACCACTCTCAAAAAACTGCTTTTTGGGGCGTAGTGGTAAGCGTAGCGACGTACAACAAAAAGTGAAAACAAGGGGCAGATTTCTCCACCCCTTAAATTAATAATTTGCTATTGTTATGGCATTGAAACGTAATTCATTGGGTCAACCTTTTCACCATCATAACGAAGCTCGAAGTGAAGGTGAGCACCTGTTGAGTTGCCTGTGCTGCCTACATAAGCGATAACTTCGCCTTTTTCAACGTATTGACCAACGCTAACAATGATTTGTGAGCAGTGACCATAAATACTGATGAAACCGTCACCATGATCGATTGAAGTGTAGATACCATAGCCGCCGTTATCCCATGTTTGAGCGAGGATAACTGTACCTGATCTTGTTGCATAAATTGGTGCACCATAAATGCTGCCACCAGAAATGTCTGTACCGCCATGGAAACTCCAGCCTGAAACTGAGGCATCACGATAGCCATATGCACTGGAGATATAGCAAGAGAAGTTGCCTAAAGGCCATGCCCATGTGGTGCTTGTGTCATAGCCTGCAACTGTTCCACTTGAGGATGTTGAGTCACTTGATGAATTGCTGCTGCCAGAGTCACTGTTGCTTGCGTCTAAAAGTGCTTGCTCTGCATAATAAGCTTCGAGGGCCGCATCGAGCTCATCTTCTTTAGCAATTTGAGCTGCATATTGCTCTTCAATATATGTTTGATATGCTTCACTATCGGCTGATAATGAACTAATATAATCTGTTAATTCTTCTGCTTGTGTTTCAAATTCAGCGATACTTGCTTCATATTCAGCTTGCGCTGATGTTAACTCTGATTTAGATGATTCTGCCGTTGCTACTGAAACTTCAAGGCTGGCAACTTTTTCATCTAAGCTTGTTTTGTTTGCATCAAGTTCACTTTGACTTTCTTCAAGCGCAAGTGTTGTTTCTTTAAAAGCATTAATTGCTTCAGTTTGCTCTTCTGAAGCTCTTTTCATAAGTTCAAGTCTTGTTAAAAATGTTGCAAGTGAGTCTGAACCCATTAAAAGCTGCAATGTTGTGGCACTGCCAGTGATATAAGCTGAACGAAGTTGTGATTCAAGAGCTTCACTAGTGGTTTCAATGCTTTCTTGAGCTGCAATAATTTCAAGCTCATTTTGCTCAATTTGAACTTGTAAATCGGAAATTTCAGTTTCTAAAGATGCAATTTCAGCATCTAAAGTTGAGATTTCAGCATCGATAACATCAACTTGAGATTGAAGAGCTTCAACCTTTGCGGTTAATGCTTCTTCTTCTTCTTGAAGTGCTTCTAATTTTTCTTGTTCGTCGGCCGTTTCATCGTCTAAGCTATCAACTTTATCTTGAGCCCGTTGAATTTCTGCTTCAATTGCGTCAATCTCTGCTTGGATTTCACTCCGTGTTGCAGCAGAAGCTGTATTTGAACTTGTTTGAGTGTAAAGCAGTGGTACCATAAGCATTACAACGCTTAAGCACAAAGCTGTGATTCTCTTCATTTGTTTATTCCTTTCGACGTTTACGCCAGTTTGTGATTTACTATCACTTGAAATTGAAACTTTAAAGCTAAATCTTTAAAGTATGTGTGCTCAAAAATTAAATCTCGTTTGCCTCGCTGCCTTCTTTTCTCAAATATTTTCTAATTGACATCATACTACCAAGACCACCAATTAAAACACCTGAAACTAAATAAGCTGCGAATAAAATGCCTAAATATTCAGTTATTGCAACACCAGTGCTGCCGAACATACTAAGAAGTGAATCGATTGCATCGCCTTCAAATACTTCTACTAGATATGTTAAAAACAAGGCCGTGACACCTGAAATAATTCCGATGAAAATACCTTCAATAACGAAAGGCCAGCAAATAAACACATTTGTTGCACCAACTGATTTCATAACTTGAATATCAATTTTTCTCGATACCATTGTTATTCTAATTGTGTTAACAATGATGAAAAGTGAAACAATGGTTAACACAACAACTAACAAACCGCAAATAACTGTGATTGACGTTTGAATTGTTGAAATTTGGCTAACCAACTCTTGACTTTCTCTAACGCTTTGAATGTTTGCAACAGATTCAATTTGCTCCAATGTCACATAAAAATATTCAAGGTCAGTTACTGTTATTCTATAAGAATCTGGAAGTGGATTATCGATGTTATCTGAAAACAAAGACTCATCAACGCCAAACTCTGCAAGTTGCTCTGCGTAAGCTTCTTCTTTTGAAACAAACTCAACAGCTGTTACATTTGCTATTGCACTAAGATCCGAACCAACTTTTGCAACTGTTGTATCGTCTGCATCATCATCAACGAAAGCAACGATAACATTTTGACTTTCAATATCGCTAACCAAAGTTTGAATATTAAGCACCAAAATTGTTGAAATACCAATCAAGAGCAAACAAGCTGTTAAAACACTGATTGATGAAAGTGACATGCTTCTATTAGTAATTAAGTTTTTGATACCCATTTTTGTTAGGTAGGTTGTGTTAAGACCACCAGACACATTGCCTTTTTTCTTATTCATGATCTGTTACCTCCTTTTTTTGAGGCTGTGATGAAATAGTTTTTACATTGATGTTAACATTCATGTTTGTTTTTTCAACTGTACCCTGCGCTTCTTTTTCAAAAGCAGACACAGCGGCATTGAGATCGAGCTGTTTTTCCATCTTTCTTTCTTTTGAAGAGATGTCTGAAACAATCTTGCCTTTTTCAATTGTTACAACACGATGATTAAATTGACTTACTAATTCTAAGTCATGAGTAACAACAACAACTGTTGCACCAAGGGCATTGATTTTATCAAAGAGTCCCATGATTTCGCCTGAAAGCACTGGGTCTAAGTTACCAGTTGGTTCATCTGCGATGATGACACCTGGGTTGTTGATTAACGCTCTTGCAATTGCCACACGTTGACGCTCACCTGTTGAAAGCTGATTTGGCAAGTTAGTTGCTTTTCTTGATAAGTCAACTAATTTTAAAACATAGTTAACTCTTTTTGTGATTTTCTTTTCACCCATACCGATAACTCTAAGTGCGAATGCTACGTTATCATAAACATTCATTTTTGGAATTAATCTGAAATCTTGGAAAACTATTCCAAGCATTCTTCTAAGATATGGAATCTCTCTATTTTTAATCTTATTCATGCTGTAATTTGCAACACGAACAGAACCAGAATCTATTTTTTCTAAACCCATAACTACATTTAGAAATGAGCTTTTACCTGCACCTGAAGCACCAACGATAAAAACAAACTCGCCATCATTAATTCTAACACTTAGATTATTTAATGCAAGTGCGTTATTTGCCTTATATTTCATGCTTACATTTTTAAACTCTATCATTTTTGTCCTTTCCAAAAGGTTACATTAATCTTTTGTTAACTTCATACTTTAATTTCTTTAAAATGTTTAATTCACCTTGTTTTACAGCTTAAAAAGTCTATAAAATCCCTTATATGCTGTAATACCTGCGATACGGCGCAAAATACGCCATATCACAAGCTTATAATTTTTAATATTTAATTGGTTTTGCATCGAGGTATTTTTTAACCATCAATGCAACTTTGAACACGATTGCATCATCAAATTCTCTAAGGTCTAAGCCGGTGAGCTTTTTGATTTTTTCAAGTCTATAAACCAAAGTGTTTCTGTGAACGAAAAGTTTTCTTGAAGTTTCAGAAACGTTGAGGTTATTTTCAAAGAATTTTTGGATTGTGAAAAGTGTTTCATGATCAAGACCAACAATTGAGCCTTTTTTGAAGATTTCACGAAGGAAAGTTTCGCAAAGAGTTGTTGGAAGTTGATAAATGAGTCTTGCAATACCTAAGTTTTCATAAGTGATGATTGGTTTTTCAGTGTCGAAAACCTTTCCTACTTCCAAGGCAATTTGTGACTCTTTGAATGAGCGTGGAAGCTCTTTAATGCTTTGAACGATAGTTCCGATACCGATGATAGCACTAACATAATATTCTTTATATAAAGAATCGATGATTGAGCGTGCGAGTTTTTCTAAATCACGAATTTCATTGCCAGCTCTCACTTCTTTAACTAAAACGATGTCTGTTTCGCTTACGTTAATAACAAAGTCTTTTGATTTTTCTGGGAAAAGACTTTGAAGAGTTTCACTGATTGAGATTTCGTTTTTATCTTCTGCACGAATGAGAAGAACACAGCGAGAAACTTCATTATTAAAACCGAGTTCACGAGTTTTAAGATAGATGTCACCTTGCAAAATATTGTTTAAGATAACATTTTTAATGAAATTACCTTTATCAAATTTTTCATCATAATATTGTTTAATGCCGCTAAGAGAAACAGCGATAAGTTTTGCAAAAGACGCAGCTAAATCATCGTTACCATCAACGAAAACTGCATTTTCTGGATTCATTTGAAGACCGATTGCTAAAAATGTTTTATCACCAACAACTTTAACATCAAAAGTTGAAAGCACTTCTTTTGCATCAACAAAGTCAGCTTCGCCAACTCTTCCTAAATCACTACAGCACACTATTGTGCCAGTGCCGTCGACAACACCGATTGTGCGGTTGATAGCTTCTCTCATTTGATAAATTACGCCTTGGAACAATCTGTTTGACATTGTGTGTCCCTCCAATTAAAATTCTTTAATGTTTTTTGTATTTATGCATTTTGACATTTAGTTACTTTGCTATTGTACACAATATTTATGAAATTTGCAAGATAAAATAGGAAATTTTTTATGTTTTTTTAAGTTTTTTTCAAAAAAGCTCTTAAAATCACCTAATTTATAGTTTTTTTCGACAAAAAACGGCCTGAATTTTAGATTATTTTGCATTGTGTAAAATCACTACTACTTGGCAAAATTTGCTCATTTATCACAATTTTCCAAAAACACTGTACATCTTGACGAACAAAAAACAGCAATGAATATGTATAAAATTTATCATTTTGACTTAAAACTAACTTAAATCATGTGTAAATTTGTTGTTTTTGAAATTGAGATTTTGAAGTTAATTTGACTTTTGTAGCTTAAATTGTGTCATATTTAGCGATTTTTTACGGCTGAAACACGAGCTGATTTTGTCTGCGGAGCTAAAAGCGTACGGCAAAAACGACGATTTTTTCGACTTGTGAAAGCTAAAATTTTGCATCGCACTCAACTTTTTTCGCTATATATATAGTATTTAATTAAGATTTGTGTTAAAATGTGAAGATAGACCCATAATAACTTACAAACTCACGGTTAGTGAGAGTTTATTTATTTTTTTGGAGGTACAAATGAAAATTAATCAATTAGCTCAAGGCGTAAATGTTTGCGCCCATGAAACTGAGCAATTTAAAACCGCTAGTATTTGCTTAAATCTTGTGACAGATATGCAAAATGTTTCCGCTAAGGCGCTGCTTATTCACCTGCTCTCTCGCACAAATGCAAGCTGCCCAAGCATTTTTCAAATGAACAGAAAACTCGCTTCGCTTTATGGCGCAACGATCACCGCCGCTTGCTCTAAGGTTGGCGATTCACTCGTTTTAAAACTTGTTTTAACCTCAATTGACGATAGATTTACACTCGAAAACGAAAAAGTTAGCACGGATTGCACAAAACTGCTTTGCGATTGCCTTTTCGCTCCTGAACTTGATGGCGAAAGTTTCACAAAAGAAAATCTCGAAAGAGAAAAACGTCTTCTTTGCGAAAAAATCGAGGCTGAAAAAGATGAAAAGCGTATTTACGCAGTCAATCAGCTCGTTGAAAAAATGTTTGAAGGTCAAACGTACGCAAAAAATGCACTTGGTGATGTTAATGAAATTAAGGCACTTGATGGCACTGAGATTTTTGAGGTGTACAAAAAACTTCTCTCGAGCGCTAAAGTTCAAGTTAATGTTATCGGCTCGGCTGATTTAAACGCAATTGAAAACACGCTTAAAGAAAAATTTGACGGCATTTCTCGTGATGATATCACTTGCCCTCAAACTATTTTTGATGGCACTGTTTCAAGCGTTAAGGAATTTGAAGAAGAACAAAACGTTAAGCAAGGCAAATTGGTTATGGGCTTTAGAACCGACATGAAAGCAAGCCGAGATAACCTCGCAGCTATGAAAGTTATGGTTGCAATTTTTGGCGCTGGCACTTTCTCAAAGCTTTTTGTCAACGTACGTGAAAAAATGGGTCTTTGCTATTACTGCTCTGCTTCACTTGCAAACTCGAAGGGTATCGTTTTAGTGCAAAGTGGTGTTGAAACTCAAAACATGACTAAGGCTCACGAGGCGATTTTAAACGAGCTTGAAGATGTGAAAAAAGGGAACTTCACAGATGAAGTTATTGATAGTGCTAAAATGTCGCTCGCTGAAATGCTCACTTCAACTATGGATAGCGTTTCATCAATCAATGGCTGGTTGTCTTCTCAAGTTTTGGAAGCTGATTATCTTTCTTGTGATGAATATGCTGCTCAAATTGCCAAGGTGACTCGTGACGAAATCATCAAGGCTGCAAACACATTGAAGCTCGACACTGTTTACACACTTAAATCTCAAAGCGAGGAGAACTAACATGAATAAAACAATTATTGAAAATAAATTACTCGGCGAAAAATACTATGAAGTTGATCACAACTCTGGACTTAAAATTTTCGTGATGGAAAAACCAGATTATTCAGGAGCTTTTGCAATTTTTGGCACAAAATATGGCAGCGTTGACACCTGTTTCAAACTCAAACAAGATGAGCAGTTCACAAAAGTACCAGAGGGAATAGCTCACTTTTTGGAGCATAAACTCTTTGAAAGCGAAGAACTTGATGCCTTTGTACGCTTTGAAAAAACTGGCGCAAGTGCAAATGCGTTCACTAGCTTTGACAGAACTTGCTACCTTTTTCAATGTAGCGAAAAGTTTGACGAAAACCTTGAAATTTTGCTTGACTTCGTGAAATCTCCTTACTTCACTGAAGAAACTGTGCAAAAAGAGCAAGGCATCATCGGTCAAGAGATTAAGATGTATCAAGACTCGCCTGATTGGCAAGTGCTTTTCAACTTGCTTCGTGCTATGTATCATAATAACCCAGTGAGAATTGATATTGCTGGAACTGTTGAATCAATTGCTGACATCAATGCAGAGCTTCTTTATAGCTGTTATAACACTTTTTATAACAACTCAAACATGGCACTCGCTGTTGCTGGCAATGTTTCGCTTGAACAAGTGTTAAAAATTGCTGATAAGATGCTCAAAACTGAAGAACCAGCAGAATTTGAGCAAGTGTTACCAGAAGAAGATCCTAAGGTTGTAACCGCTTCCACAGAACAAGTTTTCGGTGTTGACGTGCCTAAGTTTGGTCTTGGATTTAAAGAGAACTTCCCTACTGCGATTAGATCTGCAAAAGAAATTGTTTGCATGAACATTGCTCTTGACATCATCGCTGGCAAGGTTTCACATCTTTATTCAAAAATGCTCACTGATGAGCTTATCAATCCAACTTTTGGCAGCGAATATTTCGTTGGTCGTGGCTTTAGTACACCACTGTTTATGGGCGAAAGCAACGAACCTGAAAAAGTTAAAGACGAGATTATTGCTGAAATTATAAGACTCAAAAGTGACGGAATTGGCGAAGAAGATTTCGCAGTGTCGCTCAAACGACTTTACGGCAGAGAAATCCGTGCTTTTAATGATGTTGATGATTTGGCAAGTAATCTTGTTGAATGTTATTTCAATGATAAGAGTTTATTTGCTCATCTTGAAACGTATAAGACTATCACTAAGCAAGATGTTTTAGATACTATTGAAAATAGTTTTGATGTTGATAATTATTGTTTGTCGGTTATTAAGTAAGTTGTTAGCTACTATAATAGATTTTTTATTAGTGTAGGGCAAGTGGCTCTGCCCTTGCCATTGGGTTAGTGATAACCTTTGGAACGGTCAAGACCGTTCCCTACAGAAAATTGTATTTTTTCAATTAATTTATTTATGTTGGGAAAACTGCTTCGTTTTGCCTTTGGCAAAATCAAGGAACCCCTTAATAGGGTTCCTTACGACAAAATAAGAGTCCGAGGGACACTTATTTTGTCTATCCTCCTGATTTTTTTAACGATTAGGGGATTTCGTTCGCTGCGGCGAACGACTTAAGGCTCTGCCTTAAGAAACCGCAATTTTTTAAAAAAATTGAGTAAAATTTTGCTTGATTTTTTCTTATTAATTATGTAATAAAAAGGAGACTAAAAATTATGGCAAAAGCTTTAGTTTTAGCGGAAAAACCATCTGTGGCAAGGGACATTGCCAGAGTTCTCGGCTGTCGCCAAAGGGCAGACGGCTGCATTATTGGCGAAAAATACATAATAACTTGGGCGCTAGGTCATCTCGTGACTCTTGCAGACCCCGAATTATATGATGAAAAATATAAACACTGGAAACTCGAGCATCTTCCAATGCTTCCAGACAAAGTGAAACTCACAACAATCAAACAAACTTCTAAACAATACCGAGTTGTTTCAGCGCTCACAAAACGCAAAGACGTTGACAAAATCATCATTGCAACCGATGCTGGGCGTGAGGGCGAACTCGTGGCAAGGCTCATCATGAGCAAGTGTCACACCAAATTGCCAGCGTTTAGACTTTGGATTTCATCACAAACAGACAAGGCAATTCGTGACGGATTCAACAATCTTAAGCCAGCTAAAGAATATGATAATCTTTATCACTCTGCAATGGCTCGTGCTCAAGCTGACTGGTTTGTTGGTTTGAACGTCACTCGTGCGCTCACTTGCAAATATAACGCTCAACTTTCTGCAGGACGTGTGCAAACACCAACTCTTGCTCTCATTGTTGAAAGAGAAAATGAAATTCAATCTTTCGTGGCTAAGGATTATTATTCAGTTCAAGCCATGTTTAAAGGTTTCACAGCAACTTTTAAAGATGCTAAGGGTGGCACTCGATTTTATGATAAAAACTTTGCTGAAAAAGTTGAAAGTGAATGCAAAGGCAAAAGCGCTAGAGTTTCAAAGATAGAAAAAACTGCGAAGAAAAAGGCGTCACCAGCAGCGTACGACCTGACGGAGCTTCAAAGAGATGCCAACAAAAAATTTGGATACTCAGCTAAACAAACTCTTTCACTCATGCAAAGCCTTTATGAATATCACAAAATTCTTTCTTACCCTCGTACAGATTCAAGATACATCACCGACGACATCGTGGCGACTATTCCTGAAAGACTTCGCTCAATTGCCGTTGGCCCTTATCAAGCAATTGCAACCAAGGTGCTTCGTGCGCCGCTGCAAACAAAAGGCATTGTGAATAACGCAAAAGTTACCGATCACCATGCGATTATTCCAACTGAACAAATGGTTAATTTAGGCAAGCTTAGCTATGAAGAAAGAAACATTTATGACCTTGTTATTAGACGCTTTTTAGCCGTACTATCTCCTGCTTTTGAATATGATGAAACTAAGGTTCAACTTGACATTGGTAAACATTCATTTTATGCTAAGGGCAAGACTATCAAGTCGCTTGGCTGGAAAGAAATGTATTGCACTGATGATATTTCTGATGATGAAGAAGTTGAAATTGAAAACAAAACTCAAACTTTGCCAGTGCTAAATCAAGGGGCAAATTTAGAGGTGTTTGGCACAAAAATTGCGTCTGGCAAAACTCGCCCACCTGCGAGGTACACAGAAGCTACGCTTCTTAGCGCAATGGAAAACCCATCAAAACAAATTGAAGACAAAAACCTTAAATCAATCATTCAAACCACAAGTGGTTTGGGTACGCCAGCGACAAGAGCTGACATCATTGAAAAACTCTTTTCTAATTTTTCTCTTGAGAGAAAAGGCAAAGAAATCCACCCAACTGCCAAGGGTACACAGCTTGTGAAAATTGTACCTCGGGATTTAAAATCCGCTGTTCTCACCGCAAAATGGGAACAACAACTTCAAAACATTGCTAAAGGCTCAGTTAACCACAAAAAATTCATTGAAGAAATGAAAACATATTCAGCCTCTCTTGTGTCACAAGTTATCGCTTCGGATATGCAATATAAACATGAGAATATCACTAGACAAAAATGCCCAGTTTGCGAGAAGTTTTTGCTTGAAGTCAACGGCAAAAAAGGCAAGATGCTTGTGTGCCAAGATCGTGAATGTGGATATCGCAAAGGGCTTTCACAAGTGACTAATGCACGCTGCCCAAACTGCCATAAAAAGATGGATTTAGTTGGTGAGGGAGAAAAGAAACTTTTCTCATGCAAATGCGGTTATCGTGAAAGACTTGCCGATTTTAATAAGCGCCGTGAAACTAAGGGTGGAAGCAAATCTGATGTTAACAGCTATTTGAGAAACCAAAAGAAAAAAGAAGAAGTTAATGACAATCCTTTTGCGGATTTATTTGCTGGACTTAAATAAATTGAAAATGGAGAATTGAAAATGGAAAATGAATAATTTTGTCTTTATTTTTCAATTTTCAACTCTCAATTCTCCATTTATCAACGTGTTTATGGATTGTTTGTCAATATGAATAAAATTAATCATAAATTCTTACATACTTTTTACATAAAACCCCTTGAAAAAAGTTGTATAATAGTATAGAATGTTTATTGGTAATTTAATACTATATATATGAATTAAAAATTTTGAAAGGAAAAAATATAAAATGAACGTATTAAACAAAAAATCAGTTGAAAATATTGACGTAAGCGGCAAAAAAGTTCTTGTTCGTTGCGACTTCAACGTAAAAATCGAAAATGGAGTTATCACAAGCGATAAAAGAATCGTAGCTTCTCTTCCAACAATTAAATATTTACTCGAAAATGGAGCTAAAGTTATTCTTTGCTCTCACCTTGGCAGACCAAAGGGAGAATTTAAACCAGAATTTTCTCTTAAATTAGTTGCTGCTCGTCTTGGCGAACTTCTTGACTTAGAAGTTAAAATGGCTGAAGATGTTGTTGGTGATAGTGCAAAAGCTCTTGCAGCTGATCTTCAAGTTGGCGAAGTTCTTCTTCTTGAAAACGTACGCTTCCACGCTGAAGAAACTAAAAACGATGCAGAGTTTAGCAAAAAACTTGCTGACCTCGCTGAAATCTATGTTAATGATGCTTTCGGCTCAGCACATAGAGCTCACAGCTCAACAACTGGTGTTGCTGATTATCTTCCAGCTGTTGGCGGTTTCCTTATTCGTAAAGAACTCGATTACATCGGTGGCGCTCTTGCTAACCCACAACGTCCACTCGTTGCTATCCTCGGTGGCGCTAAAGTTTCAGACAAAATCGGCGTTATCAACAACCTTTTAAACATTGTTGACACACTCATCGTTGGCGGCGGCATGGCTTACACATTCTTCGCAGCTAATGGTCACACTGTTGGCACATCACTTTGCGAAGTTGACAAAATCGACATGGCTAGAGAAATGATGAAAACAGCTGAAGAAAAAGGCGTTAAGTTCCTTATCCCAGTTGATAACAGAGTTGGTTCAGAATATAAAGAAGATACTGATTGCAGCATCGTTCATTCTGACGCTATCCCTGATGATAAAATGGGTCTTGACATTGGACCTGAAACAGAAAAAATCTTCGCTGACGCTGTTAAAGATGCTGGCACAGTAATTTGGAATGGACCTATGGGCGTTTCTGAATGGGCAAACTTTGCAAACGGTACTATCGCTGTTGCAACTGCTATTGCTGATGGCAATTCAATTTCTATCGTTGGTGGTGGTGACTCAGCTGCTGCTGTTGCAAAACTTGGTTTTGCTGATAAAATGTCACACATCTCAACAGGTGGCGGCGCTTCTCTTGAATTCCTTGAAGGTAAAGACCTTCCTGGTGTTTGCGCTCTTAATGATAAATAAGATTTAAATGATTGAATTGTTAAATAATTAATTACACTGTAGGGAACGGTCTTGACCGTTCCATGTTGGGATACATCTAGCCTTTGGAACGGTCAAGACTGTTCCCTACAGTAATTATATTTTAATTCTTTTTAAAGTAATCACCTTAAGCTACAAATAAATATTAATAATAAGGAGCATACTAAAATGAACAAAACTCTTAGAAAAG
Organism: Clostridia bacterium; assembly: GCA_044426265.1. Classification (GTDB taxonomy): domain Bacteria; phylum Bacillota; class Clostridia; order Oscillospirales; family Acutalibacteraceae; genus UBA6857. The sequence goes on from JAWXUR010000004.1 coordinate 29,882, forward strand.
CAGTTATCGCTGGTAACTGGAAAATGAACAAAACTCCAGCTGAGGCTGTTGAGCTCATCAATGAAATGAAACCTCTCGTTGAAGGTGCTGATTGTGACGTAGTTATCTGCGTTCCTTACATCGACCTTGCAACTGCTATTGAAGCAACAAAAGGCACAAACATCAAAGTTGGTGCTGAAAACTGTCACTGGGCAAAAAGTGGCGCTTTCACAGGTGAAATTTCAACTGATATGCTTACAGCAATTGGTGTTGAATATGTTGTTATCGGTCACAGCGAAAGAAGAACATTCTTCGGTGAAACTGATGTAACAGTTCAAAAAAGAACTCGTGCTGCTCTTGACGCTGGTCTTAAAGTTATCCTTTGCGTTGGTGAATACCTTGAGCAAAGAGAACAAGGCGTTACTTTTGACGTTGTTGGTATGCAAACAAGAATCGCTCTTGGTGGCGTAAGCAAAGAAGACCTCAAAAACATCATCATCGCTTATGAACCAGTTTGGGCTATCGGTACTGGCAAAACAGCAACAAGTGCTCAAGCTAACGAAGTTAACAAAGCTATTCGTGACATCATCGCTGATCTTTATGATCAAGATGCTGCAAACGCTTTTGTTGTTCAATATGGCGGTTCAATGAACGCTGCTAATGCTGAAGAACTCCTCGATCAAGAAGACGTTGATGGCGGTCTTATCGGTGGTGCTTCTCTCGTTGCTGCTGATTTTGCAACAATCGTTAAAGCTGCAAGTCGCTAAGCTCGTTAGCACTCGCAATGAATAATGAAAAATGAATAATGAAAAATTGTGGTGGCGTACTTCGTACGCATTATAAAAATCAACGTTCAAAATTCATTATTTTATAGTTGTATTTTAGATAGGTTGCTTTGGTTTATACCTAGCAACCTATTTTCGAATAAACAAATAATAATCAACCATTAAAATGGTAGAATGGAGCTTTATAATGAAAAAACCTGTTATGTTATGTATCTTAGATGGTTTTGGTCACAATCCTGATGAATATGGTAATGCAATTGTGGCTGCTAAAACACCAAATATTGATAAAATTATGGCTGAATGTCCTACGACTTACATAGGTGCATCTGGAATGGACGTTGGTCTTCCTGATGGTCAAATGGGAAACAGTGAAGTTGGTCACACAAATATCGGTGCTGGTAGAGTTGTGTATCAAGAACTCACAAGAATCACAAAATCAATCGCTGACGGTGATTTTTATGACAATGCGGCACTTGTTGCCGCTGTACAAAATTGTTTAGACAACGACACTTCTCTTCACCTCATGGGTCTTTTAAGCAACGGCGGTGTTCACTCACATAATGAGCATATGTATGCTATTGTTGAGCTTGCTAAAAAAATGGGTCTTAATGATGTTTTTGTTCACGCTTTCTTAGATGGCCGTGACGTTCCTCCATCATCAGGCGCTGCTTTTGTTCAAGCTTGTGCTGATAAACTCGCTGAAATCGGTGTTGGTAAAATCGCTACAGTTATGGGCAGATATTACGCAATGGATAGAGATAATCGCTGGGATCGTATTAACCTTGCTTATGATGCAATGGTACTGGGTAAAGGCAATGTTTGTGACGATGCTGTTGCTGCTGTTAAGGCTTCTTATGAAGCAATTGACGATGCTGGCAAAAATATCACAGATGAATTTGTTGTTCCAACTGTTTGCTGTCAAGGTGGCAGATTTGGCGCTGGCGATAGCGTTGTTTTCTTCAACTTTAGACCAGATAGAGCAAGAGAAATCACAAGAACTTTCGTTGACCCTGCTTTTGATGGCTTCGAAAGAGGTAACGGTTTCTTTCCTCTTCACTTCGTTTGCTTCACACAATATGATGCAACAATGCCAAATGTTAGTGTTGCTTTCAAACCTCAAACTCTTGAAAACACTTTTGGCGAATACCTTGCTAAAAATGGCAAAACTCAACTTAGAATCGCTGAAACTGAAAAGTATGCTCACGTAACATTCTTCTTCAATGGCGGTGTTGAAAAACAATATGACGGCGAAGATAGAATCCTTGTTTCTTCTCCAAAAGTTGCAACTTATGATATGCAACCTGAAATGAGCGCTCCAGAAGTTTGTGAAAAAGTTGTTAAAGCTGTTAAAACTGGCAAATATGATGCAATCATCTTAAACTTTGCAAACTGTGACATGGTCGGTCATACAGGCATCTTCGATGCTGCTGTGGCTGCTGTTGAAGCTGTTGATGCTTGTGTTGGTGATGTTGTTGCAGCAATTAATGAGATGGATGGCGTTATGCTTATCACTGCTGATCATGGTAATGCTGATAAGATGTATGAGCCTGATGGTTCTCCATTTACTGCGCATACTACTTTTGAAGTTCCACTTATGGTTGTTGGTAAGGATTGTGAGCTTCGTGAGAGTGGTAAACTTTCTGATTTAGCACCTACTATGTTAGAGCTTATGGGTATGGAAATACCAGAAGAGATTACAGGAACAAGTATAATTAAATAAGCAAAAAAATAAAAGAAAAAAATAAAAAAGCAAGCAAAGCTTTACTCAATTTTTCACGAAAAATTGCAGATTCTTAAGGCAGAGCCTTAAGTCGCTCTCGCAAGAGCGAAACACCCCAATTAAATTGAGAATTGAGAATGGAGAATTGAGAATTAAAGCAAAGCAAATGCGACAAAATAGAATTAATTAACTAAATGCGGTATCGTTTCCTTGCACAGCAATGTAAAAGGAAAACGATATCGCATTTGCGTTAGTAGTAAAACAGCGAAGCGGTTTTTACGAACTGGTTTCGCAGTTTAAAAACAACATAGACAGCGACAGCTTTCTGTGTTGTTTTGGATTGTAAAAAGAAAAAAATTCTAACGATTTCATATAGTTTTGATATTTATTTGTAAAAAATACATATAATAAAATTAAGCAAGTTGCTTGCAATTAGCTTGCAATTGTGCTACAATATGTATATAAAGGTGGTGATAAAATGGCTAAAACTTCAAACGTGTTTGCTCGTGTTGAACCTGAGGTTAAGGAAAAAGCAGAGAAAATTTTAACTGAACTCGGTATTCCTATGTCAAGTGCTGTTGCTATGTTTTTAAAACAAGTTGTTTTAAATCAAGGCATTCCTTTTGAAATTAAAATTCCTATTAATAAACCGCTTTGTCTTGAGGATTTGAGTAATGAGCAGTTAGGTGTTGAACTTCAAAAAGGTTTAGACAGTGCAAAAGCTGGTAAGTATAAAACTATTGATGAAGTAATAAAAGAATTTGAAAATGAATATGTAGAAAGTGATTACGCAGTATGAAGTATAAAGTAATTTTATCTATAGATGCTGAATTTGATATTAATGATATAAATAAATATATTTCATTTGTATTAAACGAACCAATTATTGCTAGAAAAAAAGTTTCTAAAATTTTGCAGCAGATCAAAAAACTTGACTCTATGCCAGCTCGCTATCGTGTTTATCCTTACGAACCATTAAAAAGTCAAAATATTCATTTTTTGCCATTGGACAATTACCTAATATTTTATGTAATTGACGACAGTGAAAAAATGGTTACAATCGCTCGTGTGACATATGCAAAACGTGAAATTCAAGCAATTTTTGATAATTCACAAGACGACTAACTGCCTAAGTATTTTGCGAAGCAAAATTGTACTAAAAAAATAAAAATTAAGCCGACTAACTTTATTATTTTGTTAGTCGGCTTAATTTTCTTAAGATTTGTTTAAGAAAGATTAAGACTTCCTTAAGTATATTGACTCTAATAAATATTCATGTTACGCTTTAAACAGGTCAAGACCTAATAAAAAAAGCAGATAACGAAAGGAAGAAAAATCATGAAAAAAATCTTAACACTTTTAGCAGCAGCCCTTGTACTCGGAGCGATAGCATTCACCTTTATTGCATTTGACACAGACCAGCTCACCACCGATCAAGCACGGCTTTTAAGCAAATATGACACTGCCCTATTAGACAGCGACGCTGTTGTACGGCTCGCACAAACTGATGACTTTGCTGAATTTATTGCAAAAATTGACGTAGTTTATAATGCTTATTTTGATGAAACTAACAATCAACTTTTAACTTATTACAAAAATTTAGGCATTGACGTTGATGACACTTTGGCGAGTTTGGCAATCAATTCTCAAAAATATTTAGATGAAAATTATGACGAAATCACTCTTGACAGCGCTGAATATGTGGCTTTGATTGGCGAGGCATTTTATGAAAATGGAATTTTTTATGAGCTTCATAATGATGACGAGCCAGATGGATATGATGTAAATCTTGCAAGTTTATATGTTTACACTCAATGCTATATCTATTATTCATACACCGATTCACTGACAACAAGCGTAAAAAATAGCACAATTCGAGAATTGACAGCGGATATTATCGATGCTGGGAATTTTGATAGCGAATATGTGAGCGAAATCATGGGGGTTTTGAGCGAATACACTGATGATTATAAGTATGTTGAAATAGCAACTATGGAAGATGTTTTGGAGTAATCATTTTTAAAATGCTCTAAAAAAACTAATACTACTCTCTCTAAATAAAAACCAAGTCAGCACTGAAATTTTTTCATGCTGACTTGGTTTTTTATTTTGTTTCATTAAACGCATTTTGAGTTATTTCCAAAGTGGTGTTGGATATTTTTCATCTTGATGCATTTGACTGATTTTGTTCACGACATCTTCTTGATCCTCTTTATAAGTGATTCCATACCACCGCTCGCTGTTGTCTAACACTTTGACTTTAACGCCTTGTGGAATTAAATCTGCAACTGAATTTGGAAGTAAATATTCGCATTTTTCAGGGTTAGTTTTAAGATTTTCATCTAAAAACTTCACGAAATCTCTCTCAATTAAATCGATGAAACTTGGATTTAAACCCCAGTAATTCATTGAAACTAATGAGCCTTTTTCGATAATATCATAATCGTTTGTTTCTTTGTTAAATACTCTTGCGCCATCGCCAAATTTTTCGATATCTGAAGTTTCAACAATTTCTTGTAAATATTCATTTTTATCAGCCACGCAAATGCCTCTTGTAACTGAGCCTTTATCTGTAACTGTGTTTTCGACTCTATAGCCCATCATTGCATATTCTTGCGCTGTTTCGTCCATTTTGGTTAAAAAATCGAAGATTTTTTTGTACGCCTGAACACCATAATAATCATCTGCGTTTATGATTGCAAAAGGTGCATCGATAAATTTTTTAGCGCAAATTAAAGCGTGAGATGTGCCAAAAGGTTTGATTCTGCCTTGCGGTACGCTAAAACCTGCTGGAAGTTTGTCAAGCTCTTGATAAGCATAGTTAACTTGCATATGCTTTTCGATACGCTCCCCTATTGTTTTTTTGAAAACTTCTTCAATCTCTTTTTTGATGATGAAAACAACTCTTTCAAATCCAGCTCTTTTTGCATCAAAAATCGAGTAATCTATGATGAGTTCGCCATTTGCTCCGATAGGCTCTAATTGCTTTAAGCCACCAAATCTGCTGCCCATGCCAGCTGCTAATATAACTAAAATTGGTTTATTCACGTTTTTTATTGTTGAGCTGCTTAAAACGACAGTGCTCAACTCTCCTTGTATTTATTATAATTTGTTTTTATATATCCAGTAAATCAAAAACACTAAAATTACGCCTATTAAACTGCCCAATGCATTGAGTGCCACTTCGGATAAATCAAAGTGTCTGCCATCTATAAACTGCTTTCGCCACTCGTCAAAAAAACTAAGTGCGAAAGTGATTAGACAGCTAAGTGATGCTAAAAATATCATTGAACTAAAACTATTCACTGAAAAGCTGCTTATAAGTGCAAGAGATGATAATATTGCTAAAATCATAAATATCGCTATATGAGCCAGCTTTCTAATGAAAAGATTTACGCTATTAATTTGCTCTAATGTTGGATTTTTGTGCATGAATTTTGCGATAACTTGAGCAAACGAACCGCTTAACTCGCCTGTTTGACTTCCAGTTTGAGAAGAAAATATCAATATCACTGATATCCATGCAAGCAAACCAATCCAAAATAAAATGTTAATTTTATTAGCCAATCAATTGTCACCTCTTACGAGAAGCACAACTTTGAAAGTTAAAATTATAATTGAAATGTCTGTGAATATGCTTTGATTTTTGATGTATTCAACGTCCATTTCAACCCACTGAGCAAAAGTTGTTTCTTCGCCTTTATTAATTTGCCAATAGCAAGTTAAACCTGGTGTCACGCTTAATCTTTGCATATCATGCACTGAATATTCTTCAACTTCTGATGCAAGAGGAGGTCTAGGGCCAACAATGCTCATTTCGCCTTTTAATACGTTGAGAAGTTGTGGCAATTCATCAATGCAAGTTTTTCTGATGATTTTGCCGACTTTTGTGATACGTGGGTCATTTGTGATTTTGAAAACTGGACCGTCACGTTCGTTTAACTCTTTTAATTGATCAACTTGATCGTGAGCCTTATCGCACATACTTCTAAATTTATAAATTTTAAACATCTTGCCTTTAAAGCCAACTCTTTGTTGAGCGTAAATTGCACTTCCTGGGCTTTCAATTATGATTGCTAATGCAACAATAATAAATAGTGGCGATAATACTATTAATGCCGCTAAACTAGCACAAATATCGAAAACTCTTTTAATTAAGTAGTATGTTTTTCTCTCTTCTTGCATATGTAATGCATGAACATTTGATTTTGTGTAACCTTGCATATTTTATAACCCTTCCTTTTTAACATTATCTCTATTTTTATTTTTTTGTTTATTGCGCAGTGTAAAACAAGTTTAAGACTAAGTTGATAAGCTCATCTTCATATGCATGAAACTCCATGAATTGCTGTGATTGAATGGTTTCGCCCTCTAATGTGTAGTTTGATATGTATTCAAACTCACTATATAATTCGAGCATTGATTGAAGCGTTGAAAAACTTGCATCAGTGTAAATATAATCCGCCGCTGTTGTTAGTAAATCATAAGTGAACCCAGAGTCATACCGCTTGTTTTCAATTGTTTCTTGCAAAGCCTCAAGATACTGAGTTTGCCTTTGCATTCTTTGCTCATTTGTTTGCTCATCGATTCCAATTCTTTGTTGTACATATGAAAGTGCCTGCTCGCCTGATAGGTTAACTGTTTCACCGACTATCATTTCAGGATATTGCCGTGAATAATCGTATAACACCTCTAACTCTACCCCACCGACTAAATCGTTAATAGTTGGAACAATGTCTAAAGTGAAAGATACATAATTGTCAATTTGTGTGTCGTACATCAATCTTGAAACTGCTCTTGCAACATTTTCAGCATTGCTATACACATCTGCACCATAGGCATGAGCCAAGGTTATTTGAGCAAATACAGACCCTGTTATATAGCTATTATCTAAAGAAAAAACATCAATATCAACCATGGTATCTCGATTAATTTGAACTGTGTTAAAGGTTTTATTTTCTTCGTCAAACACAACTAAAAATATGAAATCTGCCTGCGTTGATGACGTGTCACTCTCATCTAAAAGCTCATCTTTAGTCTTATCTAACCCCAACAAAAGCCAAGTGCTAAGGTTTGTTTTTTCAACATACCACTGCCCATTTTGAAAAATTTCTTTAGGTTCAACACTTGATGAATATGAGGTATATTGATAAGAATTTGAGCTAAAATCATCTAAAAAACTTGCTTTTTCGACATTTTGGGTAAAAAAAATTAAACCCACGACTAGTGAAGCAATAATTGAGATTAAAGTTACGGCTTTAAAAAAAGCGTTATTATTGTGTTTAATTTTCATTTTTTCTACCTTTCATAAGCCAAAAAATATAATCAACTTCGCTTGAATTATATTTTTTGGCAAACCGCATCATTAAAATCAATCAAAAATTATCTGCTGCGTTTATATCTTTTTGAAAGCGCATAAAATCCACCTGCTAAGAATAAGCAAGCAAAAGCCGCTACTAAAAACACATTGATTGAACTTACGTTTGTGTTTGGTGATTCAACCAAAGATGAGTCAACAACAAGCATGAGTGGGCAGAAATTACTGATGATTGTTACTGAGTTATCGTTGTTATTTGTTGTGTCAACCTCGTTCCAATTTTCGTTTTTATACACGTAGCCTAAAACATTAACGCCGCTACTGATTCCAACATTTTCAATTGTAACTTCGAGAACTATTTCTGGGTTTGCTGCGAGCGCTGCTCTTAAATCGTCACTAAATACAACATAATAAAGACAAGCAACTTTTGGCTCTAACATATCAGTTTCACCAACAAGATTTTCGATGTCACTTTGAGCTTGCACTGTTTCGATAACTGCGTCAAAATCATCAGCAAAATATTCATCTGAATAATCTTGTGTCATAACTTCAACTCTAAGATCTAAATCTTGAACTTCATAATCTCCAACTTGAGTTGTGTGTACGGTGATTGTTGGAGCAACTTTATCTTCTGCGCTTGGTGTGAAAACTGAAGCAGAAGCTGGAATAGCTGTAGTGAATAAAACTACAACGCAAATTATCATAGCAATTAATTTTGTTTTCATAAATGTACCCTATCCTTTTAATTTAAATATTTATTTGTTTGGCTAAAACCAAAAATCTTGAAGCACCTCGATTAACACAAGTTGATAAGATAATCAGTTTGTCGCCGCTTGTGATATCAACAGAGTCATCAATCACACTGCTTAAACTTCGTATGCTCTTAATTTCATCTATAAAGCTATCAAACACCCCTTCATCTAAAAAGTTATTATAATAAAGTATATGCCTAGTGTCATATTCAACCGCTGCAAAAATTTGGTACTGCTTGGTTTCATTTGGAAAATAAACATATATTAAATTATTTTGATAAAAAAACTCATAGTTTGAGTAAAACTCTTGAAGGTTTCCGAACTTCTCGCCTGAATCCATGTAATGACCATAAATCATGGTTACTGGATCGCTAAAGTCAATTTGATTATAATTTTCGATAAAAATTTCGCCTGAGATGTCGTAGTTTCCCTGCATATCGGCTCTCAAATATGCTTCGTTATTTGTTTGTGAGCATAAAATCGGATATGAAATATCAGTGTTTGGAATTTCAATCCATGCTATCACATCACTGTTTATTTCTTGCAAAGATTCAAAATCGATTACGCTTTCAAATTCTTGTGTCGGCAAACTTTCTGTGAGTTCTTGCTCTGTTGTCGTTTGCACAAACTCGCTATAATTTAGCGTTTCTTCATTTGTTGCATCCTTGTTGTTAATGAAACTAAGTGCAAAAAACGTAATCGCTAAAACTAAAAACAACAAGGAAACAAACTGAAATGCACTTTTAAAATTCTTATCCATAATTATAAATTTATCACTTTCGCCCCTTCGAGTAATTCGTTTGCATTTAAGTTCACTTGATTAATTGCAAAACTCAATCTTTTTTTTGCTATCTCTTTTACCGCTAAATCTAAATTTGGTTTTCTTTTTTTCATGTTATGGCAATCTGAGCCAAGCACATGAATTTGATTGCTTTTTAAAAGTTTCATGGCTTTATTTTTAGTTAAGCGTCCAATAAAAAAATCAGAATTAACTTGAATTTTAGCCCCACACGCTATAAGTCTGCCAAACATTTCAATGCTGTTTTTAAATTTCAAATATCTTTCACAATGAGCAATAACTGGGGTTATTCCTCGAATGCTGATATTTGCAATTTCACTTAAAACGTAGCAGTCAACTGGCTTATATGAAAGCTCCAATAAAAGTGTTTTCGTGCCCTCAATGCAAAGTTTTTCTAAGTTTTCATTTTCGCTGATGTTATCATAATACGCCACTTCAGCGCCTAAAAATAAACTCATATCTAAAAGTTCACCACGGTTTTTCAGCCGTACGGCAAGGGACTCGACTGACTCATTTCTCGCTTTTAAAAAATCATCAACTGAGATTTTATTTGCGTAAAAATGAGGAGTTGCAATCACTGTGCTGATGTTTTGAGCTTTAATTTGTTTTAGCATTAATGTGGTTTCATCAATGCTTTTGCTACCATCATCAAGCTTTGGCAGCACATGAGTGTGAAAATCAATCATATTCATCACAGTCCTTAATAATAGTAATATGAGCCGTACTTTTTGCCATAAGATGCCGAAGTTTTTGCTCCATTATACACGAAACCTAAAAGACGAGCTCCAGAATTTTCAAGCTGTTGCAAAGTATTTTTAAGCAATTTTTTATTTGTGTATTCGTGCTTTGTCACCATGATTACGCCATCGAGATATTTTGCGACAACCAATGGGTCAGTTACAACTGAAATCGGAGGCAAGTCCAAGATGATATAATCATAAATTTGAGCTAATGATTCTAAAGTTGTTTTCATTTTTTCTGAGCCTAAAAGCTCTGATGGATTTGGTGGAATGCTTCCGCAAGTGATAATTGAAAATGAGCTGTCATCATGCTCAAAGTTTTGAATAATATCTTGCAAATCAGCAACTTCACCAACGAGCAAATCAGAAATTCCCTTTGTGTTTTTCAAAGCCAAACCTTTTGAGATTTTTGGTCGTCTAAGATCGCATTCAAGCAGCAAAACTTTTTTGCCAATTAGCGACATCGAGTACGCCAAACCAGCGGCGGTGTTTGTTTTGCCTTCTTGAGCAACACTGCTTGTGATGCCAACAAGTTTGCAATTATCATCACTAGCAGCAAAGGAAAAGAGCAAGTTAGTTCTAAGTTTTTTGTACGCCTCGTTGGCAACAAATGACAATTCATTGCCGAAATTGATTTTATAATCGCCATTTACAAGCTTGTTTTTCTTAAACATTTACTTAGCCCCCTTTTTCTTTTTACTAGTCTTTTTCTTCCTCGATTTTTCATTGTCAAAATTCGGTACAACAGATAAAAGCGGAGCATCACTAAGAGCAGCGAGTTCATCAACGCTTGCAATTTGCTGTCTAGTTAAGTACATAAGAAGTAGCAAGCAAACCACAGCCATAGAGCCACCTAAAGCACCTAAAACAGTGTTTGAAGTTAAGTCGTTATTATTCGCTGCAGCTGGAGTTATCGCATAGTCTAAGACAATGGTTGAAGTGTCGGCAATGGTTTCACCAATTTGTTCTGGCAAAACAACCGCAATAACATTTGCAATGTGCTCCGCTTCGTACGGGTCTGTGCTAACCACAGATATTTGGAAAATCGCCGTACCATTTAAAGCTGTTGCACTAATCATTGATGAAAGCTGAGAAGTTGAATATGAAAGCTCCCCTTCTTCGATGATTCTATTTAAAGTTGTGCGAGTGTTTAAAATTGTTATGTACGTATCAATAAGTGAACTCGAAAGCGATAAGTCACTAACTGAAATTGTCACATTCCCAACAGACACGCCGCCACTGTTTACATACAGTTTTACATCTGAGCTGTATTTTGGTTCGACGAAAGCATTTGTGTATGAATATGCGATTATTGAGCCAACGAGAAGCCCTATGATTATTAGCCATAGTTTTTTGAAAATGAACTGAATTATTTGAGTTAGATCGAGTTCTATTTCTTCGTTTTGATTGTTATCGTGCATTTTGTTCTCCTTTGTGTTTTAGTTGGTTGATTTGGACATTAGTTTAGTTTTTATTGTGTTGCAAATGCCAAAAGACATTTGTATACATTTTTTATATTCGTTTGATTTAAAATAAAATATAGTTAAGCCAACTGCAAATGTTATGCAACAGATTATTCCCCTAATGATAAATGATATAATTGATGTGCCTGTTATAAATGAATTGATGTATATGCTAAAACCTACAATTATAATTGCTGATGCTATATAATATGCTAATCTTAAGTAGTAGGTTTTTACATTACGTTTTAATCCATGTTTGAAAACTACGTATGGTTCTACAATTAAGTTTATAGTAATATTAGTTATTATCGTTGCTATTAAAACGCCTGAAAAGCCTAAATAATTAATTAAAATAAGTGATAACACTACATTACATACGCCCTCGATTAAAGGTTTATATCTATCCGGTGCAAAAACACCATATAAATCTTTATAAAGTAAAACATTTTTTCTTAAACCAACAAAAAAGAAATTAGCTACTATAATTAATACTTCCCAAGAGCTAAAAAGATAAAACTCGTCTTTGATCCACAAATCAGCAATGAATGGATTCAACAAATTAATTAAGCACACCGAACAAAATAAGTAAATTGAAAACCAGATAAAATCATTTAACAAAAACATATTATACGATTTTTCTCTATTTTCTTTAGCAGTATAATTACCTAAGCTCGCTCTAACTGAATTATCAATAATAGTTATAATTCCTGTAATAGCAACGGTAATCATAGTATAATTAGAATAAATTCCAACAATGGTTAATCCTAAAAAAGCAGAAATTATTATAGTATCTACATTGTAAACCAACATCGCACCAATTTTATGAAGAAAAATTGCTCTTACATTAGTTATCAATTTTTGCTTTGCTTCTCCATCCAATGGCTTAATATTTTTATCCTTCAAAAAAGGATATAGCTTCATAGTTTTTATATATATTGAAATGTTAGTTAAAAGAGTGAAAATTATACTAATAATTAAATAAATCAAATATTGCTTAGTTAAAAATAAAAATATAATTTGTAAAACTTGGCACATAAATTTAAATATTTCTGTTTGCGCCTTTACAATATATATTTTTTGATCAGCATTTAAAAGACTTTGATTATAACTAAAAAAGTAAGAACTTGCACTATTTAAAACAAATAAAACATAAATAACACTTAGGTTTTCAATATTTGTTTCTCCAGAAATTAAATATGGTAAAAAAGGAACTAACGCAATCCCTACAACAGCTACAAAACATCCAACAATCATATATATTTTTTTATAAATATACATATAAGTTTTTATTAACTCTTGATTATCATCTGCTAAAGGTTTATATAAAGCATACACTATAGCTGTTCCTATACCGAGTTCTGCTAGAGATAAAAAACTTAAAATATTTGTAAAAAGACTATTTACTCCTAAATACTCTGCATCAAGTATCATAATAAATATAGTTCTAAGTACAAAAGACATTAAAATACTTGCTATATAGCATATAGTTGATATATATAAATTTTTTACTGATTTTTTTGTTCTTGACATATAAAATATAATCACCCTTCTTGAAATAAATTCAAAACTTTATTTTAAATAATGCTTAATTTTTCTAAGCGAATATATTACTGACGCTATTATGTATGTAAATATATATTGTAAATATCTTCCTCTTTTTAACTGTATTGACCAATAAAATTTTGAATATTTATTTATAAATCTATAATTCCAAGGTTTACAAGGTCCTGCATAATGCAATATATAAATATTTTTACAGTTTATTTTACTAGTTTTAGGTGCAAGTAAAATTTGATTATTATATTTCTTATCATCAGCATACTTAATCTTACCTTGATATAAATAATTTAGTATATCTTGATCTGGATAAACTAATTTATCTTTCAACAGATAACAAGTATTACTTATTATCTTACTAGTAATATTGTCTCTTAAAAATTTTAAATTCAATAACAAAACGCCAGAATTAAAATAAATATGGTTTTCATCTATATTAAGTTCTTTCTTAATATTAGATATTGATTTTTCAAAGCAATTTATACTTTTTGAAGCTACCATTGCTTTATCATCAAAATTTTGATAATAGAAATCAACAATATTTTTCATTATTATTATATCTGCATCTAACCATAAAATTCTTTCTAAATTTTTTGGTAATAAATCATGAGCAAAAATCCTATAATACACCTCAACGCTAAATTGCTTTACTATAGGCATACCCTTTATTAAACCCTTGTCAAACTGTATTAACTCTAATTTAATATCACATTTTTTCATTAAAAATGTTCTTAATTTTTCAATATCTTTTATATCTAAATTCGCATTAATTAAATATAGCGTTATATTGCTATCTTTATTAGTTAATCTTAAAGATAGCAGCATAGACATAGCTTTATCAAGATAAGATTTATTAACAGCCATTAATATATTCATTTCTACACCTCATTTTTCACAAACTTACTAAAAACACAAATAATCAAACAATTTTTAATCTCTGAAATACACATCTCTTGTATAAACTTTATCTAAAACATCCGATAATTCTTCATTAAATCTATTTGCTACTATTACATCACAAATATTTTTAAACTGCGAAATATCTGCTATTACTTTTGAGCTATAAAACTCTTTTTCTTTAAGTGTAGGTTCAAAAACAACAACCTCTACACCCTTTTCTTTTAATCTTCTCATGACTCCTTGAATTGAGCTTTGTCTAAAATTATCAGAATTTGCTTTCATTGTAAGTCTATATACGCCTACAATTGGATTTGGCTTGTCTGGAAAACCTGACATATCTAAAATTTTATTAGCTATATAATTTTTTCTAGTAGTGTTAGATTCAACAATTGCTCCAATAATTTCACTAGGTACATCATTGTAATTAGCTCGAAGCTGCTTAGTATCTTTCGGTAAGCAATAACCTCCATATCCAAAACTTGGATTATTATAATGAGTTCCGATTCTCGGATCTAAACTAACACCTTCTATGATCGATTTTGTGTCTAAATTTCTAACTTCAGCATATGTATCTAATTCATTAAAATAACTTACTCTAAGTGCTAAGTATGTATTAGAGAAAAGCTTTACTGCTTCAGCTTCTGTAGGCTGCATAAATAGCTTTTCAATATCTTCTTTTAATGCACCTTCTGCTAATAAATCAGCAAATGCTTTAGCAGCACTAATAAGACTTTGAGTTTCAGGTCTGCCAACAATAATTCTACTTGGATATAAATTATCAAATAAAGCTCTGCCTTCTCTTAAAAATTCAGGTGAAAATAATATGTTCTCACAATTATATTTCTCACAAACTTCTTTGGTGAATCCAACAGGCACAGTTGATTTAACTATAATTATTGTTTGTTTATTAATGTTATTCACTGCTTGAATAACATTTTCAACAGAACTAGTATCAAAGAAGTTTTTCTTTTCATCATAATTTGTTGGAGTTGAAATAATAACAAAATCAGCTTGTTTGTATGCATTGTCACCATCTAATGTTGCTGTTAGATCAAGATCTTTTTCCTTTAAATATTCTTCGATTTCTTTATCCATTATTGGTGAAATTTTATTGTTTATCATTTCTACTTTTTCTGGAACAATATCAACAGTTGTGACATGATGGTTTTGAGCTAATAAAATAGCATTTGATAAACCAACATAACCTGTACCTACTACAACAATATTCATTTTTTATATTTTCCTTTAACTTATTTTTTTATTATAAAACTTAAATATACAATTGAAGACATTTTATACTTCAATAATTTATTCATCACTCTTCTTTTGCTACTAAAATAATCTGCATATTTTATTGCTATACCTAAATCCAGCTCTTTTTTTATTATTTCATTTGCTTGTTTAATTCTATTAACAAATGACTTCTCATTATCTTTATGAAATATATCTAATTTAAGGGAGCTATAAAAGAAATTAATTTGTGTACACTTTAATAAATCATAAAATTCAGTATAGCCATATTCTTGCATTTTTTTCTCAAAAGCCAAATATACATTAGATAATTTAAACCATAAGTTCTTATTGTACGTCTGACATACTGAATATTGATTAGAATTATAAATATAACCTGAATAGTCATAAAATTTTACGACATCAGCAAAATTTAAGCAATCAAACATAAATACTCTATCTTGCGAACGTGGTAAATTCTCATCATATCTTAGTTTGTTATCTTTAATAAGCTCCACTTTTATTAACTTTGCCCACGGAGTTCCAATATTATACCCATTATGTTCAAAGCATAAAATGGATTCTCTTACTAATTCTCTTTTATTATCATCTTTAACAATAATAAAAGTATCGATATTTTTTTCGCTTTTATTTGTATCAGAATAATATATAGAATTTTTAAAAAACATAATATCAAATTCTTCTTTTTTTATGATTTCTTTCATTCTTTTTAAACAATCTACTTCAAGGAAATCATCTCCATCAACAAAAAGTATATATTCACCTTTTGATAAATCAATTCCTGTATTTCTCGCCGAGCTTACCCCACCATTAGGTTTGTCAATAATTGTAATTCTTTTATCTTTTTTTAATAATTCCAACTGTTCAATTGTTGATTCAAGAGTTGATCCATCGTTAACAGCAATAACTTCTATTGTTTCATCAAATTCCTTTTGTTCAACTATGCTTTGTATGCTTTTTTGCAAATATTCTCCTTGAACATTGTATACTGGAATAATTATGGATATTAATTTTTTCATTTACACATACTCACTAACTAAATTTTCAAATAATTCCAACCACTGGGTTATAATCTTTTCTTTATTGAATTTTTCATTTATTTTAAAAGATTGCTTTTGAATCATTGCTCTGTATTTTTCATCGAACATCAATTTTTCTAGTTTCCTTTGATACTCTTTGAGATTGAATTTTTCAACAATTATTCCGTTTTCTTCATTATCTATTATGTCATGTAGCGAAGCAAAACTATCAAAAGCAATCGGTACACAACCATAATTTGCACCTTCTATCAATACCATAGGTAAACCTTCATACGTTGATGTCATACATAATATTTTAGCTTTTTCATATTCTTTTTCTAAATTAACAAAACCTAGAAATTCGATATTTTGAATATTTTTTCTAGCAACATATTTCATCAAATCATCTTTCAAAGGTCCATCACCAGCTATTTTTAATTTCCAGTCTGGATATTTTTTATAAATATTTTCCCAAATTTCAATTATTCTATCAGGTCGTTTTTGTCCAAAATCTAATCTTCCTACATACAATAAAGTATTTTTCTTTTCATCATTAATGATCTGTGTTTGTGTTTCAGTAAAATTATTAATACCTACAACTTTATATTCATCTTTAATATCTATATAATTTAAAATTTCACTTTTATAATTATCAGAAAGCAAAATTAATTTACTGCTATTTTTAGCAGCTGCACTATATATTTTTTTAAGATATCTTTTCCTCTTAACGTGAAATATTGGCTTTAATATCCAGCAAATATAATCATGAAAATTTTTACTATTAACCACTTTGGAAAAAGGTAAATTTTTGCTTAACATCAACACAAACGTTGGATTAAAATGCAAAACAGAAACTAATTTAGCATTTTTATCACATGCTTTAGCACATAAATTAACGCACTCAATAACATGTGCTGACTGATTAATAACGATATCAATTTTATTATCGGTAATTATATTAGTTAGCAGTTTAATATTTTCAGTAACTAATACGTTTTCACTAGGTAAAATATATTGCTTACTTGGTAATTGTCCATTGAAATCGAAATCTGCTTTTAATGTTGATGCAAACCAAACGTTATGCCCTCTTTGTATAAATTCAACTGCCAAAGAACACGATATTCTTTCTATTCCGCCTATTGTAGGTATCATTTCTCTATTATTAAAAATCAATATATTCATTTCTTACCTCTTAAAAATTAATTGTTTTATAAAACAACATCACACATATCCATCAGTAGCATTTTCTCTACTAATTATCTTCGCTGGATTTCCAACCACTATGCTATGATCAGGTACATCAAAATTAACATAAGCATTAGGCGCTATCAAAACATCGTCGCCAATATTAATTTTACCAACAACAACTGCATTAGCACCGAGCCAAACTTTGTTACCAATAGTTGGTACACCTTGCCTTTTACCTCGATTTTCTTGACCTATAGTAACACCTTGAGCAATACTTATATTCTCTCCTAAAATAGCTTTCGAATTAACAACCACTGCTCCTCTATGTCCTAGATACAAACCTTTACCTATATCAGCCTCTACTCCAATTTGATAACCAAATTTAATCGACGCTCTTAAAAGTCTATATCTATAAATAAGATATAAAATTTTATTTTTATTTTTATAAAATTTAGCTTTTCGCAAAATGCAAGTGTATTTATAAGAAGTGTGCGTAAATGTCAGTTTCAATCGATTGAAATATTTTTCGCTTTTATCACCGATATATTTTCTTGCATCTCCTATTAATAGCTCTTGCATCTTAACTCACCTAATTTCTTGAGTAAATTTTCAGCTGCTGCGTTAATTTCGAAGTTTTTTTGTAATAAAACATCGTAGTTATCTTTATGCTTTAAGTCAGCTTTTAAAATTTCTTCAGCCCATTTTACTGGAGCTTGATTTAAGCTAATAAACTTAAATTCTTCTGTGATTTTGGTTTGTTTTGTGGTACCATCGCCTGCGGCGAATACTGCAAGCCCAGCCGCTTGTGCTTCGATTGCAACGACTGGTAAGCCCTCAAATCGACTTGGCAATAAGAAGCAATCCATCGCTTGCATAAGTTCGCTCACGTCGTGGCGCACACCCAAAAGTTTCACGCTATCTTTGAGATTGTACTCAGCAATTTTATATTTTATATTCATTTCGAGTTCACCAGTACCTACCCAAAGTAAAACTGCATTTTTATTTTTTTTGTGTATTTCATTGAAAATTTCGAGGATAAACTCTGGATTTTTTTGATATGATAATCTTCCCACTGTACCCAAAACTAATTTGTTTTCTATGTCTAATTCTTTGCGATATTTTTCTCTTATTGATGCATCAAACTTGAATTTTTCAGCGCTAACTGCGTTTGGAATAAACTCGTAATTCCCCTGTGCTATTTTTTCGGGGAAGAGCCATTGCGCTGCAAAATCTGAACACGCCCAATGTTTTGTTGCGTATTTTGCCGCCTTAGTTTTATTAGCTTTGTGAAGAACATCAACAATTTTCCCACGTACGCCAGAAAACAAGTTGTTTGAATTATGGCTGTGTAAAATTCTTACTGGAATTTTATTTTTGTACGCCTGCTCGAGATAAGTTATGTCTGATAAATCGCATTTGTTGCACCAAAAAACATCGTATGTGTTCTCACTCATGAGCTTGTTTAAAGCTTTTTTTAATTGCTTTTTATGGCGTGAACTTGGCACTACATGAACCTTACCGCCCATTTCGATTACTTCATTTTTGAATGCTGGCTCATTTGATGTGCTAATTATATCAATAACTATGCGCTCATCAAGCCTCTTGATTGCACGATAGTAATTCATTAAAAATATTTCTACTCCGCCATAATTAGCTGTGAAACCTGTTACTAAAATTTTCATTTACACACCTCTTTTTTATTTAAATCTTCTGGAATTTTTTTCGGTTTTATCATCCCAATCATTAATAATAAAGTTGGAAGAGTAACTGCACCATGACGAATCCATGCGCCGTAATCAACTTCAAACGTTGCTGACGTGAACACAAAACCGAGCATGATTAAAAGCGCCACATTTTGAGTTTTTGTGTTTGTAGCATAAGACTTCAAGGCTCTAATCATGAATAAGCTCATGCAAAATTGATAGATTATATATGGAAAATATTTAACGCCAAGACCTATTAATTCAACTGGGAATAGTAATCTTAAAACTACAATAGCGTATTCTAAAATAACTGCAACTAAGTCGCTTGACGAAGTGGCAAAAACGTTTTCAATGTATGTGTCGGCGCTAGATGTGGCTTCACTTGCCAACAAAAGCGAGTCCGCCATTCTTGTGTACAGCGTTGGCATCAGCAAATTTAGAGCTAACATTATCGCCGCATACAAGCCAACTAAACCTAAATACACAACTAAAACATTAAAATTCGATTTATTCGGTTTTTTTCTTATTGCGTACGCTGTCAATTTAAGCGCAGCGAAGGCAAAAACAATTATCAAAAAATAATATGTTCTAAAGGTAAACGTTGAAAATATTATAACTGCTACAGCCATTTTAAACTTGTTTTTATCAGGAATTGTATTGGAATACATCACAAAAAAGAGCAAATAAAAATATAACATTTGGAATGTTTCTTTGGAAAGTGAAAAACAATAAACATTCAAAACAATCACTGCGATACTAACAAACATAAACTCAGAAACTAAAATTTTCTTTGTAATTTTTTTAAAAAGCAAGAAAAGCATCAAGCCCCAGACAAGAGTGATTGCAATTTCGAAAGAATAAAAATCATCTGGAATATTAAGGCACATCGCTCTGAAAATTTTAAACATTAGATACATATTTGTGTCTTCTCCAGGTGAACCGTTTAATACATCTGAAATCCCCAAAAATGCAAAATCCCAATCGCCATTTATTATTTCACTTGCATAACCCCAACCTTTACTCATATTAATCAAGGTTTCAACCATGATTGTCCAGCGAACAACTTTGCCAATGATTACTAAAAGCGGGAAAAATATAAGGAGATTTTTTGCATCAATTGTGTAATTTAATGGGTTATTTTTTACTCTAATTTTTTTCAAATGCTCACTCCTTAGTCTTATTTTTTGCCCAAATAATATTCCTCAAGAGTTTTGACCATATCTTTTAAGTCAAAACCTTTGCTTTTTAAGAAAGCTTGCGAGTTTTCACGATCAACTTTTCCGATCAACTCTAAAGTTTGTTTTGCCCAAAGTTCATCTGAATCATCTAGCGAAATATATTTCGTTTGGCTTAAAATCGCCGCTTGTTTTGTTATTGTGTTTGAAAATACGCAAGGCAAGCCGCTTGCTTGCGCTTCAACTCCGGTTACTGGAAAGCCTTCGTAAAGCGACGGCATTAAAAACACGTTCATGGCTTGAATGAGGTCGTTTATGTCTGTTCTAAAGCCTAAAAATTTGACTTTATCGCTTATGTTTAAAGCTTCAACTTGTTTCTTTGTTTGATCCATTAATTCGCCGATACCAGCTAAAATTAAAACTGCTTTCGGCTCGTTTTTTTGTATTTCGTTAAATACTGAAATAAGTTTGCTGTGATTTTTTTGGTTTGTAAATCTGCCAACATTGCCTATTACAATCTTATCTTCAACTTTGAGTTTTTTCCTCATTTGCTCTCTTGCGGCTTTATTAAAACCATATTTTTCAAGGTCAACTCCGTTTGGAATAACTATCGAATTTACTTTTTCACCAAAGAGCCATTTTCCTGCTAAATCTGAACACGCAAAAAGATGAGTTGAATATTTTTTCATTGGCGCTTTCATGAAGTTTCCTAAAACAATTTGAGCTTTTGAAGTGCTTTGAAAGTTTGTGTTATGTGAATGAGCAATTCTCACCGGAATTTTATATTTTTTTGCGTACATTAAAAATGGGAAGTTTTTGCTGCCTGAGTTCATGTGTACTGCCACGTAATCGTGGTTGTTTTTGAAGAACTCTTTCATCTTTTTAAAGTAGTTAATATAATCCAAAGGCGAGCGTACCCAAGTACCGCTGAGCTTGTGAACTTTTGCTCCGAGTTCCTTGATTTGATTTTCTAATTCGTAAACTTCGCCATCATCTAATACTAAAAACTCGACTTCGACTTTTTCGAAATGTGGGAACTGATTATATAATAAAGTTTGAATTCCTCCAACTCTCATTCTGTCAACGAAAATTAGAACTTTTGGCTTATTCATTGGTAACTCCTAACGCAGTTTTTAAATATTCAAATGAAAATTTACGAATTTGTTCGAGATTTTTTTGTACGGCTGAAAAATCCGTTTTGATTTTTAGGCACTCATTTATGTTTTCATCGCCGCTAAGTAGTCTACCTTGTATGCCGAGCATATCGAAGAGGTTGTCTATGCGGCTGTTAGTTGATTGCTTTGTGTTTTCGCTATAGCGTCTGAAAGTGAAGAAGTCTTTTTCGTATAAAGTTGAAAAAACGCTGCAGTGAAATGAGTCTGTACACACGTATTTTGCATTTTTTATGTAATTCAAAAAGTCTGCTGGATCAACGTCGTACGGCTTTTCATCTGCGTAAGTTTCATCACATTTAACGAACTCATCAAGATGAACTAAGGCTATGATTTTGTAGCCAGTTTGTGCTTTTAAGCGCTTTGCAAATTCTCTGTGAATTTTGTTGCTGCCGAGAAAATAGCAAAAAATATAATCTTGTTTTTCAATTGGTTCTGGGGTTTGAATTTCTAACCATTGTTTTGCATCAAAAAGCAGCGTTGGATCGCAAACCACTGGAACTTGCCTATTTGCGATTTCTTGAACTAATTTTTGACCTGATTTTTCACGTACGCCAATGTGATTGATTTTTGTGAGAAAAACTTTTGCTTTTGCACGGCTATCTTTTGGCAAACTTGATTGACCAAAACTTGTTGCAAATGCCACTGAGTTAACTGAATTTGGCACGAAGTTTAGGGTGTAATAATTAGCCGCAATGTTCGCTGGTAGCCATAGTTGATCGCTGCCGACTAAAACTGATGAATAGTTGTTTTCACATTTGAGCGAAAGTTCGGTGATGGATCTGTACGGCGTGGATAAGTTGAATTTTTCTTTTGCAAACTCGTTAAACTTTTCATGTCTAAGCTTTGATAAGCTTCCATATTCGTTTTTTGATAGCTTTTTACGCAGCACATTTTTAGCCATGCCAATTTTTGAAAGTAATATATCTGAAGTTAACGCTGCTTTTGCAAAATATTTAAGTTTTGCTATTTTTATTTCTTTGTTAAAGCCTGAAATGTCGATTGTTTCGTTTTCTAGGCCTAATTCGTCCATTGCCATTTGCGTTGCGTACGCTTGGAGCATACTGCCATAATTATGTTGAAAATAGCAAGAAACTATTCCTATTTTTTTCATTTGAATTTCCTAACTTTCATAAATTTCTATGTATTTTTTAGACATAACTCCAATGTTATATTCTCTTAAAATATCGTTATGAGCATTTTGAGAAAGCTCCATGTTTTGGCTATTTTTAATTTGCTCAATTGAACTCACAAAATCACTGACTTCATCGCAAACGTATCCATTTTTTCCACTACGAATAACGTCATTATTTCCAATAACGTTACTCACAACGCAGTGTTTTTTCATGTACATACTTTCTAATAGAGAAATCGGTAAACCTTCCCAAAGTGATGTGAGCATGAAAATTGATGATTTTGTTGCTATCTCTAGGGCTTTTTCTCTTTCGAGCCAGCCTTTAACTTTAATGTTTGGCGCTGTTAATTCTTCTCTTAACTCGCCGTCACCAATCCAAATAAAATTTATATGAGGCATTGCTAAGGCGATTTTATTAAACAAGCTTGGATTTTTTTGATAACAAATTCTTCCTAAGGTGAAAACCGACAGCTCTGATTTTTCTTCTTTATCTAAAAACTTATCAAGCGATTTTATATTTATTCCATTGCTTACATAATCAGCATTTGAAGTTAGAGTTAAACTTTCTCTGTGTTCGCCTGCACTGCAAGAAATGATTTTGCATTTGCGAAGTGCGCAAACTTTTTCAATTGCCTTATATATAAAGATTTTCAATTTGCTTTGATCTTTCATCAAAAAGCTAAATCCGTGTGGTGTGTAAAACATTGGTGTTTTGTTGCCATTGAATGCCCATCTGCCAACTACGCCAGCTTTTGATGAGTGAAGATGTATTAAATCAGGTTGAATTTGCTTAGCGATTTTCTTTAATTCTAAATATGCCTTTAAATCGCTTGTTGGGTTTATGCTTCTTGTCATGTGCTGCGATTCAATCATTGTTATTCTACTATCGAAATAACTGAGATAATCTTGTGGCGTTTGATCTCTAACACAATAAAGAATATAAATTTCATATGTGTCTGCTAATTGGTTGGCAAGTTCAACAATATATGTAAACACGCCTCCGCCCATAGCTTCGACTATGTATAAAAGTTTCTTTTTATTCATCGACATTATCATTTTACCTTTCGATTTAATTCGATATTTTATAGCTAAACAATATAAATTTGCATAATACAAATTTTCATTTTAAATTGTCAAAATATATTATAATATTTTTAAAATGTACATATTAACAGTTATACCATATAAAAAATCTATATGCAAGTGTTTTGTCAAACTAAACAAATTATCATGAAAATTTTGTTTAATACGTATAAAAAACGATAAATTTTCACCATATTTTTATAAAATATAGTTTTTTTAACCATTTTTATTTCTTCTAATGAATTATTATTTAATAAATCCGCTACAAAAAATATTATTAAATTTTTGTGTATTCAATTTTTATTTCAATGACAAATCGTATTTAAAACAAGAAAAATCAACTATAAATATCAATGAATCTAATTGGACTATTATAACCTTTCTAATAACAATTATTTTAAATATAAATTAAATTTATAACACATATTCATAATAAATGAATTTAAATACATTATAATTTATACTATTAAATATTTTTTTCAAGTCATGTACTTTTAGTTCGAGTTTATAAAACACATCACAAACATAAATTTGTCAATATTTGTGTCTGCAATTTTCGATATTAAGATATATTTTTTTATATATAAATATGCTCATTTTTTTACTCTAAAAGAATTTTTTATATAATATAACCTTATGTATCAGTAATATAATTTGTATTAGCTTAGTTTTATTAAATATTTTTGCTTTTGATGTTTTCTTAGAAGTGATTTTATACATTTATCCACATAATTTAAGTAATATATATATTTGTCAACATCTGTCTATTTTTTACTTGCCATTTTTTGCTATATGTTTGATTGCTAAAATAAACATAAACTATTGGAATTATTATCTAATTTACGCTTGTTATATTTCTTGTTTTTATGTTTTTTTCTTGTTACTTTTTTTCTATATATAATGAAAAGCAATATTTTGATTCCAAAATCACTAATAATTAAATTAAAAAATAAGCAGCAGCATCTGCCCTCATCGCATTTTGCGAAGCAAAATTGTACTGCCAAAAAAGAAAAAAATGATGCCGACTAACATTTGAATTTGTTAGTCGGCATTTTCTTAAGAGTTTCTTAAGCTTTTGGATTTTGATTGACTATTGCGGTTTTACACAGTATAATTTAATTAAGAAGTTGAAAAATATTTGTGTAAGAATAGGAGAAAAAATTATGAAAAAATATCAAACTATTATTGTGTGCGTTGTTATGCTTGGCGTGCTTTTGGTGACAACTGTTCAGCTTACTAGCGATTACACTCACAGCGAATCTAATTATGAAACAACTTATGGAGAATTTACTAGTAATTATGGTTTATCTGAGGAAAATGTTGCGCTTTTAAATTCCATCGACCCTTATCTGCTTAGCTCAGGTCTTGTAAACCTTACTTATACCGAGGATTTTTACAACATAATGTTTGACTTGGAAAATCTATATAATGAAAAATTGGAAGAGGAAGCTCAGGCAAACTTGAGCGTTTTGAAAGAATGGGGCATTACTCCTTCTTTCGGTTTTGACGAAGTTAGTACATTTGCTTTTTCTGCAATTGAAGATGATTATGCTGATGAATATGGCTTGAGTGTTTATGATTTCTTGAATTTTACTGATGAAGCATTTGTATTTTTGGAAAGTGAACCACAATTGCTTAATGAGGTATTAGCTAGTAGCGATGTGAATTTTGCTTACTTTTATCTTTATTCCTCAATGTACTATACATATCTTAATTCTGATATTTCGCCAAATACTTATGCAAGAGTTTATGATTATATTTATGCGTACACCGCAATTGAAATCATCGGCAGTTTTGATAAAGAAGAAATCAATGCAATTGTTGCTAAATATAACGATATTATAATTTATGATAGCATTCAAATGGCGACAACTATCACTGCATATACCGAGTCAGAAACTACAACTATGGTTGATGGGTCTACTTATACACCAGTGGCAACAACTGTGACTACATATACCGAGTCAGAAACTACGACTATGGTTGATGGGTCTACTTATGAAACTACGACGCTAGTGCCTACGACTATTTATTAAAAAAATTGCCATGGAAATTTGATTTATTTGCTGCATAATCTGCTTCATTTTTCACACCATATATGAGGGTGATAAAAATGAATTTAGGAGATTTGCCAATGGGTTTTGGAATGACACTTGCTCAAAACGAAAAAGCGCTTGAGTGTTACATGAATATGAGCGGCTCTCAGCGTTTAGATGTTTTGAATCGTACTAATGGTATTAAGAGTAAGAAAGATATGCGTAAGTTTGTTGATGGTTTGGCTCAGTTGGATTTTTGAGTGGTTTTTGAGTCGTACTGGTGTGTACGTAGCTTGGGTGTTTTGTTTATGGTTTTTTATTTTTGATGAAATTGTTTTGTTTTGCCTGCGGCAAAATCAAGGAACCCCTTAATAGGGTTCCTTACGGAAAAAAGATGTCCAATGGACATCTTTTTTCCTATCCTCCTGATTTTTTTTGACGATTGAGTGTTTCGTTCGCTGCGGCGAACGCCTAAAGGCTCTGCCTTTAGAATCCGAAATTTTTCGAGAAAAATTTAGTAAAGCTTTACATGATTTTTTTTGCGTTAAAGCGTTAAAATGACTTTACAAATTCATTTTTGTGGGGTATAATGTATATCATGGTTTTTAAAATTACAATTTTTTAAATAAAAGGAGCACACAAAAATGAAACATTTACTTAGATTACAAGACTGGTCAACCGAGGAAATTCTCGACACTCTCGAACTCGCTGACAGACTTAAAAAAGAGAAAAAAGCCGGCATCGAACACCACATTTTAAAAGGTAAAACCCTCGGTATGATTTTCCAAAAATCTTCAACTCGCACAAGAGTTTCTTTCGAAGTTGGTATGTACGACCTTGGCGGCAGCGCACTTTTCCTCTCTTCTCGTGATTTACAAATCGGCAGAGGCGAACCAGTTGAAGACACAGCAAGAGTTCTCTCTCGCTTTTTAGATGGCATTATCATCCGTACATTCGAACAAGAAGAAGTTGAAAAGCTTGCTGAGTACGGCTCAATTCCAATCGTTAACGCACTCACTGACTATGCTCACCCATGTCAAGTTATGGCAGATTTACAAACCATTAAAGAATATAAAGGCTCATTCGAGGGCAAAACTCTTTGCTACATAGGCGATGGTAACAACATGACTAACAGCTTAATCGTTGGCGGCATCAAAACTGGTATGCGTGTAACTGTTGCT
>JAWXUR010000054.1:0-13682 GCA_044426265.1 Clostridia bacterium
ATATGAATTCTACTTGTTTGTTGTCTTTTTTGTTCTTTACTAACATCTTTATCACCCTATTATATTATACCATATTCACGACAAAAAAGCCAGCTTTCGCTGGCTTTTTCTACAAGCTGAGGCTATCGCATTTAATGCGATAGCCTTTTATTTTTTACTATTCCAATGTTTCGAAATCCACCGAGTTTTCTACTTCTTTTTCTTTTTGAATTTCATCATAAACCTCAGTAACTTCTGTGAGTTTTTGGGCAACGTTAGTTGCAGGGTCTGATGCACCTTTCAAGCTTTGAATAATTTGAGCTAAAGTTTCATCTAAAGACAACGCAGTTTGAGTGTATTGCTCGACCTCTTGTTTGAGGCTGGCAATAGTTTGTGATAAGTTGGCAATAGTGCCACTTCCCTCTTGCAATTGCTCTTGTTTTAACAGCTCAATTTTTTCTTCGTATTCTTTTCTCTTTTTCTCGAGAAAACATCTATCACATTGGCAAACAATGTAAACTCTTTGAGCATAAGGATCATTAGTGCTTGCTGGGTCAACCATTGTGAGCCAGTTGCGCAGCCTTGTTAAGTTAACTCTATAACCTGACGGCGCTTCAATTGTTAAAATATTAGGGCTATCTAAATTTTGCTTTGCAATTTCTTCAAAAGTCTTAATTTGAACCAAATAATCATCAATTTTAACGATATGTTCTTCGAGGTTCAAAATTCTTTTTGAACTATCTTCAAGCTGCGATAATTTGAGATGATTAATCTCTTGCTCAGCATCAATAATTTTCAAATTAATCGTCCGAAGTTGGCGAGAAACTTGATTATATGAGTCTATGAGTGTGCTCATTTGAAAGCCTCCTTATCTTAGTTTTTCTGCGTACATCGCTGCGCTTTTTCTGACGAAACTTGAAAGTCTTTCTCAAACTTTAGGGGGTCGTCAGGTAAGCGAAGCGACGTACGCCAAGGCATGAATTTGCTTGGGGGTTTTAACTATTTAATGCTATTAATTTTTAGAAAAATACGCATTAGTTGCATCACGTATGATTTTTGGATCGATAACTGGAAGCTTTCTAAATGGGGTGTATTGCAGCAATGAGCAGTCTTTAGTGAGCGGATATTGCTCCCTAAAAATGTTGAAACCAATTCCATAAGGATCGTTTCTTCTTTCGGTCATGGCTTCACTTTGCATCGCCTTGGCAGTTTCACCAATTTGATATAAATATTGAATTTCAGACCATTTCGCCATGCCTTCAAAAAGAACAAGACGAGCAAACCGTGTTTCGCTTTTATTGCCAACTTTATATAATTTTTCCACTTGTTTTTCATTCCAATTGAGATATTGCCAAATATGAGTGGCTTCATGCACAGTTGTTGCTGTGGTTGCCAACCTTGGGCTACCATTTTCAATAACAATGCTATAACCATCTTTGCTTTGCTGAGCATAACCCAAAACTCTGCCATCAAATTCAGGACTTGGCTTGAAAATTCTGCCAGTTCCCTTTGCCACTGCGTGTGCATCAACAGTTTTAACGCTGATTGGTACACTGATTTTTATTTCATAAAAATCACACATCGTGCTAAGGCATTTGTTGAATAACACTTTAAATTCCCGAACATCTTTAATAGCAGTTGCCGAGCAATCATTGCAGCGAACTCTGCCGTCATCTAACTCTTCATAGCTTGCGCCATCAAGCGAGATTTGACAAAAATCGCAAGTTAAGTTAGCTTCAAGATCAAGCCCAGTTTTTGGAGTGAACTGCCTTTTTCTAGCAACAGTTCTCTCATTAACTGACCAACCACGAAGTCTTAAATATTTGCGTACATCTTCAAGCTCAATTCTTGTGTCAATTTCATCAAAACCAAAGTTTAAGAAACACTCTCTTTGATATCTTGTTTTTCCCACTGGATCTAAGCCTAAATGCTTAAACACTGCTTCTAAAAATTCATTTTCAATTGGCATTGCTGCGTTTTCAAAAATGTCTGTATCATCTGCATGAACTAAATCTGGATCACCATCGCAGCTGAAATCCCACTCGTTCAAATGCTCAAGACCTAAGGTTTCGCAAGTGATAACCTTTGGTTCTGACTCAGCTGTTTTAATGGTAACGTGAGGATCAGTTCCTGTCACTTCTGGTTCTGGCATTTGAGGCTCTTCAACCTTTTTCTTACGCTTAAATTTGTTGCGTATTTTTTCTAAGGCTCGTGAGAAGATGTTTTTCTTTTTCTTCTCTTTTTTAGACTTAGGCTCTAACTCAGGTTCAGGCGCAGCAACTGGCTCGCCTTCTTGAGGAACTTCTTCGATAGGCTCTTCACCTGATTCTGGAGTTTCTTCAATTGGCTCTTCGCCCAACTTTGGAGTTTCTTCAATTGGTTCTTCTCCTAATTCAGAAGCAACCTCAATAGGTTTGAACTCGAATTTAGGAGGTTCAATGACTGGATTTTCCCAAAACCTTGGAGCTGTTTGAACTGGATCTTCGCCACCAGTTTCGCCAGTGCCATCAGCTACGTCAAAACTCGTTCTTGACATTGATGCAACCACTGGTTCTTCTTGCGGTGCGTCTTGCGGTTCGTCTACTGGTGCATCAACTGGTTCTTCTACTGGTTGTTCAGCTGGTTCTTCAACTGGCTCTTCTACTGGTTCTTCTGGTTTTTCTTTGGCTTTTTTAGGTTTCTTTCGACCAAAGATTTTTTTGAGTTTTTCCTTTATACGAGTGAAGAAGCCTTTCTTTTTAACCTCTTCAGGTGTGCAAGTGATTTCCTCAGGTTCTTCCCATTTACGCTCTGGCTCTCGCATTTTTTCATAGTGCCATTGTACGTAATCTGCGATTATATCCATAAACTTATCAAAGTTTTTCTCAACAGCGTTGATTAAACCTAAGTCGATATCACTGTCTTCAACGATATAAATATACTCATCATCTAAATCGCCGTCAAGATCGCTAACCAAGTAATTAAGCATGCCGCCAACTTGCTTAGGACGTTTTGACATCACCGAAATATATTGCCAACCATCTGGGAAAATCGACTTGAACATTTCGCTAAGCAAAATGCTAATAGTGTAACGTGTGTTTTCATTAGTTTCAGGAAGCTTAATTCTAAGCACTGATTTATTGTGGTACTGTCTAAAAAAGTCTGACACATTTTTATCTTTTGAAAAATCGACTAACTTTGCAGTTTTTAAATCATGTGCATCTTTCATTTCAAGATAACCAGTTGTTTCCACTTTTAAATCAACTTTGATCTCTTCAAATTCAATGTCGCCAACTTTTTTATATGAAACTATTTCGAACTCATCTGTTTTATTTAAATGGTAATTTCTAACTTGACGATAATACTTTCTGCCGTCAAAGAAAGCAGAAGCTCTTCTAAGTACCACCCCACTTTGAGGTGAAACATATTTTGCAACATAGTATTTACCATCATAGGTTACAAATTGACCTGGCAAAATAACTTGCGTTACATGGCCAAATAATTTTGCATCAATGTAGTTTCCTTCGTCTATTTCTTCTTCGAGAATGAAATAGGCGTTTTTGAGTGAGTCTGCGAAGTACAGCTCGAACCGCTCTGGTGCAATTGAGAACACGCATGCATTTTGGGTTGTGAATTCATCTACTATAATTCTTTCGGTTTTAACTGTGAAAATCGAATTATCTGCGTATGTATACTTAGCTAATAACTTAGTTAAAGTTTCAAAAGCATCATCAATTTCTTCACCAATTAAACGAAATTCATCAATCACTTCTTGCTCTTTAACTGGGCGAAGTGTCATCATAATGATTAATTTCAAGACAACATTTCTTTCAGTTTTTGAGTAATCTGGCACAAGTGAAGCTATTGCATTAGGGTTAGTCATAAACATTTGCTTGTTGCAGCGCATATAATCCCTAAGCATGTAATTTTCTGATAAAACATTAACAAAAGCTTGGCTACTGCCACGAGATAAGAAATTTCGAATTGTTGAAAACATATTGCAAAATTCATCTTCAACAATAAGGAAGTTTTCTTCCTCTGCTTTACAACTCCATAAATTCGAGATAAAGTCAATTTTTTCATAAAGCTTACTTTGTTGACTTGTCAAATTCATGTATTTGCAAATGGTGTTGTGGTACTGCCCTGTTATCCATTTGATATCTTTCATCGGAGCTTTTGTTTCGCTATACCAAGAAACTTTTGGAATTTGATTTTTAACCGCTATTGCAGAAAGTTCAACTCCTCCGCCCAAATATTTTGTTTGTTTTTCAAAAATATCTTGCCGCTTAAAATCTCCGTCAGCGTCCCATGACATTGCTGTGTAATTGCATCTTGGCACTGGCATTGCAACAACGTCAGTGATTTTTGCATGCAAGGTGTGAGATAAGGTGTCAACCAAGCCTTCAACAATTCTATCGCAAATGCAATAAACTGGCTCATTTCCGCCAACATTCATCTCTTGATTAATAATGCTAAGTGCTACTTGACTTGTGTTTAACATCATTGAAGGTTCAACCATAAACACAAAATCAGTTTCAGCTAAAAATTCTTTATTAGCCGATAAAACTTTTTTATCATAAATTTGACTAAAAGTTAAAATACCCACTTCGCAATTTGGATCGTTTTTCGATAAATAATCGACTCTCCAAAGGCTGTTCATGTGACTATATTCGCTTAAAATTTCACTAAGCCATTGTTTCACATCTTCTGCGTTGGATTTTCTTGAACAAAGCACAAGACATTTTTTGCCTTTTAAAAGCGAAGAGGCAAATGGCAAGGTGAGGTATAAGCCCAAATCACGATAAAATGGATTGAACATAACAACATTTTTTCGATTCATCAGCCGCACTGTGGCTTGTACACAATCAATGTCAGCTTCTTTATATCTTTCATCAATTTCGAAATATTTGCCTGTTATGCGTTCACTTTCAATCTCGGATTTTTTGAGCTTTTCAACTAAATCATTAGCTGATTCTTTGCCAACAAACTCAGCACCTGAACTTGCTGATAACAAAGGCTCTGGAAGCATTTTTTCAAACACTTCTCTAAGTTTATAATAGTTGCTTATTCTTTTTGATTTGGAATCTTCTCCGCCTATGCTTGATTCAAATTCTTCTTTTGTTTGACCGTTTATGTAGTTATAGCATTCATTTAAAACAACGATTGCTGCACATGGCACTAAAAACAACCAAACCACTGAATCTGAACCTAAGCTCCATGTTAAACCGACAAAAATTGCCGAAGCAACACTTAAGCCACAGACCATTGAGAAAAAGAATTTTCTAAAACTAATCCACTTTGTTTTTAAAAACCACTCGCTTAAATCAGAATCATATTCATAAAAATCCATTGCAAAAGCTTCAAGCAGTGGCTTTTTCTTGCACGTTTTTGTAACAATTGGTCTTAAAATGTGTCTAACAATGGCAAACACACCTAATAAGGCAATGTTGATTATTGCGATATCAGCATTAGTTATTGCCGAAAGAATTTCAGCCGCTCGGTTTTCATCTGTGAAAAACTCGATTATTTCAGCTAAATAATTCATCGCAACTAGCCAAAGCACAACGCCAATTAACATTGAAAAAAATGCAATGAAAATCATTGGGAGCTGTCTAATTCTTCTGTTTTTCTTCTCATTTAAAATTAATTGGAAGGCACTAAAAAGTAGTACTAAAACAAAAGGTATTAAAAATTTAAGAAAGTCTGTCATCATACAACTCCTCTCTTTCAATTTTTATTTTACTTGCAAATTTGCTAGGTGCTTGCATAGTCAAACCAGAATTGTTTACATCGACTTCGAAAGTCTTGCCAGTGAATAGCGAATATTTTTTGTTTTGCGCTGGGAAAATACTCGTATCGATTTCAATTGATTTTTCAGTTCTTGGTCTTGAAAAATCAACGTCTAATTTAAACACTCTGCTCCAAATTTTTAACTTATTGAGCAAAATATTGATGGCTTTGATGTGTATGTATTTATCTGATTGATTATTATTATTTTCATCTTTCATGAAATCTGAATGCCGCAAGTACGAATAGCCCCTTGAATGGCTAGAAATATTTGACATATAAAGAGAATATTCTCCCGCCTTATCAACTAGTTTTCCAAACAGAATATCTAATTGATAGTTATAGCTTCTTATCACTAAATCCGTTTGCATTTTTTGAATTAACAACACAATTAAACCAAAGCCAGCCACAAAGCCTAAAAAAGTGGCTAAGGCAATAGCAATAGCAATGATTGAGCCATCGTCAAATAAAAAATGATAAACTAGTGATGGTATACAAGTTAAAAACACGAGCACTGAAATAATGCCAAAGGCAGTTTGCGCTGGTGATTTCAAAACTCTGCCTTTCAAATGTTCGTGTACGTCTTGAGCTGCCTGAGCCATATTTTCTTTCGATAAATATTTTTTGCTAGGCAAATTCCCTTGAATTCTCACAATTTCATTGTAAATCTCTTGAATTTCCTCGAGGATATCTTCTTCTTGATACTTGTTAAGAGGCTGCACCTCATCTTGAGTGAAGCTGCAATTACCTCTCATTTTATCTGCAGTTTTATCTAAAGATCTTTCTGAACTTTTAATGGCTGCAATCAAGAGTTTTTCTGCATGCTCTTTTTGATTGTGCCAAGTTCTAAGTTCGCTGTTTACGCCATTAGATAAAAGAGGGAAAAATTTAGTTTTAACTCGATATTCACTGCCCGATGGTTGCTTAATCGGTACAGTTATATCAAACTTATAATCTGGTAACTCTTCCTCATCGCTAATTCGGCTTTCTAGCTCCGTTTTAATTCTTTTTTGGAGTGAAAGCTTTGTATCTCTTAAGTTATTAGCGAGATTTTGAAAGGACTCTTGCATCTCATCGAGCTGCATCTCTGCATCAATTTTGTACAGACGATACGCCTGCAATGTGCTAGAATCCCACTTGTTAGTTGACATCAACATTAGTGTATACCAAAATCTAAAATCATCCATCTCTTTTTGAACAGGGCCACGAGCGTACTTATCAAAAACAGTGAATCTGCAAATGCTTGGGTAATGGTTTCTCTTCCAAAACTCCGAACTATCTGATTCTTTTGGGTTAAGCCACACATCTGAAATCGACATATCTCTATCTCGTTCTCTTTTGTATCTAATAGTAACAATTAAAACGCTATGTGGTCTTTTCCCATTAAAAGAATATTTATCACATAATTTCTCATAATTTTTTTCACGCTGTTCGTCTTTAACAGCGTTATAGACAGTACGAGGTGCTTTACGTGGTTCTTTAATTACCTGCGCTTCAAACTTAACTTCCAAAGGAGGAACGCCCGCCAACATATGCATTAAACGAATGATTGGCACTGGGCTTTCCTCAATTAAATCGTGGTTGCGATCGTTAATTAAAAAATCATAAGGATTATTCGGCTGAGCTTCAAATTCAACTTCTTGTTTATCTTCAACATATTGTACAACAACGGCACGCCATTGTTTTTTATCATCAGTTAAATTTCTTAACTCTGGAAGAGCAGTATCAATAGTGGTGCCTGATTCAATCCATTTACATACACCGATTTTATCATTATTGATGGCATCGGTGAAAAGCGGTTGATATTGCAAGAATGATTCCATAGTTTTTTGACTTTGTATTATTACACAATACGTATGGATCACCCACCTTTGATATTTTATTTATTATTCTTTATCCATAAGATCTTGAACTTGTTCTTTCATTGCTCTTGCATCTCTCTTCAATCCAAGATTGCTGAGTTCTTTTATGATGATATCACAGCTCTTTTTGAATAAAGATTCCTTGTAAATCTTAGGTTGTTTAACACTTTCGAGTTCAACTGATGCCAAGTGAAGTTCAAATTGTTCTTTAATGATTTTACCCATAACTTCAGGAAGGTCTTTTGAAGCATAGAAAGTTAAGAGATATTTTTTGATTTCGCTAAGTTCAACTTTTAAAATATCAAGCACTTGAGCTTCATAATAAGTGTCTGGAGTTGCAGATTTTTTCAAGAGCATTGGAATATCAAAGATGTTTGTTGCTCTAACCCCTTTTTTACCAATTCTTGGCTCTTCAATTTTAAATCTCTTGAGAGTTCTGCAAAGTACTCCATCTTCTAAATCAACATTTTCATAAAGGTCGTCTTTAGTTAAAACCTCAACCTCATTAAGAATGCTATCAACAAGCTCTGGATAAATTGCGATTGCATCTAAAACTTCATATAACTTATCACATTGAGTACCATTTGAAACAACAAGGCAATCATCATCCATTTCAAGCTCAACATTATCGAGTTTATACACAACAGATTCTTCACCTTCTTCTAAAAGATAAACATATCTGTTGAGTACAGCCCAGAAAAATGCTGCATAAATGTCATATTCTTGGCGTTGTTCGTTTTCTTCGTCAAGGTCTGGCATTTTCTTAACAAGATGCCACCATTTATCAATGTGTGGGCTGATTTCTTTGCTGTGATCCAAGCGTGGATTGATTCCAGCAACTAATTCATAATAGGCTTTAAAGTATTCGCCAGCAGATCTATCGTGTGTTGGTGATTTTTCTGGTGGTGCGAATTTACTGAGTTGGTTAGCTCTAAGACCATAGAAAGATTGATAGAACATAATCATATTCTTTGTAATATCTTCATCTGGAGCGCCGCCTAAGTTCATAAGCTCATTTCTAATCAACTGTGCTGTTGGAGTTTCATCGCCTTGTGCAGGTTTGAGTGACTTGCTAAATGTACAAGAATAAATAGGATAATTCAACTCACCTAAAGGTGACTCAATGAATGGGCAAGATAATTTTCTTGTGTCTTCAATAACCTTATGTACATATTTATTAATACACTCATCTGTTAAGCCGCCAAATTCAACGTTTTCTTTTTTAGCTGCAGCCTCAGCTTCATATTCACATTCTCTTTCAATAGCTTGAATAATATTAAGGTCGATTTCGCTTTCAGCGCTATCCATCAAAAGTTTTGTGAAATATCCAATGATTCCATCATCAAATAAAGAATTGAAATAGTTGTTACTATTAGGTTTCTCATCTTTTTGAGCGTAGCTGCGAACACTCTTATAAATTTCTTTAGCTAAGTTTGCATCAATTGTGGTTGTACCGCCTTGATATGCTCTTTTTTCGCAAATCATATTTAAGCAATTTTCAGATGCGCACACATATTTCAATGTTGTACCCTTAGATCCGCTATAGTTTTTATAAATTTGTTTGATTGAGCTATCAATGGTTTCAACTTTAAGTTCAAAAGAGCTATAGAATTTTTCAAATGCTTCGATTATTGATTCAATATATTTAATACCTTCTGCAAAAACAAAAGATTGAACAGATAAAACTTGATATTCTTCGATGCTCTTAACGAAGTTTCTAAGTTTTTTCTTCATATCTTCTTGGTCAGGATTTAAGCGTTTCATGAGCTTATTGTTGATAAATGTTTGTCTTCTATCGCCAATTTCATCTTGTGTTTCATCTTCTTCTGTGTTAGGATCGTTAAATATGTCGTTTGGAGCAGAATATAAAACTTCCAAAAGATCTTTTTTATCGTTATCATAAAATTCTTTTGTACGGCTCATGAGATCAGCAATTTTGATGAGCAAATATCTAATTGCATTTGGATGTAAGAAATTGCCCTCTAAACTGGTTAAATAAGTTTCTAATTTATAATCTTTACTGCCCTCTTGAGCAAGGCTATTAGAAGATTTAAATAAAGCGTAAGAAATTGTGTGTGCAACTTCTTCTGCGTAAATATTAGATAATAATCTGTATTCTTCTGCAGCGTCAAATGCAGCGCCATATTCATCATAATCAACGCCCAAACTGCTAATTAGATCATTAGCATCATCATGTTTATAAGCTAATTCAGGGTCACCAGTTAATAAATCTTCTTCGATTTTTTTGCTGATACTATTTACATATTCATCCCACATATTAGCAGTTCTTGTAACGCCATTGCTATATCTGCCTGTTGATTTAATCAAAGCCATTGCAAATGAGTCATCATGTTTAGCAGAAGATTCAACTTGATTAGCATAAAATACTGATAATTTTTGCTCTTTAACAGGAATTCCTTTGTTAGCTTTTTTCTCGTTTTCTTTACGAAGTTCTTTATATAAAGCGTCGTATTTCATCCATTGATTTGAAACACCTTGTTTAGCCCATTTTAAAGCAACTAACTTTTTGATGTCTTCAACTGGATAAACAAGCATTGAAGCTCCAGCTCCAGCATAACGGTTTCTGCCACGCTCTTTTGCTAATTTACGAATTGTGTTATCCTCAGATGAATTGCTGCGTTTATTCATTGGACCTATTGATTGTGCATAAATGCAGTTAGCAGCGTGGTCTAAATATTGGTCAAATGAATTGAGCTTGCTTCCCTCTGCATTTTGTGCATCAAATAAGAAGCAAAAATCATAAGGACGAACTTTATATTCTTCGTATCCATTTGAAGCAACTCGAGGAAATTGCATATTAACAAAAGGTTTGTATTTTTCTGGCAAAGTTTCATCAGCTTTCATTAAGAAGGCATCAAGTTCTCTAAGTGTTGCATAAGCATTAACTTTGAGGTTGTTTCTTTCGCTTTGGCTTTTAATTACTTCATAAAATACTTCTGGAAGAATGAAGAAACCTCTTGTGATGTTTGTACCTGAGCGGAAATGAGTTTCGAGATAATTTCTCGTGTAAAGAGCTGCTGGCAAAATCAAACCTGAGCCTGTACCACCTGCAAGAGAGCTTACGATGATGATTCTAAGAGCTTGTTCTGCCTTATCTTCTTCAACTTTATAAAGGCTCTTAATTGCTTCATGAAGTGGCTCCATTTTACCTGTTCTGATAACTGTTTCTAAAGCTAATCTTGAAATAGCTCTAACTTGACCTGCGCCCTCAGTTAACGCTTTTCCGTTTAAGATTGCATTAATTGGAAACCAAGTATCACGTGCATGAGTGTCTTGTTGCAAATATTCTCCAACTGTTTGTCTTGTTGAAGTTTGAATTGTGTAAACAAAAGGATTTTCGTCTTTTATTTCTTTCAATTCGTTAATGTCGGTATCAAAAACAGCGAAAGCTATGTTGCTGCGTTGTTCTTGCGTAACCATTTTTGATACTCTTGCGATGATTTTTGAACCTGTTCCTCCAAGTCCAATTAATAAGGTTGGTGCGTTCATTTTTTATTCCTCCATTTTTTTTATTTTCTTCTTTTATTGGTTTTGCTTTTAGTACTCGATCTAGGTGGCATATCTTGATTTAAGGTGCAGCTATATTTATAATATCTATCGCTAAACTTAACGCAAGTACCAGCGCTAATTTGCAATTTCTTGATTTCAGGACTGCCATTTTCTAGTTTTTTGATTTTTGTGCTATCAAATAAAATATCTTTGCCAGAAAAAGCTTTTGTATTAGTTATAACCATACTGCGTTTTCTTTTAGCTTTAATTTGAAGCACTGGACAGCCTGTGATGCCAGTTGCCACACATTTAATCTTGCCCTTTTGCGAAACATAAGGAAGGACTGTTGATACAAAGTTCTTTTCATATAAACCAGTTTTGCTCTTGCTCTTTTTATCACCCACAGCCTTAGGGTTACATTTAATAAGAGGTTTTTTGCTGAGCGTTCTTGGTAAATAATTTTTAATAAATGGCAAATAACCAGCTAAGAAAACTAAAATCCAAAAGCTAATAACCATCTTGATGAAAAGAGCCCAGTTTCTTTCCCACCAGCCACGAGTATCGTTCATATTGATAGTTGCTAAAAACGAACCAGCCCAGGTTTCATCGCCAACGTTTTGCTTAAAGCTGATTTCGTATTCGAAATCGGTGTATGTGCCAGTTGATGGCAGATTATCTTCAATGTAAGCACAAACTCTGTACACCCCGATGTCGCTTGTTTTTTCCACGTCTGAAAGTTCAACGCTAAAGCCTAAACTATCAACTATCGAAACAGTTGGTATCTCCATTATATCCCATATATCTTGAGTTATAGTAATGTTTTGCACTTGCATTTCAAAATATACATATTGATCTTGATCTTCAAAACCTTCTGATAAAACAACATAAGTTGGGTTTTGTGTTATGGCAAAACTAACATCCTTGTTTGTGTAAATTTCATAACTTAAGCTAGTTGAAACAACGTTATAATCTAAGTATTGAGCTGTAACATCAATCACAAGTGAACCTTCTTCAAGGTAGATAGTATCACCATTAGAATAACTATCTTCATGCTCAATGCCGTTATTAGTTACTATAGCTTCATAAGTTACTATACCTAACAAATCAGATTGGGGAACTACGTCAGTTGTACCAGTTTTAACGAAATCAAAGCTAACTACGTATTCTCCCTCTTCTAATGTTGAAAAATCTGTTACTTCATTGCCTTCACTATCTGCTAAAAATGCTGCGATTTCAACATTTGGCTTATAATAAACTTCAATGGTTTCGGCATTTGAAACGTTAACAGTGTAATCCCCAGCGTCAAAATCTCCTTCAAAAATTGCTATTTTACCTAAAAGATCTGTATCTGGTTCATTGTCTTGCAAAAATGCATTATTTGCATCCACCTCGCTGTATTTAACTTCTACCGCTTCGGATGTGCTGTTATATACAGTTCCATCGCTAGTTTCGATGCTTTCAATGCTAACATCTTCACCTTGAGCAAAAACAATGAGTTCACTCATTGGTACATCAAAACTGATTTCTTTATCGTCAACGTCTATTTCAAGTTTATTAGAATTAAATATTCTAGTACACATATCAGTTATATCCCCTAAGATATCTGAGCTTGATTCAGATTGTGCATAGAAAATATTTTTTTCTTCATTTTGAGTTATTTCGCCAGCGCCGTCACCCATACCTAAAAACATAACACTAACATCTTCATCTTTTTTAGCAAAGTAATCATCCATATCTGAATCGTCGTAATCATTAAACTCGCCGTCTGTTAACACAACAAGCCATTTTTCATCAGCTGTCACGCTCGCTAAATCAGAATATGCTTTCTTAACTGCATTAAACGGTGTTCCTGAAGCTGTTGTTGTTGATTCGTGTATCTTTTCCACATTGGTTTGAGCCCCTGCTGAGCCATAAAGAACTAGCCTCGGACTAGCTGTTGTAGAATTTGTGTAATCGCTCATGTAGTAAACGTTCATCGTGTCGTTTTCTCCGAGCATTGCAGCAAAAACTTCCATTGCGTATTTTGCTTGACACCATGTATCAAGATTCACTTTATTATCATCTGAGTCCTCGTAATAATACATACTTCCTGAGTCATCATAAACAACATTGATCACTCGTGAATAATCGCTAGTGCTCGTTGCTAAAACTTGCATAGGAAGCATCAAAATAAACATCATAATTAAAACAATGCCTACGCTCAAAACTTTTTTAAATTTCATGACTAGCACCTCTTCCTTTTTTTGCTTTGTTTCCACTTTTCAAACATTCTCCTCTCTTTTTCGCCTTCAGATGGTGATTTTTTTGTACGTCGCTTCGCTTTAAACAGCTGAACTTTGTGTGCGACAAAAAAACGTCAATCTTATCACTAATAATACTTAAAATTATACCATTTTGTTTCTTTTGTGTCAATAGTTTACATACTTCGACAAGTCAAATATTGCAAATCGTTAATTCCCAAAGTAAATTCCACAGTGGAATTTGATGTGGAATTTAGTCTGGGAAGAAAAATGTGGTAGAATTTAGTCTGGGAAAAGAAAGGAGCCCAGATTAAATGAACGAAAA
>JAWXUR010000055.1:0-13587 GCA_044426265.1 Clostridia bacterium
TACAAGGGTAAAAAATGTAGGGCACGACCCCTGTGTCGTGCCGTTGTTCGGTTTCGTGAAACACGAAACAAAAACCACCGCATTAAATGAAAACAAACAAAAAAACAACCGCATTTCCAATAAATTAGCAATAACGGCAACATCGGTCGACCACACAGGGTCGACCCTACGTGGGTAAAAAATGTACAAATTAGCGTGATTTTTAATTAAAAATCATTTTTCATCTCGTAGGGGCGACCCTGTGTGGTCGCCCTTGTTCGGTTTCGTGATTTCACGAAACAAAAACCACAATATTAAAGAAAAAACGAACAAACCCAATTTCGACCATTAATTTTTCATTTTTCATTCTTCATTTTTCACTGTGAGCAAAGCGAACTGTACCCCAAAACAAAAAATATCAAAAACACACAACAAAACACTGCGAATTTTGAAAGAACCTCCAAAAATATTAAAATCAAGCTATTTTACTTGACATTTTGCTCTTAAACGTGTATCTTTATATATATAATTGAATTTATAAAAGTTTTTGATTAACACTTCGTTAATAGCAGTAACAATTGTGAATTTGGTTTAATACAAACAAACTATTTTATAAAGGGAGATTCCAAAATGAAAAAAGAAGTCAAAATTCTTGCAATCACACTTGTAACCTTATTTATCTTTTTAACAGGCTTTGGTCTTGGCGCAGTTGGCGAAATCAATGTTTCACTTTCAGGCGATGTTAATGTTGCTGGAGATTCAAGCGCATCAACTCAAACTGAGGAAACAACAGTGGCTGTAGCAGCAACAACAACAGCAGCAGCTTCAACAGATTCTTCAACAGATTCTTCAACAGATGCAGACGCAACAACAGCTGCAGCTTCAAGTTCAGCTCTTCCAACAACAGTTGACGAAATCGCAGTTAAATACAATGAACTTGTTAATGCTCTTAAAGCAGAACAAAACATCTTGATCTATAAAACAGAAGAAGTTGTTCTTGATCTCACAGACTGCTCAGTTTCAATGGCAACAAGCCTCATTAACCCTATCTTATCAACTTTCATCACACCAGTTGATGTTGAACTTCCAATCGTTGATGGCACAGACGTTGACGGCAACGATGCAATGCACTATATCTATCCTTGGGATAGACCAGCAGAAGTTCTCGGCTCAGCTCTTAGCGATGCATACATCACTGAAAACGCTGATGGTAGCTACGTAATGTACCTCACATTCGCTTCAGAAACTTCAACATATGACGGCACAACAACAGTTGAGCCAACAGGTCATATCGGTGCAATGGATCCACTCAACCTTGCAACTCTTGACATCTCACCTGCAACAATTGATTCAGCTGAAATGCTTTATACAGGCGCAACAATTGAATTATCAGTTGGCGCAGATGGCAAAGTAACAAACCTTTACATCTTCCTTCCAATGTCTGGTGGCGGTTCTGGTTCAATTTCAGTTTTCTCACTTTCACTTGAAATCGAAGGTTCAATGGAAACAAACTTTGCAATCACATATAATTAATTTTGAATTAATTGCAATTAAATAACAGTTATAACCCTTGAAATTTTTCGGATTTTCAAGGGTTATTTTTGCGTTTTTTTGTTGATTTTTGGCTTGAAAAATTCTGTTTACTGTTTTTTCACATAATTTAGTGAAATCACCAAAAATTGACACTTGTTTCATAACTTACTAGTGAGATTTTTAGCACGCAATGTTTTTAATTCTAAAAAAGAATTAAAATGAACAAATTGCTAAAATAAAAAAGATTTTTTTTAAAAATACCTTAAAAACTATTGACTTTTTTGCGATTTCGTTGTACCTTTATATAAGCAATAGATTTAACTTAGGTTAAACTAAAAGAAAACGAAAAATTTTAATAAGAAGGAACACTAAGGAGGACATTAATTCATGAAAAAAGAAATTAAACTCGTAGCTATCGTTCTCGTTGCACTTATCGTATTTTTAAGTGGCTTCGGACTTGGCGCAACAAAAGGAATCAACATCAATTTATCAGGTGATATCAACGTTAATGACAGCGGTAGCTCATCAGAAGACGTTGCAGCAACAACAACAGTAACAACAACAGCAGCAGCTGAAACAACAACAGCAGCAGCTTCAACAGACGACACAGCTGAAACAACAACAGCAGCTGCAGCAGCAGACGACACAGCTGACACAACAGCAGCAGCTTCAACATCAGCTCTTCCAACAGGCGTTGATGAAATCGCAGCAAAATACAACGAAGTTGTTAACGCAGCAAAAACTGCTCAAAACGTTACAATCTACAGATACGAAGCAATCTCTCTTAACCTCACAGATTGCTCAATCTCATTTGCAACAAGCACAGTTAACTCAATTCTTCAACAATTCGTAACACCAACTGAAAGAACAACACCAATCACAGATGGTTTCACAGATGGTGGTACTGGTGAAAACACTGCAACTAACTACATTTACCCAATGGATAGAGATGCAGAAGTTCAAGGCAGTTACCTCACATCAGCAACAGCAGTTGAAAACGCTGACGGTGGTTACACATTAACTCTTAACTTCGCAGCTGAAACATCAGACTTCGATGGCACAACAACAACAGATCCAACTGGTCATAACTCAGCAATGGATCCACTCAACCTCGGTACTCTTGACATCTCACCTGCAACAATCGATTCAGCAAGCATGTCATACCCAGGTGCAACAGTTGTTGCAACAGTTAACGCTGACGGTTTACTCGTTAAACAAGAAATCACACTTCCAATGAGCGGTGGCGGTTCAGGTAGCGTTATCGGTTTCTCAGTTTCTCTTGAAATTGACGGTTCAATGGACGCTTACATCGATCTTACATACTAAGTTTAACTTAGCGTAAATCAAAATTAAAACGAGAGGGGCTGTCAGCTATGACAGTCCCTTTTTATCAAACAAAGGCAAATTTCTTTTCAGCGGTTGTCCGCAAACTTCCACCTAATTTCAAAAAACGTAGGGAACGGTCTTGACCGTTCCACAGGTTAGCACAAACCCAATTTGGAACGGTCAAGACCGTTCCCTACAAAAGCATATTTCATAATTAATTTTTTCATATTGGAAAACAAATAATTAAAACTCAAAACCAAGGAGAACAACATGAAAAACATAAACAAACTAATAACAGCGGTAGCTACTGTAGGCACTGCAA
Organism: Clostridia bacterium; assembly: GCA_044426265.1. Taxonomy (GTDB): domain Bacteria; phylum Bacillota; class Clostridia; order Oscillospirales; family Acutalibacteraceae; genus UBA6857. Next base: position 3,161 of record JAWXUR010000055.1, read on the forward strand.
CAATCGCAGCACTCACAGTTGCTAACGACACCATCGTTAAAAGAAATTCCCCAGTGTACAAAAAAATCGAACAAAACATGGCAGTTATCACAGACGAAGAAATGCTTGCACTTCGTGATAAATACACTAACTGGTTTGATGAAAACGTATGCGAGGAGCATGAAATCATCAGCGAAACTGGCGAAAAACTCAAAGGTTACCTCATAAAATCGCAAGAGCCAAGCGATAAATATATCTTCGGTGCTCACGGCTATCGTAGCAACGCACGAATCGAGTTTTGCCTTTTTGCTTATTACTATGTGCAAATGGGGCTCAACGTTTTTGTTGTTGACCACAAAGGCGCAGGGCAAAGCGAGGGCGAATATATCGGTTTTGGGCATTATGAAAGCCAAGATTGCATGAAGTGGCTTGAATATATGAACGAAACTTTTGGCGAGGATATTCAAATTGGCTTGCACGGTGTTTCAATGGGCTGTGCAACAGTACTCAAAATGAGCGGCAACGAGAATTTGCCACAAAACGTGAAATTTGTTGTTGCAGATTGTGGCTACACTAGCGCTGGTGAACTTTTTGAGGCGAAACTCGAAAAATTTGGCGTGTTGAAAAAGCCAATTGTTGGCGTGATTGACGTTATCAATCAACACACCACTGGCTATTCATATAAGCAAACTTCCACCAAAGAGGCGGTCAGCAAAATGAAAATTCCAGCACTTTTCGTGCATGGCAGCGAAGATGAGCTTGTGCCATACACTATGTCTATGGAAAATTACAATCTTTGCCCAATGCCAACAATGGATAAAGAACTTTTCATTGTGCAAGGCTCTTCTCATGCAACAAACATCGTCATCGATGGCGAAGGTTATATGCAAAGGGTTGCCAATTACGTTCAAAGATATATGAAATAAATTTAAAATTTGAAGGTCGCCGATGTCGTACTTTTTTTTGCAAAGCAAAAAAACTGTACCCCCAAGGCGACTTCTTTTTTTGAAAATTCGCACTTATTAGAGCTTTGCCTATAGTTTGTCTATTATATTTTTTTCGCAAAAAGCCTTCATTTGTTTAAAAGGGAAATTTAACTTAATAGCTCATACATAAAATTAGTGAAAATGCAAAAAAATCACTTGTTTATTTAGTACATTATAAACAAAGATGAAAAATTTTTGAATAATTTGCAGTTATTTTCCGTTCTGGAAATTTAAAAATTGTTTTTTGTGTATAATATAGATATGATGTTGTAGCTATCTCTAGGCGGAGTGGCTGCAAATTAAATTTATTATTTTTTTACAAAGGGGAGATCTTTAAAATGAAAAAGACTAAAATGAATTTAAGAAAGGTTCTCAGTACGTTTTTGGCTGTGGTTATGCTTGTTAGCACTTGCACAGTTGCGTTTGGCGTGCAATTCACTGCTTCAGCTGCAGTGGCTTCAACTGCATCAAAACTCACTGAGTTAACAGCAGCTCTTAAGAGCGACACTATGCTTCAGTTTTATAATGCAACTGCAGGCTTAGATTCATCATTCACTTACACCACATCTTCTATTTATAGTGACGGAAGTGGACCTCGGGTTGACAGCACAATTTACATAGATAATTATGACGATTATGCTGCATTTATCTATATCGTTGACCTCATTATGTATGAGGCAGATTATTGTGTTTATTGGAATTCTGATAAATCAGCAACTACTTATGGTTATGGTAGTTCTGTGTCTATCGCTTTGGAAAGTACAAACTCCTATAATCGCCTTTTAAAAGGTGAAAACATTTATTCAATTAGCAATGAGTTGAAAGATCGTATCGAAGATAGCATGGGTTCTTCTAACTATGTAAATTACGCTGTTGAAACTCTTATTGACACTGTTTTTTATAGTTTCTCTGAATTACAACAAGTTTCTGGTGTTAATACTGACAATATGAAGATTTATGGTAGTAGTGCTTGGGATAATGCAGATACAGGCTCTTATGGTAGTGCCTTATCATTTAACATTACAATCACAACTGATGATACTCGTGGTTGGTTGGAATATTCAGATAATGATGCAACAGATTATGAAAATATGTCTCTCAAAACCACTTATACAGTTACAAACACTCGTTTATCAGAAAAAACAAGTCTTACTAGTACCTATGTAAGAGGTTATGCATTCACAACAAGCGATTATATCAATGGTGGTGATAAAGTAGAGTATGTAACAACTGACACAACTTCACTTGCTGAACTTGCAGATGCTTATGGAAAATTCATGGCAAACCTTTATGAAGCTTATCCAACATTCGCAGATGCTTACTCCTTGCTAGCTCAATTCCCTAATTCATTTGCAAGCACAGTTAGCAGCATGGTTGCTGTGCGTGATGCTTTAATCGTTGGTCTTGGTAATAGTAGCTCATCAGATGCTGATGAAATTGCTATTATCGCATCAATGTTTGAAGATGGCTCTGCTTATGAAGAATGTTATGATAACTTCATCGTTGCAAACACTTGTGATGATTATTTAGACACAGCCGAAGGTTGGTATGATTACACAATCGCAAGCCCAGATTATGGAGTTTATGCTGGCTTTGATTATGATGCTTTTGATGAAGCAACAATCAAAGCAGATTACACAACATTCAAAACAACTTATTATGATGAATTAAACAAAGCAACTGATGATGCTTACGATTATTTCAGCACTTTATATGAAATTAGTGATGAGTATTATGTGAACTTCGGTGACAACGTTGATGCTTATAACTCATATGCAATTAAACAAGAATTAGATGCTTTAGTTGAAAAATATGACGGTGTTGATGTAACAACACTTTCTGAAACAGAGCAAGAAACAGTTTATGCTCTTCTTGATTCATATTTAAATACTGTTACTTCTTATTCATCTCAAGTTGTTAACGATCCAGCGCTTTTCGATGGAGATTTCGAAGTTTATTATAAACTCAAAGCAGCTTTCCAATGTGAAGTTACTTCAATCGTTTCTTATTTCATTGAAAAAGGAACAACAGAGATTTCTGAATATTCAGAAAGCGAACTCTTAGAGGATTTAACAGATTTCTCAACTAACTATAAGACATTGCAAACCTTTAAAAATACAATTATTTACGAAACAGATGAAGAAACAGCAGCACTTTTGCTTGATTTCGTTTTCGAATATGCAGATGCACTTCAAGAAAGAATTTATGATTACTTAACTATAGTTTTCACAGATCAAGTTGCTGAAGCTTGGGACGTTTATCAAGCTGAATATGTTGATGTAACTGTAAGTCAATTAGACGTTTCAGACTACATCACTCTTAAAGACACTATCGGTGCAATCAATAGTGATATTTACGCTGACTTCACATCTTATGGAATTTACACATCATATATTGATTCAATAACAAGAAGCAATTACACAACTCTTTTAGCAAACATCATTCCTCTTTATGAATCATACGCTGAAACTTTAGGTTTCACAACTTACGTTTCTTCATCAGTGGATTACACTGACCGTGAAGTTTATGAAGGTCAAGATGTGATTAAAGATGACACTTATGAAGTTGATGAAGAAGACATCTCAGATATAATTGATCTCCTTGATAGCATTTTAACAGACCCTGAGGTTCTTGCTGTTTTAGGCGAACTCTTAGGTGTTGAAGTTACTGACGAAACTGAACTTTATGATATAGTTATCGGTTTAGTTGAAGATTTACTTTTCACAGATTCAATCATCAACGTTGTTGCTGGTTTGATTTATCCAATCGTTGCAGATGCTTTCAATGGAATCTCTCTTCCATTAACAGTTGAATATAGCGGCGTTGACATTGCTGTTGTTTATAGTAGCACACTTGATGATATTGCTTTAGCAGGAGATCTTGCAATTTCACCAAGTTCACTTGCAACTCTTTTAACAAACAATGGCTACGGCACAACTTATGCAGATGCTATTGCAAAACTCACATTAGCTGGCAGCAGCTGGACATCAACTCAAATTTATGATGCTTACACTGGCGCTTTGACCTTGGATTGGGGCGTTGATGATGCTTGCGCTGCAATAGATGAAGCTATCGCAAATGGCACTTACACAGAAGCAGAATATGGCACAAAATATGACATCTTTGTTGACACAATGGGTGCTGTTCTTGAAGGTTTATATCCACTTTTGGGTGCTCTTCTTTGTGGTGACACATGGTCAACATCACAATCAGGAATTGCATCAGCAAAAGCTAATATTTATATAGCGACAATTTCTCTTTCGATTGACTTGGATCTTTCTGCAACTGCAAATGATGGCTACGTTAATGTTTTAGGCGCTATCTACGAATTATTCGGTTATAAAGATTATATGACAGCAGCTCAAGTGACGGCTAACTGTAGCAATGCGACAGACTTTGTTGATATGCTCTTCACAGACATTTTTGCACTGCTTGATCAATTATTAGACACCCCGGTTAGAAGCATTCTTGAATCACTTCCAGGCATTGTTTATTCATTAATGTTCGATATGCTTCCTGACCTCTTAGGTTTACTTAAAACTGAAGTTATTTATGTAGCTTCTGTTGTTGACGGTCTTATTGATGCTATCGAAGATGGCGTTGATGTTGACCTCGGTCCAGATGGCGGAATGTTAAATCTTGCAGACATGGGTCTTGACACATCAGGCGGTTTAGTTGGAATCTTATCAATGTTTGGCATCGATCTCGTTAACTTTAGCGATGGTATCGTTGCAACTCTTGGTGAAATAGACACAGCTTCAACAACAAAGAGAACAGCTCTTATCTACACAGCACCATCATCAGGTAAAGCTTATCACATTGATGGCGACGCTGAGGACGTGCTTTATTACATCTTAACATATGTTATCGCAAGCTTTAAAAATGGTTCAATATATGATCTTCTCGGTGCATTCATGGACGATGCAACAATAGCAAGCATTGAAGATATCGTTGGTATGACTGGTCTTGGCGATCCAACAACATCAGCAGGCGATATTATCGCAGCAGTTGTTGAACTTCTCGACTCAACACCTTATGATGAACTTTACGATGTAACAGTTGAATATTTCGAATTAGCTCCAGTGTCAACAACAACAACAACATATTACACTGACCCAGACACTGGCAGAGAATTAGAAGTTCCATATGGCTATGTTGTTGGCGATGATGGTTACTTAGTTCCAATCGAAGATGGTATCTATTCAGAATATTGGACTCAAGAAACAGCTGAATATGTTATCACAACACTTCCACAATTTGCAATTGAGGTTGCAGATCTCTTCTTTGGTTATGACATCACAGAATTTGTCACAGGCACAGTTGACGATTTGCTCGAAGCGTACATCACAATGGACACAGCAGCATCAATCTTCGATTTAATCGATCCATACCTCTCAATGCTCACAGATGATGAAACAATCACAATGATTATCGGCCTCGTAACAGACATCGGTCTTATCGATTACATTGACGTTGAAGGAATCATTGAGCACATTGCAACATTTGAATACACAGATTACGCATTTGATGATGGTGATCTTGATGGATTTATCAACATGATAGTTGAATTTATCTATCCAATCGCTCCAGTTCTTGAGTTCATCTTATTAGATGGTCAAGTTTCACTCTATGGTGAATCAATAGTTGTATATGGCGGCAATGGCTATGAAACAGCTCTTGTTCCAATCTTCGAAGCATTCGGTTTAACAAATGAAGAAATGCCAAGTTATGAAGCTCTTTGCGCAATCGATGATGACAAAGAACTCGTTGAAGCAATCCTCGAGCCAGTGGAAACTTTCATCTATTCACTTCTTGATTCAGTTGAATCAGAAGATGGAATCATGACAGCAGTTTATAACCTTCTCGACATTCTTCCAAACTTACTTTACTTCGTTGAACAAGACGGCTTAAACACAGCTATTTCAAACATCTTAGTTCCAATTTATGCAGTACTTGATACAATTCGCCCTATCTATAACCTTTCATTCACACTTGACTTTGACTTAGTTGACATAGTTGACGAGCTTCTTGCAAGCCTTAATGATAGCGTTGAGGGTCTTGATGAATACATCATTATTCCATCTTTCTCGGAACTCTTAACATCAATCAAACAAATAAGCTCAACAGAAGTTAGAGAATCTGTTGTTATGGATGAAAATGGCGATGCTAAAACTTATAACTACTTAGTAGTAGGTGATGCAGCATATGGTGACCTCGTTACAATGCTCCTCGTTGAAGTTATCGACAATGTAACATATTTAGAAAACATTGAGCCATACATCAACATCATTGTTGCTCTCACTGACTTCTTACCAGAATCAGCAGCATCAAGCGAGTTAGTTCAACTTCTCAATGGTTTCGCAGACTTAGAGTCAACAGATCAAGTTCTCTTCGTTCTTTACTATTTAGTTTACGGCGTTGACGTTGCTGAGCAAACACTCACAGGTTTCTATGACCTCGTTGACGGATCTATCGCAGCTTTCTTAGAAGTTATCGGCGGATTCACATCAGAGCAATATATCGAAATCGCTGAGGCAACAAACGACTTAGCAAGCGATCTCAAAGACCAACTCGACGAATGGGGCGCTGATCCAGAACAAACAGAAGCAGTTCTCACATGGTTCGAAGAAATCATTCAAGCAATCAAAGACTTCTTTGCTCAAATTGCAGCATGGTTTGGTCGCTAATTCAAAAGCAAATCAAGATTAAATCTCCCAAGATTATCAAAAGGTACGGACTGTTCGCAGTTCGTACCTTTTTGCAATGTATAGTGTAAAAAAATCAAGCAAAATTTTACTCAATTTTTTTAAAAAATTGCGGTTTCTTAAGGCAGAGCCTTAAGTCGCTCGCCGCAGCGAGCGAAACACCCCAAATGAATTGAAAATTGAAAATTGAGAATGAAGAATTAAAGTAAAGCAAATGCGACAAAAAAAGAATAAGGTATAAAAATGCGATATCGTTTCCTAAAGAGCTATCTAAAGGAAAAACGATATCGCATTTGCGCTAGTAGTAAAAGAGCGAAGCGATTTTTACGGACTGGTTGATGAAGTTCCCTACAATTCGCCAAAAATCATGGCAATCAACATTCGAAACAATGTAGGGCACGACCCCAATGTAAGCAACTTAAGGAAAAAACATGTAAAATTTTACTCAATTTTTTTAAAAAATTGCGGTTTCTTAAGGCAGAGCCTTAAGTCGTTCGCCGCAGCGAACGAAATCTCCTATCGTCAAAAACCGCAGGAAGATAGCAAAAGTGTCCAGTGGACATTTTTGCGTAAGAAACCCTCGGCGGGGGTTTCTTGATTTTGCCAAAGGCAAAACAAAGCAATTTAGCCATCACGAAAAAACTATAAATAAACGCTTAAGTTGCTTGTATTGGGGACGACCTCAATATAAGCAACTTAAGGATTTTTATACGTAGGGACAGGCTTCCACGCCTGTCCGAAGGTTAGATGAATTTTCCTTTTATATAGCAAAATTGGGCAGCTTCGGGAGGGCGTGGAAGCCCTCCACTACGTGGATTTTTCTGTGTGGTTAGCAATAACCTTTGGAACGGTCAAGACCGTTCCCTACATCTGGTTTTTTTGTAGCGAACGCATTGAATGCGCTGAAAATCACCGCAACTTTTTTTGGTGAAACCAAAAAAATGTACAGCCAAACAAAACCAAAACCAAACAAAAACAAAACTGAAAAGGAAAACAAAAATGAAAAAAATTTCAAGTTTTACAATCGACCATACAATCTTACCAAAAGGAATGTACACTTCAAGAGTGGACGGCGATGCGATCACCTATGACATTCGCACTCGTGTGCCAAACGTTGAAGAAGTGATGCAAAACGATGCAATCCACACCCTCGAGCACCTCTTTGCAACCTACGTTCGTAACACAGAGTTCGCAAATTCAATCATCTATTTCGGCCCTATGGGTTGCCGCACTGGCTTTTATTTCATCACTCGTGATAGCGTAAGCCCTGAAAATGCGATTAAACTTACTTATGACGCTTTAAACTTTGCAGCGGATTTTGATGGCGAAGTGCCAGGTGTCAGCGCTAAAGAATGCGGTAATTATCGTGATCATAACCTCGCAGAAGCTAAAATCGAAGCCAAAATGATGGCAGAAGTTTTAACCGATTGGACAGTTGAAAAACTCGTTTACCCAACAAAATAAAAAAAGTTTTCCACACATTAAATAAAAAACATGGAAAACTTACGCAAAATTTAACCACCAACTTTGTGACCGATATGGTTTGAGTTGGTGGCTTTTTTGTGTATGGTTATAAATATCGTAGGGGCGACCCAAATGCAAGCAACTTAAGAGAAAATAGATTAATAATTAAAAAATCGAGGTAAAAAGACTAAAGAAAAACAACAAACCAAAAATCCAATACCAAGCCCAAAGAAAGCCACCGCAGTGCGAGAGGATTTTCAAGGACACTTCCTTGAATGCTTTTTTTGTTTTTCTTTTTTTCCAGAAAAAAAGAAAATGCCATTTTTTTGGTTACTTTTTTTGGGCAAGCAAAAAAACGTAACGCCCCTGCGGCAGCAGAAACTGCACTAATCGCATCAACAAAACATAAATATAAAACGGAAAATTACCCAAAACAACAAACGCAAGAACGGCAGAAAAATCAACCGCTAAGCAAACGCAAAAACGATAACACAAAACCCAAACCATTACATAATCAATGAAATTTCAAAAATGGGAAACAAGGAGGAGTAGAACCCCTCCCCTCGGTTACAAAAATATTTCTCAACATATATATCAAGACTAAAAAATTAAATTTTATTAAATAAAAACGCTTAAGTTGCTTGCATTGGGGGCGACCCTACGTGAGTAGTAGATTTATTTATTCCAATAAAACTCAAAAAAGAACAAAGCCTATTTATGATACTTAGTCCCCAAATTAATCTGCATAGCACGATAAATTTGTTCCAAAAGCATAACTCTCGCCACTTGGTGCGGAAAAGTCATTTCGCTCATTGAAAATCTTGAGCTGCTAAGCTTTTTCACTTCGTCACTAAGACCGAACGAACCGCCAATTATAAACACGATTGAGCTAAACCCTTTAACAGTGCACTGCATGAGTTCACGAGCAAATTTTTCAGAGTTTCGCTGTTTTCCCTCAATGCACATAGTGTAAACGTACGACCCACGAGGGATTTTTTCGGCAATCTTTTTGCCCTCTAAACTTAGGGCTTGAAGTTTTTCGTTGTCGCTTGGCGAGTCTGAAAGCTTTTGCGGTGCAAGCTCAATAATGCTTAGTTTGCATGAGGTTCTAAGTCTTTTTTCGTACTCTGCGCACGCTTCACGCAGATATTTTTCCTTAAGTTTTCCAACTGTTATAAGTGTGATGTTTAACATAATTCACCTAAAAGCTGACAAAGTTGTCAGTGTTTTCTTTCGAGTTTACTTGCATGAGATAATCTTTATCTATCACTGCGCCACAGGTTTGAATTTCGCATAAATTCGCCTGATAGGCAAGAGATGGCATGTTGCTTTCTTCGCTTAAATGGGCGAGGTACAGCCTAGAAGTGCCATTTTCGATGAGTTTTTTTGCAACTTCTGCGCAGCTCTCGTTAGATAAATGCCCAAACTTTGATAAAATTCTGCGCTTCAAATAATAAGGATACATGCAGTTTTGCAGCATTCCGACATCGTGATTAGACTCGAGCATAACGAGGTTTGAGCCCATTAAATGCGCCAAGATTTCATCATCAACGTGCCCCATATCAGTGGCAATGGCAACTTTTTGCTCGTCTGGCATTTTTATTGTGAAACCGCAACTTTCTTCGCTGTCGTGAGGAGTAAGAAAGTGATTGACGAGCATACCGCCCACTTCGTCACCTTTTTCGCTCACTTCAAAAACTGGAAATTTGCCATTTAAAACGCCTTTTTCGTCCATAGCATCGAGAGTCCCTCTTGTTGCGTACACTGGAGTGCCATATGCCGAGGCAAACACTCGAACACCTTGAATGTGGTCGGTATGCTCGTGAGTTACGAAGATTGCTTGGATTGATTCAGGTGCAATATTACGCTGAGCAAGGGATAATTTTAAGCGTTTAGCGCTCACACCGGCATCAATTAAAATTCCAGATGAGCCAGCGCCTATGTATGTTGAATTTCCTGAACTAGAGGAAAAGAGAGGACAAAATCGTGACATTTTTTCTTACCTTTCTGATGGAGATTCTCTAACAACTAAATGTGCTCTTACTAATTACTAACAACTGTACGTTATCGTTTTTTGCGTTTGCGTGTTGGTTGATTTTTCTGCCGTTCTTGGTTTTGTGGTTGTTGGTGATTTTTCGTTTTATATTTGCTTTTGTGGCTGTGATTGGTGCTCGTTTCTGCTGCCGCAGGGGCGTTACGTTTTTTTGCTTGCCCAAAAAAAGTAACCAAAAAAATGGCATTTTCTTTTTTTCTGGAAAAAAAGAAAAACAAAAAAAGCATTCAAGGAAGTGTC
>JAWXUR010000056.1:0-13450 GCA_044426265.1 Clostridia bacterium
AATAAAAAACAACAATGGAAAATTGAGAATTGAGAATGGAAAATTAAGGGTCGAACCCTCAGTCAGCTTCGCTGACAGCTCCCTTGAAAGGGAGCCAGTGCTCCGATTGTAATTTTTGCTTCGCAAAAAAAAGTTAAAATCCAAAAAATCTTTGATTTTTCCCATAATTCTCAATTCTCCATTTTCAATTTTCAATTAATTATACGATTAAACTAATTGAAAATCTCTTAAGTTTCCGAGTATGGGGCAGAGCCCTTGCCCTACACTTTGACCTGTGAACCCACAGTCGAAACACCCTACGATATATAAAACCTGCACCATAATTAAAACCCACAATAACAATAAATTTCATCTACACTATATCTAGTATCCCTTAACTGCGGTTAAATTTTCCTTTTTCTGTTTTGGATTTTTTGAATGTTTACTTGCTGCCCATAAACAGGCAATATTCATTGTTCTTTAAACGAAAAATGACGCCTAGACTCTTGTTGTTTTGTTCTTTTGTGGCACTATATATAGTGATTGTTTGTTTTTCAACAACTGTATATAGTTGTATGTTTTTGTATATTGTGTATTAATTTAGGGGTGTTATTTTGTGTAAAGCACCGAAAAGCACAAAATATAGTGTTTATTTCATTTTTGTGGTTGACAATGCACTAAATATGAGGTAAACTAAATGAGTACCACAAGATGGTGGGTGTCTACATATGTTTTGCACTAGATTTAATCGGATAGTGTAGACGAGAAAAATAGAAAAATGAAATGTGTTTTATTGATGATTTTTTTTGATTTTTATTCAAATTAAAAGTTTCGTCAGTGAAAGCGAAGCGACGTACGCAAAAGGAGAAAAAAATGAAAGTTATTAAACGTGATGGCACAACAGCCGAATTTAATCCATCAAAAATCATTGTTGCGATTTCAAAAGCGAATGAAGTTGTTGACGAGAGAGAGCAAATCACAGATGAGCAAATTGAGAAAATTGCTCATTGCATTGAAAAGAAAAATAAGGATCGTATCTTAGTTGAGGATATTCAAGATTTAGTTGAAACTAAAATCATGGAACTTGGTAAGTTTGAACTTGCTAAAACCTATATTATCTATAGATATACTAGAGCGCTTGTTCGTCATGCGAACACAACTGATAATTCGATTTTGTCACTCATTCAAAACAGAAACACAGATGTTATGAGCGAAAACTCAAATAAAGATGCACTTATGGCTGCAACTCAAAGAGATTTAATCGCTGGCGAAGTTTCAAAAGACCTCACAAAACGTCTTTTGCTTCCTGAATACATCTCAAAAGCTCATGAAGCTGGCGAAATTCACTTCCATGATGCAGATTATTTCTTACAACCTATCTTTAACTGCTGCTTAATCAATATCAGCGATATGTTGGATAACGGCACTGTTATGAACGGCAAACTCATCGAAAGCCCTAAGAGCTTCCAAGTTGCCTGTAATGTTATGACACAAATTATCGCTAGTGTTGCTTCTAGTCAATATGGCGGTCAATCTGTTGACATTAGCCATTTGGGCAAGTACCTCAGAAAAAGCCGTGACAAATTCCAAAAGCACCTTACAGAAGTTTTTGGTAAAGAACTTAGCGCACAAAGAATTGAGGAAATCGTTGAAGATAGACTCACAGACGAGCTTAAATCTGGCGTTCAAACTATCCAATATCAAATCAACACTCTCATGACAACAAATGGTCAATCTCCTTTTGTTACAATCTTCTTGAACATTAGAGAAGATGACGAGTATGTTGAAGAAAATGCAAGAATTATCGAGGAAATCCTCATTCAAAGATATCAAGGTATCAAAAACGAAAAAGGTGTTTATATCACACCTGCTTTCCCAAAACTTATTTATGTGCTTGACGAGCATAACTGCTTGAACGGCGGTAAGTATGACTATATCACAAAACTTGCTGTTAAGTGTTCATCAAAAAGACTGTATCCTGACTATATTTCAGCTAAAAAAATGCGTGAAAACTATGAAGGCAATGTCTTTTCACCAATGGGCTGTCGTTCTTTCCTTGCACCTTGGAAAGACGAAAATGGCGAATATAAATTCGAGGGCAGATTCAATCAAGGCGTTGTTAGCCTTAACTTGCCTCAAATCGGTATTTTATCAAAGGGCAGCGAGGAAGATTTCTGGCAAATCCTTGATGAAAGACTTCAAACTTGTTATGAGGCTCTTATGTGTAGACATGAAGCACTTAGCAATGTTATTTCAGACACTAGCCCTGTACACTGGCAATATGGCGCACTGACAAGACTTAAAAAAGGCGAGAAGATGACTAAGTACCTCCATGACGGCTACTCAACAATTTCTCTTGGCTATATCGGTCTTTATGAAGTGACAAAACTTGTGAAGGGCGTTTCTCACACTGACGAAGTGGGCACAGATTTTGCACTTAGAGTTATGAACCACTTGAAAAACAAGTGTGATGAGTGGAAAGAGGAAACTGGTCTTGGTTTCGGTCTTTATGGTACTCCTGCGGAATCACTTTGTTATCGCTTTGCTCGAATTGATAAAGAGCGTTTCGGTGAGATTGAGGACGTAACAGACAAAGGTTATTACACTAACTCTTATCACGTTGATGTACGTGAGGACATAGATGCATTTAGTAAGTTTGAGTTTGAGAGTCAGTTCCAAACAATTTCTTCTGGCGGTGCAATTTCGTACGTTGAGATTCCTAATATGCGTCATAATTTAGAGGCACTTGAGGAATTGGTTAAGTTTATTTATGAAAATATCCAATATGCTGAGTTTAATACTAAGAGCGATTTTTGTCATAAGTGTAACTTTGATGGTGAGATTACTATTAATGATGACTTGCAATGGGTTTGTCCTTGTTGTGGTAATACGGATCAAAGACAGATGAGTGTTACGAGAAGAACTTGTGGTTATCTTGGTGAGAATTTCTGGAATAAGGGTAAGACTCGGGAGATTAAGTCAAGAGTTCTTCACCTATAGTCGAGTACCTCGACGGGAATGCCGAGTGAGTTTTGCTTAAATGGCAAAGGCTACACCGAGCAGAAAAAAAGAAAAGAAAAAAGCAAGCAAAGCTTTACTCAATTTTTCACGAAAAATTGCGGATTCTTAAGGCAGAGCCTTAAGGCGCTCGTCGCAACGAGCGAAACACCCCAAGCAATTCAAAAAATAAAGCAAAAATTGAAAAAAGCAAATGCGAAAAAATAAAGCAAACTAACGAAAAGCGATATAGTTCCGACAATAGCAATCTAAAGAAAAAATGATATTGCATTTGCGTTAGCAGTAAAAGAGCGAAGCGATTTTTACGGACAGTTTCATGAAGGCAGCAAAACAAACAGCGACAGCTGATTGTTTTGTGGACTAAAAACGTCAGCAAAAACCAACCAACAAAGAAAATCAGCAAAACCGACAGCGATAGCTGTCGGTTTTAGCGGATATCAAACAGTATGATTTGATTTTATATTTTGTTTGGTTTTTTGTTATCGGTTATAAATTGAAACAATAAAAAATTTACTGTCGTTTCTCGGGCGGATAATATCCGCCCCTACGGTTACAAAAATTCCTTGCAAACTGTAGGGATAACCCTTGCGGTTGTCCGTAGATTTCAACTGAATTTTCGTATCTTGTAGGGAACGGTCTTGACCGTTCCAAAGGTTAACACTAGCCCAACATGGAACGGTCAAGACCGTTCCCTACAAATTTTTTTTCTGTTAGTTTGTAATAAAAAAGAAAAGAGGAAAAGCCATGAACTATGCAACAATAAAAAAATTCGACGTAGCCAACGGTGTCGGTGTTCGTGTGTCACTATTCGTTAGCGGCTGCACCCACCACTGTAAAGGCTGTTTCAACGAAGAAGCATGGGATTTCAATTACGGTGAAGCATTCACCGATGTACAAAAACAAGAAATCATAATTGCACTAGCTCCGAAGCATATAAAAGGTTTTTCACTCCTGGGCGGTGAACCTTTCGAGCCGGAAAATAGAGCCGTACTTTGTGACTTGCTCCAAACAATCAAGGCTACCTATCCTGAAAAAAACGTGTGGTGTTATTCTGGTTATCTTTATGATAGCTACATGAAAAACGGCAAGCACGCTGACCCACAAAATGTGCAAGGTATGTTAGATTGCATTGACATTTTGGTTGACGGCAAGTTTGTTGAGGAGCTCAAAGATATTAACTTGCTCTTTAAAGGCTCGTCTAACCAGCGTATTATCGATGTTAAGGCATCTGAAAAAGCAAATGCAGTTATCCTTTGGGAAAACGACAATAAATAAAATAACTATAAAACTAGAAAAGGAACTTAAACAATGAAATACGATCTTAAAATTAAAAAGTTAAACCCTAACGCTATTATGCCAACTTATGGCACGCAGTACGCTGCTGGCGCAGATTTATACGCTTGCTGCGATGAAACAATGACAGTTGCTCCAAGCGAAACTGTTTTCGTTAAAACTGGACTTTCTATGCAAATTCCTGATGGCTTTGTTGGCTTGATTTACGCTCGAAGTGGTCTTGCTTGCAAAAAAGGTCTTGCTCCTGCAAATAAAGTTGGAGTTATTGATAGCGATTATCGTGGTGAAATCATGGTTGCTATTCATAATCATAGCAAGCTTACACATGAAATTGAAACTGGCGAAAGAGTTGCTCAAATTGTGATTGCTCCTTATGTTGTGGCTAATTTTATTGAAGCTGATGAACTTGATGACACTGTTCGTGGTGAGGGTGGATTTGGGTCTACTGGTAGTAAGTAAGAAAAAGAAAAAATAAAGCAAAAAAACTACTGCAAAACATGACTTTAATAGTCAATTGCAGTAGTTTTATTTTTTTATATTATTTTCATCGATTAAACCTATCCATAAACTCCACAGCCTCATCAATCCAGCCATCGGCATCTGTGTTTTTGCCAAGACCTACGCCGTGTCCACCTTTATCAAACAGTTTCATTTTATGCTCAACTTTTGCATCGGTGAGTGCAATGTCAAAGCGTGTTGAGTTGCTCACCGGCACACTTAAATCGTCTTTGCAATGAAAGAAAAATGTTGGCGGATAATTTTCGCTCACATTAAATTCCATGGATTTATCATGTACTTCTTTAGCTGTTGGGTTTGCACCGAGCAATTTCAGTTTCGAAACTCGGTGGAAATCTTCGCTCATGCTTATCACTGGATAAGCTAAAACGATTGAGTTTGGTTTGAGTGAATATGTTTTTTCATCGTCTTCAGTTTGGAAAAGTTCATGGTTTTCTCCAAAATATGCGCATAAATGCCCACCTGCTGAAGCGCCCATAAGGTGAATGTTTGTTGCATCAACATTCATCATGTCGGCATTTTTTTTGATGTACGTTATGCAAGCGGCTAAATCATTCATTGGTGCTGGAAATTTGGCGTGTTTGGCTGTTGAGTAACTTAGTACGAAAGCATTATATCCTCTTTCGTTTAAAGCAAGAGCAAAATCAATTCCCTCTTTCACCTTAGACACCCATTCATACGCTCCACCTGGGCAAACTACCACGCATGGTGCATTAGAAGCAACTAAAAATGGAGTCATTTTAACGTGTTTCTTTGATTTATCACGATAAATTTGTTGTGCTGAATAAACTTCAAGTTCGATTTTTTCGCCATATGTACGGCGTTTAAATAAGCGTTTTCGAAAATTTATATTTATCAGTAATTTCTTTTTGTAACTTTTAACGTCCATCAAAAATAGCATCTCCAATTTATCTAAATGTAATAATGTAGTTTTTATTTATACTACTATAAACCAGAATTATGTATTATTTAAAAGTTTAATATGTACAAAACTTAAATTTATTCATTTTTACGCATAGATTTAGAAATTATTTATTGACATTTTTGGTAAGTATAAACCACAAATGCTAGTTTTTCGGTTTTAAGTGAGATATCGTGAGAAATTTCAGCTGTATAGGTTGAAATTTTTTGTTTTTGTGGTAAAATTAGAGGTAGATTATTTTTCTTGAAATAAAAACCAAAAAATAAAACGTAAAAATTAAATTAAAATAAAAGCTTAGGAGATATCATAAATGAGAATGAGAAAAAAGAAAAACCTCGAAGAAAGAATTGCGGTTTGCCAAGATTGGTTAATCGAGGTTGACACAAGTGAAAAAGACTTGAGCAAGGCTCTTTTGGAAAAGCAGCTTTTAAGCTATGAAGAAATTTTTGGCAACACAAACAAGGTTGAACTTGAAATTGGTTGCGGTAAAGGGCAATTTATTTTTGAAATGGCTAAAAGACGACCTGACACTAACTTTTTAGCTGTTGAAAAAACAAGAAATGTTATCGTTCATGCGTTAGAAAAGGCTAAAAAAGACAATATTTCTAATGTTAGATTTATTTGCACTGGTGCGGAGTACTTAGAAAAATACCTTCCAGCAAAATCAATCGAGCTGCTTTATTTAAACTTCTCTTGTCCTTTCCAAAAAGACAAGTACGCTAAACACCGCTTAACCCACAGAGAGTTTTTAGCAATTTACAAAACACTCTTGGTTGACGGCGCAAGAATTTATCAAAAGACAGATAACATGAAGTTTTTCGAGTTTTCAATTGGGGAGTTCTCTTATTGTAACTTACTTATTGAAAACGTTTCACTTGATCTTCATAATAGCGATTTTGAGGGTAACATTGTGACTGAATATGAAAAAAGATTTTCTGATTTAGGGCAAGTTATTTATCGCCTTGAAGCTAGTTTTAGGGATTAACTTATCGCATTTTGTAGGGTCAATCGCAATGAAAACAACTTAAGGGGGAAATAGATTAATAATTAAAAAATCAAGGTGAAAAACAAAAAAGCCAAAGAAAAACAACAAACTAAAATCTAGTACCAACCCTAAAGAAAGCTACCGCAGTGCGAGAGGATTTTCAAGGATACTTCCTTGAATGCTTTTTTTGTTTTTCTTTTTTTACAGAAAAAAAGAAAATGCCATTTTTTTGGTTACTTTTTTTGGGCAAGCAAAAAAACGTAACGCCCCTGCGGCAGCAGAGTTCGCTTCGCTCACAGTGAAATTATGCTTCACATAGTGAAATTACTTCGTAATGAAATAATGCTTCGCATAATGAAATGTTGCTTCGCAACATAAAATCGATAACCAAAACAGCCTCCCTCTCGAGGGAGGTGGCACGAACTTGTTCGTGACGGAGGGTTCAAGAACGGCAGAAAAATCAAACAATACGCAAACACAAAAACGATAACAAAAAACCAAGAAATAAAAGAAAAACATCAAACCAAAATCTAGTACCAACCCCAAAGAAAGCCACCGCAGTGCGAGAGGATTTTCAAGGACACTTCCTTGAATGCTTTTTTTGTTTTTCTTTTTTTCAGAAAAAAAGAAAATGCCATTTTTTTGGTTACTTTTTTTGGGCAAGCAAAAAAACGTAACGCCCCTGCGGCAGCAGAGTTCGCTTCGCTTACAGTGAAATTATGCTTCGCATAGTGAAATTACTTCGTAATGAAATAATGCTTCGCATAATGAAATAATGCTTCGCATAATGAAATGTTGCTTCGCAACATAAAATCGATAACCAAAACAGCCTCCCTCTCGAGGGAGGTGGCACGAACTTGTTCGTGACGGAGGGTTCAAGAACGGTAGAAAATTCAACCAACACGCAAACGCAAAAACGATAACACAAAACCCAAACCATTACATAATCAATAAAATTGCAAAATAGGAGGAAAAATTATGGACGCTATAATTGCCATTTCACGATATTTACTGCCGTGTTTAACAATAATTATTTTGGTTAAATGCATAATGACCCTACTTTTAGGGCGAGCAAAACAAACCACATATGCCTATATTATCGACACCAGCTCAAATTCACGCTATGCGCTTAATATGTGGGAAACTGCCTTGGGTCGAAGCAATTCATGCGATATAGTTTTGCCTTATGAAGATGTTGCGAAGTTTCAATCTGTGATTTGCAGAAGAAACGATGGTTGGTATATTTACGATTTACTTTCAAAAAATCCAACTCGTGTTAATTCAGCGGTTTTGAAAAAGCGTGCAAAAATCAATAATTTTGACACTATCAAATTTTCAACACGCAGTTTTTCTTTCAGAGTTGTTGATGACCCTGTTCAAGCTGGCAAAAATTCGGCAAAAGCTGAGCCACAAGATAATGGCAGTTTGCCTCTTTCTAACACTAAAAAATCATCAAGTGCACCGCCACCAAAGGCAGAGCAAGGCAATCCAATGCCAAAAAGGCGCAAACCAGCCCTAGTTAACAGCGCAACAAAGCAAATTCATGTTGTTAGCAAAACGCCAACTCGAATTGGCAGAGCTGGCACAAGCGAAATCAAAATTGAGCTGACCAATGTTGCAATGACTCACGCTGTCCTTGTTTTATATAGCGATGGCTGGGCGATTGATCCAGTTGGTGCAAACAGCTGCTATCTCAATGGCAGCTTGATTAAAGAGCCACAGTTGCTTTTTGAAAATGACATAATTAAAATCGCAAACCAAAGATTTTATTACACCTATAATTACGGCAGCTCGATTTAATTGAGCAAATTCGCCGCTTTTACCGTACTTTTTTTGCGGTTAACCGCAAAAAACTGTACCGCCCCCAATGCAATCAACTTAAGGAAATAACGAAAAAATAATAATGGAGAATTGAAAATTACAATCCAAAAAATCTTTGATTTTTCCCATAATTCTCAATTCTCAATTAATTAATAATCTCTTAAGTCGCTTGTATTAGTACCGCCCACACAAAAACAAAACATAAAAAGGAGTTATTTATGGCTAACGTGAAAAAGAGCTCAAAAAAATTGAGCACTCGTGACAAGCTTAGAAATAAATATAAATATGTTGACGGCACGTTTATCCTGTCGTTGCTCACCATTTTTCAAGTGTTCACTTTCATTCCAGTTATCTTTCAAGGTGACGAAATTTACGCCGAAGTGGCACTAATCGCCGTTTCATACATCTTTTTTGAATGGGTCTATTTCTTCGTTGGTCGTGGATTTTTGCAAAAGAAGAGTTTTGAACTCGAATTTATCGCTTTCTTTTTAAGCGGTTTGGGAATGAGCATCACTTCAAGCGTGTATACTGGCTATCTTTTAACCCAATTTATCGCTGTTATCATCGGTGTTGTGGTTTATGATGGTGTGCTATTTTTCCTCAAGGACGTTAAAAGGGTGATGTACGTGCGCTCGATTGTGGGCGTGTTTTCGCTGATTGCTTTCGCTGGCTGTTATGTGTATATCAGATTTTTCGTCGGTGCAACAAATGGTGCTTACAACTGGCTGGAAATTGGCGGTTTTTCAATTCAACCATCGGAATTTATGAAAGTTGCTTTCATCATGGTCGGTGCTGCAAGTTTGGATAAACTGCTCACAAGCAGAAGCATCATTTTATACATGGTTTACGCTATCGGCTGCGTTGGCATCTTATTTATCATGAAAGATTTCGGCACGGCGCTGATTTTCTTTTTCACGTTCATCGTGATTTGTTTCATGCGTTCAGGCGATTGGAAGTCAATCCTTTTCATCTGCGTTTGTGCACTTTTAGGTGCAATTTTAGTCATTTGGATGCTGCCAACTGTCGCCTCACGTTTTTCATCTTACACTCATGTGTGGGACGATGTTTATGGCGACGGCTACCAACAAACAAGAACTTTAGTTTATAGTGTCAGCGGTGGACTTTTCGGTCTTGGCATTGGCAACGGACAATTAAGAGATATCTTCGCTTCAACCACTGACTTAGTTTTCGGCATGGTCTGCGAAGAAATGGGCATTCTAATTGCCTTTTTAATTGTCATAAGCTTCGCTTTCATTGCAATTTACGCAATCAAAAGCTCTCAATCTGCACCATCAACATTTTATTCAATCGCAGCGTGCAGTGCAAGCGCCTTGTTATTATTCCAAATTTGCCTAAATATTTTCGGCATAACCGACATTTTACCACTCACTGGTGTAACACTGCCTTTCATTTCAAGAGGTGGTTCAAGCATGATTTGCTCTTGGGCACTTTTTGCGTTTATTAAGTCTGCGGATATTCGTTCTTATCCGACGTTATATAATCAGAAATGATTGTTTGTGTAGGAGTTTCGAAGAATTTCGGTGGAAATACGTAGGGTGCGACCCCAATGCAAGCAACTTAAGGAAAAAATTACCACTCACCACGTAGGGGAGGGCTTCCACGCCCTCCCGAAGCTGCCCGATATTGCTCTATAAAAGGAAAATTCTTCTAACTTTCGGACAGGCGTGGAAGCCTGTCCCTACGTGTGAAATCCTTAAGTTGCTTGCATTGGGTGCGACCCTCGTGTCGTACCGTTGTTCGGTTTCGTGATTTCACGAAATAAAAACCACCATGTTTAAGAAAACACGAATAAATCCCAACTTCGGCACGACACAGGGGTCGTGCCCTACAATTTCCTCAACGTTGAAAATTCTTAAGTTCCCAACTGTAGGGACGACCCTTGCGGTTGTCCGAAGGTCAGTGGAAATTTGCGGACAACTGCAAAGGTTATCCACAATGCAAGCAACTTAAGCGTTTATTTATAGTTTTTTCGTGATGGTTAAATTGCTTTGTTTTGCCTGCGGCAAAATCAAGGAACCCCTTAATAGGGTTCCTTACGCAAAAATGTCCACTGGACACTTTTGCTATCCTCCTGATTTTTTTGACAATTGGGAGATTTCGCTCGCTGCGGCGAGCGACTTAAGGCTCTGCCTTAAGAAACCGCAATTTTTCGTGAAAAATTGAGTAAAGCTTTGCTTGTTTTTTCTTTTTTCACTTTTTTATACACAAACATTCACAATCGGAGGTACAAAATGCAAAACACAGCTAAACGTTCAAAAATAATTTTTGCTCTCGTGGCAGTCTTTTTTGCCCTGCTCTCTGTTTTACTATATCGCTTCATAGTCTATGGCAGCACTTGGGTCAGCTACACTTTCAACAACCACGTCTACACAAGCGGAGTTATGACAGTTGCCGGCACAATTTATGATCGAGATGGTGAAATCTTAGCAACAACAATCGATGGCACTCGAGTGTATAACGATGATGAAACTGTTAGACTTTCAACTCTTCACGTTGTCGGTGACACCTCAAATTATATCGCAACAAGCGTACAAAGTCTTTACCAATCAAGCCTCATTGGCTATAACTTTGTTAATGGACTTTACACCACGCTGAGCACAGATGATGGCTCTGACATAACGCTGACTATAGACGCACAGGTGAGCGCAGCGGCGTACGAAGCACTCGGTGGCTATGATGGCACAATCTCTGTTTATAACTACGAAACTGGCGAAGTGATTTGCATGGTTTCTTCACCAACTTTCGATCCTGAAGACAAACCAACAGACGACATTGCAGCCAACGTAGACGGTGAATATGACGGCGTTTATCTCAACAGAAGCATTTCTGGTGTGTATACTCCTGGCTCAACTTTCAAAGTTGTCACAGGCATTTGCGCAATCGAAAACATTGAAGATATTTACACTCGCACTTTCACTTGCACTGGCGAATATGAAACCGAAAATGGCAGCGTTATTTGCAATAGCGTACACGGCACAATCGACTTTGAAAGAGCGCTCAACGTTTCGTGCAACTGCGCATTTGCAGAGCTTGCAATCGAGCTTGGCGCAGAGCTCATGACTCAAACAGTGCGAGATTTAGGCTTTGCAACAAGCATTGATGTCAGCAAGGCGACCACTGTAAAAAGCACATTTGATTTAAGTGACTCAATCGATATCGACATCGGCTGGGCTGGCATTGGGCAATATACAACCTTAATAAATCCAACTCAAATGCTCATGCTCATGGGCGCAATTGCAAATTCAGGCACGGCAATAACTCCATATATCGTTGAGTCTAGTGCCGAATTAATCGATTACACAGGCATCGAAAGCTCCAACATAACGTTAAGCGCTGAAACTGCGGACGTTATGGCTGATATGCTTCGCTCAAATGTTGTGAATTATTATGGCGATAGCAAATTCCCAGACCTTGAGATGTGCGGCAAAACTGGCACGGCAGAAGTTGCTGACGATGAGCCACACGCATGGTTTGTTGGTTTTTCGCAGCTTGAAGATTTCCCTTATGCGATTGTGGTTTGCATTGAAAATGGCGGTACTGGTTATAGTGATGCTATTCCAGCTGCAAATTCGGTTATGCAAGTTGTGTTGGAGGAACTCGGCTGATTTGCTAGTTTTGGTTTTTGGTTTGAATTTTAATTTTATACTTAGAAAAAAACAGTTATGATCTAAAAATCTTCGATTTTTTCCACAACAAGCTACTTGCATTGGTAGTGCCACTGTTGGCGCTTAGAGAAACAAAAAAAACAACAGCACTATCCACAAAACAAAGTGGATAGTGCTGTTTTTATTATATTAGGATATTAGCTAAAATTATTTCTTCTCATTAACAAGCTGACGAGCTTTCTTAGATGATTTATACATATCAACTTTTTTCATCAATGAGTTTCTCTTATATGACTTGCGTTTTTTCTCAATTGGGTTTTTGATGAGCCAATCAGCAAAAATAGACCACAAGATGATTAAAAGGAACATACCAAATAATGCGTAAAAACCTGCTGAAAGAGTTGCAGATGAAATGCTAACAACCAAAGAAGCGAGCTGCATCAAGGTTGAATCTGGCATAAGAAGTGCGATTAAGTCACTGATTGAAATTTCGCCGCTTGTGATAACAGCAAAAGCTGAATTACTTAAACCGATGCAAACGAAAGTTAAAATGATGCCCACAACTGATGTGATGATAACTGATTTTTTGCTCTTGTTAAATGCAGCCAAACCAGCGATAACCACGAAAGTGAGAAGTGTGAAAGCTAAGAACACGAAAAATGCAATGAGTTGAGGAATGAGTGGAGCGAGGAGCTCGAGCAAAGTTTCAGAATCCTCTGTTGTGGTTGACATTCCGCTTGCAAGAAGTTCGATAAGTTCATAAGCTGAATATTCATAAGTTGTTGCAACACCGAAAGCTTCTGCGATTGTGAGCAGTGAATCGATGGTTTCCTCAATGCCGCCCAGGACAAATTGGAAAAGTTTGAGCATAACGCCCATAACAATAGCGCCGATGGCTAAAATTGGGGTAGTGATTCGATAAGCTAGTTTCATTTTGTTTTCTCCTTATATCTGTTATTTTTATTTTCTATTTTTCGTTTTTCTGTTGTACAGTTCGCTTCGCTCACGCTGTGTTTGAAAGTCACACACTGTGAACCCACATTCGAAACATTGTAGGGCACGACCCCTGTGTCGTGCCGACGTTGGGATTTATTCATTTTGTCTTAAACATTGTGGTTTTTGCTTCGTGTAAACACGAAACCGAACAACGGCACGACACAGGGGTCGTGCCCAATGCAAGCAACTTAAGCGTTTTTTTCTTATTTAATGGTTAATTTGTGTCGATGATTTCCACTTTGATTTATTCATCATTTTCGTCCACGCTCGCCGCTGGGCGTAACTTTTGCTCGC
>JAWXUR010000057.1:0-13435 GCA_044426265.1 Clostridia bacterium
TTTTGTTAGTATGCTACCAAGCCTAACCCATTCCCAACTATCAGGAATATCAAAAGGCACTTCATCAGCTATACATCTAACTTCGCCGCCTACATTCTCATAAGGCAAATTATAAGTATAAAATATTCGAAAAATTTATTTCATTTACTTCCCTGCTATCATTATTTACAACAGTCATCTTCTCTACCACTTATTAGCTGACACATACTTCTGTCTATTACAAATTACACAAATAACCATCCGTTTAAGCACCTAAAAATGCTCTTTAAAAACACTCAAGCATAAATATTTAAAAAAAAAAACAATTTCAAAAAGACACTTATGCAAGCCAATACATCGCATAAGTGTCTTTTTATTTTTATGCTATTTATCTACCTCTACCATTCTTCTTCCCAACAACCTTCTTCTCCTGCCATTTATTCATCGGCACGCTTTTTTGATTGTTCATAATCCTATACAAATTACCACTGGTAACAATTCCTTTAAACACCTCAATATCCTCCTTAGAAACACCCTCAAGATTAACACCTAAAATCTGACATAAAACAGAAAAACTTGGTTTAACATTGATTTTCTTGCTTTTCAAAATTCCATTGATACGTTTTCTAACTATGCCAATTTTAGAAACGCTACCAGCATTGACGTTTTTCTTGCGCTCTCTCAAAATTTGTTTAACAATAATATTGAACTGTTCAGTAATTATAAATCTTTGATAATCGGTATTATCAAATTCAGCTTGGTTGAAAAGAACATCATCAACATAGATAGGTTCTTTATTTTCGCTGTTATCTAAAATTTTCAATGATAAAGAGTGTAATGCGTGCATATCGCTGACTTCTGCTTGAAACTCACCTGAAACAAAAAACTCAATAAGTTCCAAAAGCTTAGGGAAATGTACGCAAGACAAAAGCTCATTTAAAAGTCTTATGTTTTCATTTGATTTTAGAAACTTCATTGCACCAGCAGTCAAATTAAGCTCGTCAATTGGCATTTGATTTTGTTTGCGTTGCAATGTATTGCCGCATAAATAATCAAGTGAAACGTCATATATCTCGACAAACTTCAATAAATCTTGATAGGGTATCAAATAATCCGGATCACTTTCATATCTTGATAAGGTTGACTTGCTAATTTGAGTTTTACCCTCAAGGTCTTTCATAAGCCAACCTTTTTCTTTTCTTAAATCCTTTAATTTTTCGTCCATCGTTAACGCTATTGGGTCTGTGTAAATACTATCTTTCATTTTAATCACCTCGGCGGACATTATATAATAAAACTTAATATTTTTCAAATTATAGTCTCGTTTTCAAATCTGAAAATGAGGCTATTTTTTTGCGATTTTTTCAATTTTGAAACATAATCCATTCACTATGAGAAATTTGATAAGATATGAAACATAAAGCAACGTTGATTTATAAAAAACTAAAATAATTAAACACAAGAGGCACAAAATGTTCACTGAAATTAAACTTTTAACTATTCGAGAAGCGTCGAAACTTATTGACGGTTTTTCTGAGTACAACATTCGTAAACTTATCAAATCTGGTAAACTCGAACACTTAAAAAGTGGTAATAGAGTTTTGATTGATGAGCAAACAATTTATGCTTTCATATCAAATGCAAAAGAGGTGGCTATCAATGAATAACAATCAAAAACCAATCCCACAACTCCAAACAATAACAGCCACAAAACTAATGCAAACCAACTATCCGCCACTAAAATTCAGCATAGAAAAAATCCTACCACAAGGCATATTTATCTTAGCAGGCAGTGCCAAAATAGGCAAATCATGGCTCAGTTTAGACATCTGCAACGCAGTGGCAAATGGAACAGATTTTTGGTCGTACAGCGTTTCGCTTGGCGAGGTTTTGTACTTAGCGTTGGAAGATACACACCCACGTTTAAAGTCACGTTTACAGCGTATCGAAGAAGAAAACGAAACCGAAAACTTGCACTTCGCAATCTCAGCAAAAGGAATAACAAACGGCTTAATCGAGCAAATCAAAGCCTTTATCGAAGCTTATCCAAACACAAAACTTATCGTTATCGACACCCTCGAACGAGTGCGAAATTCAGCTCAAGACAAGAGTATGTATTCATGTGATTATCGAGATATTAACAAGCTTCGTGAAGTTGTAGAGGGCAACACAATCACATTGATTCTTGTACACCACACAAGAAAAATGTACGACCCTGACCCATTAAATACGCTCTCAGGCAGCACTGGTTTAGTCGGTGCAGTTGATGGTGTGTGGGTACTCGAGAAAGAAAATCGCACCGAGGGCAAAGGCAAATTGACTATCGCAAATCGTGATACAGAAGGCTTTTGTTTCAACGTTGAATTTGAAAAAGAACACTGCAAATGGAAGTTTTTAGGCATCAATGACGGCAGAGAAAAAGACGAAACGGACGACCAATTTTGCCAGTTAATTAATGACTTTTTGGGAGTCCAATTTATGGGCACTGCTTCTGAATTAGTCAATCGTCTTAGCAAAATTGACCACTCAGTAAACATCACTCCTCGCTCAATCACACGAAGTTAGACAGCGTAAGCGAGCAACTAAAATCAAGTTACAACATTGATTTTAAAACAATGAGAACGTGTCAAAGTCGCAACATTTACTTAGAGCGAATTGTAAAATGACGATATGACAGTCAATTTATACATACCCCCTAAACGAAAAACTTCGTCCTGAGGGGGTGTATATAAAAATATCGTCATCGTCATAAGTTAGCTGTAAATCGCAATTTACGGCTAACCCAGAGCGAAGCGACAATGGATGCAACGTCACGTTGCCCCACGGTACTTTGCAACGAAGTTGAAAGTATCATAGTGGGTTACACACTTTCAAAAAGGTGTGCTACAGTCGCTTTGCTCCCCTTGAGAAAAAACAAAATGCGTTAAAATTGCGCAGTGAAAGGAATTAATGAATGAACAAAAACAGTGGTGTCAACCACAGCGTTGTACGAAATGGGCGCTACACTCGCTCGCAGATTAAAAACATTGAACGTCACAACGAGCGAAAAAATGAGGTGTACACAAACCCAGATGTACACCTTGAAGAATCAAATTTTAATATACATTTTAAACGTCCCACGAATAGCTACATTAACACTTTTGATGAAATGTGCGACAAAGGTATCATCAGTACAAAAGGCTTGAAAGCCGATGCAGTACACTTCGACGAACTCCTTTTTGATGTTAATACTCTTTACTTTGAAAAGCATGGTGGATACGAATTTGCAGCTGGATTTTTCGAGCAAGTTTATCAATTTGCGATTGAAGAAGTAGGTGGCGAACAGTACATTTTATCAGCCGTAATGCACGCAGATGAGCTTAACACAGAGGTGTCAAAAAAACTTGGAAAAGACGTGTATCATTATCATCTTCATGTGGTGTATGTTCCGACAGTTCAAAAGGAAGTTAAGTGGACGAAAAGGTGTAAAGATAAGGATTTAATTGGTACTGTAAAAGAGGTAATCACGCAAGTCAGCCACTCGAAAAAATGGGCATCTCATAATGAAATTGGTGAGGACAGAAAACCTCATCTTGTCAAGTCGTACTCGCTGCTACAAGACCGATTTTCGCAGTACGTCAACAGCCTTGGTTATGATGATATTTCTCGAGGTGAAAGAGGTAGTACGTAGCAGCACATCAGTACGGCTAAATTCAAAACTAAAAAGGAATTTGAGAAGTACCAACGCATCAAAAATGCAACGGTAAACATGGAACAAAATCTTGAAGTTGTACAAATGCAGAAAACTGCCGAAGAGGAAAAACTCGAAATTGCACAGATAAAAAATGCTGCTGAAGAACAAAAATTTCAAAATATTGAGAAAAAGAAAACTAAGCTCAAATCAATAAATAACATTCTAGTTAAGCCAGTACCACTTGTTAAAAACAGCTTGATTGTTGATAGAAATGATTTCATCGAGCTACAAACTCTCGCTAAAAAGCATGTGGTAAGCAAGAAAAAAGAAGCACAGTTATCTCAAGACCTTGAGCTTGCAAATGCAAAAATAAGCCAGCTCACAGATAATAACGAAAATCTTAAAAGCGAGCTTAATAAAACCGAGTCTATCGCTGGTCGATTGAGCATTCGAAAAGATAAATCAAGGATTGCTGAACTTGTGAAGTTCAAAGAAACAGTGTATTCATTTCTCAAAAAACTAGGTCTTGAAAAGCAGTTTAAATTGTATTTGCAATCAATGAAGAAAAGTAGAAACGAGGTTGAAAGATGAGTATATTTGAAAAAATCAAGCAAAGTTTAAATCTCAAAGAAGTTGCAGAGTTTTACGGTATTGTAATTAATCGCAGTGGATTTGTTAGCTGCTTGTTTCATGATGATAAAACTCCGTCTATGAAACTTTATGATGATCATTTTTATTGTTTTGGTTGTCAAAAATGCGGTGATGTAATTTCGCTTGTTGCACAGCTGCATGATGTTTCGCAGTATGATAGTGCGAAGATTATTATGCGTGATTTTGGGTTAGATGATAGTAATTTTAAACCTAAACCGGTGATAAAAACCAAATTCAATCATAAGGATAAATTATTAAAGAACGTTGTAAGCGAAATTAAAATGCTTAACAAATATTTATCTTATTTGCAATCTCAAAAAATGTTTTTCACACCTAAGAGTGTTGATGATGAACTTTCAACAGATTTTTTGAAATGCCAAAATTTAATATCTCAGGTGCACAACTATTTAGATGTGTTGAGTATGGCAGATTTTGGCACTTGTGAGCGATTTTTAAGTGAGCATAGTAACGAATTGAAACTAATTAGAAAAACGCTTATGACTGCCAAAAAATCAACTTCAAGATAGAAGATAGCAGCATTAAATAAGAAATTAAATCATAGAATATAGAAAAAGTGAGAAAGGCAATAAAAATTGAACGGTGAATTAATGGCTGAAAGAAGTTACACTATTAAAAAAGAAGAAAAACAAAGATTTATTATTGAAATAAAACTAGCGATAAACAAAAATTTATATGAAAAAGACATGATAAGCGAAGAAATGTATATAAAAGCAAAAGAATTGATATTAAAGGCTTGACAATACATAATCTCATATGTATAATAGCGTGTAACACAATAGTGTAAAAGCTAAAGGAGGAATTATCAAAATGGATATATACGATTTAAGAAAAGAATTAAACAGTGGTAAGTCGATTTACGAATTGCCGCTAAAAGTGACTTTTTATGCTAGGGTTTCCACTGGTACGGACGAGCAGGCGCATTCGCTGAAAAATCAAGTGAATTATTATCAAGACTTCATTTGTCGAAATCCAAATTGGACTTATGTTGAGGGATATATTGATGAGGCGCTTAGCGGTACGAGCGTCACTAAGCGTGAATCGTTTTTGCGAATGATTGACGATAGTAGGTTTGACAGGTTTGATTTGATAATCACGAAAGAAATCTCACGCTTTTCGAGAAATACGCTTGACAGTATCAAGTACACTCAAGAGCTGCTGCAAAATGGGGTTGGTGTTGTGTTTCAAAGTGATAATATTAACACGCTTATGCCTGATGCGGAGCTTAGGCTCACGATTATGTCTAGCATTGCTCAAGATGAGGTGCGTAAAATTTCGGAGCGTGTTAAGTTTGGATTTAAACGTGCTGTTGAAAATGGCGTTGTTTTGGGAAATAGTCGCATTTGGGGGTACACAAAGGAAAATGGTAAGCTAGTTATTGAGCCAAAAGAAGCTGAACTGGTGAAGATGATTTTTGAGATGTACGCCATTGAAAAACTTGGAATTAGGTCAATTTGCACTCGCTTGGCTGAAATGGACATCAAAAATAGTAAGGGTAACGACTTCTCTTTCACCTCGATTCGAAATATTATTGTTAATCCAAAATACAAGGGATATTACTGCGGCAATAAAAGCTCTAAATATGATTTTCGCTCTAATGATCGCA
Organism: Clostridia bacterium; assembly: GCA_044426265.1. Taxonomy (GTDB): domain Bacteria; phylum Bacillota; class Clostridia; order Oscillospirales; family Acutalibacteraceae; genus UBA6857. The sequence continues at coordinate 5,928 of JAWXUR010000057.1, forward strand.
AAGTTTTTGATCAAGATGAGTGGGTTATGTACAAAGATGAGGAGAGTGTGCCGCCGATTGTTTCAGAGGAACTGTGGGACAAGGCTAATTATATTTTGGCAAAGCGCAGAAAAAGTAAGGAAGAAAATAATCACATCAACTACAATAATAAATACAAATATAGCTGCAAAATTATCTGTGGCAAACATAAAACTTTTTTCTATCGTACAGTTTTCAAGTACAAAAAAGGTGACAAGGAAGTTTGGCAATGTAAAATGTACGCTGAAAAAGGTAGGGCAAGTTGCACAACTCCAGTGGTCTACACTACGGAGCTTGATGAAATCATGAAAGATGCGTATAATGAGCTGGTTAAAAATAGAGCTGACATCATTCATGAGCTAGTGCAAACCTATTCTACTATCAGCAATCAATCGAGTATTAGGCAAGATATTTCTAAACTTAAAGTTGAAATTGAAACGCTCAAAAAAAGAAAAGACAAGCTCCTTGATTTGAATATCAAGGGACACTTGTCTGATGAAGAGTTTATGCAAAGGAACGCTAGTTTCAATAATGACATCAAAAATGACGAAGAAAAAATTGAGCAGCTTAAGCTTGAAGAAGAAAAAAATAAGGAAGTTCTTATCACTGTTGAAACCTTGAGAAAGGCAATTGCGCACGAGCTTGACTTTAGTGACGGCTTTAGTAACGCAGTTATTGACACGCTTCTTGAAAGAATCGAAGTTTATGAAACTGACGACAAAAAAGTGATAAATTTAAAAGTTTATTTCAAAGTTTTTGATGAAGAGGAAAACTATGTAATTAACAGAAATAAAAAACCGGTTCTTTGCTACAAGCATCACATATGATGAGAGCCAACATAAACACCGAAGTTGCGCCGATTGTCGGCTCGGAAAGTCAATCTGAAGAGCTGATTATGTATTTACTCAAAGAGTTTGAAGAAGACCCATCTAAGATTTGGGAGTCGAATATTTTTGGCAAAACTCTCAATAGCCTTGTTAATGAGGGACTTCACAACAAGCTTTATAAGATGCCAACTGATGCTCGCATGAAGATTCAAGAAACACTTGAGCGTGTTATTAATGAGGGTTGCAGTGGGTTGATTTGTATTATTTTATAAGATTTTTTTGACACTTTTTCACTTAATAAATGTTGATTTTTGGGGTACAATTTTTTGCGGTTTTCCGCAAAAAACTCCAGCATCTCCATTTTAGCTCGAAATGTTACACAGCGAAAAAAGCATATAATTCAGCTTAAATGCTCAACTTAGTAAATTTTCTAGGTTGAGCATTTTTTATAGTTAATGAATGATATTGGCGTCTGGTAACCTTTTTCGGTAAACCGAAAAAGGCTGTACGACAACAAAAGCATCAATTAAATTTCCAAATGAACTTTTGTCTTGTTTTCCTTGTAATGTGTCTAATTTATTGCTTAATTATAAGTTTTGTTTGTTTTGATATTGACTACTGCTTATTATGATGATATAATATCCGTATATAGTATTAACTTATTATGTTTTAGACTGTAAATTCAAGTTTTTGCTGATGAAATAATATTTGTTAATATTAAACAGTTAAATAAATTGAAAGGAGTTAACACTCAAATTCAAGTGGCTGAATAAATCTACTCTGTAGATGCTTTGAGCTAAAATATTTTATAAATAAAGGAGATAAAGATGAATAAAAATATCAAAAAGAGCTTGGCTGTTATGCTAAGTGTAGTTATTATGGTGGCAAGTGTGCCGCTGAGCGGATTTGTAGGTCTTGAACTGCCAGATTGGAGTTTAGATTTAAGTGGAATTATCAATAGTTCGGCTGCTGATGTTAGTGATGACAGCGATAGCTGTGGTCTTGATGTTAGCTATGTTTTTGATGCTGATAGTGGTACTTTAACTATTAGCGGAACAGGAGATATGTATAATTACTCTAGTAGTTCTACTTCCCCTTGGTACAGCTACAAAAGTTCAATTATATCAGTTGTAATTGAAGAAGGCGTTACTTCAGTCGGAATGTTTGCGTTTTATATGTGTTCAAATTTAACAAATTTAACCATAGCTGATTCTGTTACAAGCATAAACGACTGTGCTTTTTCTTATTGCTCAAGCTTATTAGATTTTAATCTTCCTAGTTCGCTTGAAATTATTGGACGGACATCATTTTCAACTTGTTCAAAATTAACTACCATGGACTTCCCTGACACTCTCACTTCTATCGGAAATTCAGCTTTTTATGAGTGCAAAAGTTTATCAAGCATAACTATGCCTGCCTCAGTAACTAATATAGCTGACTATGCATTTTATGCCTGCGCTGTTGTTACTGCTGGTCCTATTGGCGGTGGCTATGATTATGAGTTTGGTTGGACTGAGTATATACCAAGTTATGCATTCACTAATTGCTCCAATTTAACAAGTATAACCTTCCCAGAAGGAATTACAAGCATTAACTCTTATGCTTTTAGCGGTTGTACTAGTATCGTTAAAATAACAATTCCAGACACAGTTACTAGCATTGGTGTGCGTGCTTTTAATTCCTGCTCAAATCTATCTAACGTAACTATACCTACTTCAGTAACAAGTATTAGTAATTATGCGTTTTATAGTTGTACTACCTTAAAAGTTGTGTATTACACAGGAACTCAAGAGCAATGGAGTGAAGTTAGTGTTGGCACAAATAACACTTACTTTACAGGAGCAAACTACTTTTATTCATATGATGAATTATGTGAAGATTTTATTATTGACAGTGGCTCATGTGGTGACGATCTCACTTGGGAACTAACAAATAAATTCGAGTTTACAATCTCTGGAACAGGTGATATGTCAAGTTACTCTGAGAATACCTACACAACATCTCCATGGTATGGCTATAAATATTTAATCACAACTGTAACAATAGAAAGTGGAGCCACTTCTATTGGTAATTATATATTTTATAAATTTTTAAATTTAACAAACATAACAATTCCTGAAACAGTCACAAGTATTGGCAATTATGCATTTTATTACTGTTCAAGCTTAACTGATATCGTAATTCCTAATTCAGTTACAACCATTGGAAATTATGCATTCGAGTATTGTTCGAATTTGACAACAGTAACTCTTTCAGGTGCAATCACCAAAATAGGTAGTTATGCTTTTTCTTCTTGTTCAAATATCACAACAGTTTACTTTAATGGTGCTCAAAGTCAATGGGATTCAATTAATATTAGCTATGGTAATGAAGATTTAACATCAGCAAATGTGATTTTGGATTGCCTTGCTATTGGCAGTTGTGGCACTTCACTTTCTTATGTGATTGATTTTGATGGTGTTCTCACAATTAGTGGCGAAGGTGATATGACCGAGTATACTAGCTATTCAAAATATGGTTGGTACACTTATTGCGATGATATTGAGAAAATTATAGTTGAAGAAGGTGTCACAAGCATTGCAAATTACGCTTTTACTACTTATTATTCTAATTTACAAAACGTGACTCTTTCAAGCTCTGTTCAAAGCATTCAAAACAATTCTTTTTATAATTGTTCAAATTTAGCTAGCATAAACGTGGACGAAGATAACTCATATTATTCTAGCGAAGATGGTGTTTTATTTAATAAAGACAAAACTGAATTGGTTTATTATCCATCTGGTAAAACTGACACGGAGTATACAATTCCAGATTCAGTTGAAACTATTGCAAGTTATGCCTTTTCTAATTGCTCGAATTTAACAAATGTAATAATTCCTGATTCAGTTCTTAGCATCGATGCATATGCTTTTTACTACTGCTTAAGTTTAGAAAACATCACAATTGCTGATTCAGTTACTGATATCGGATCTTATGCATTTTATGGTTGTTCAAATTTACAAAGCGTAGTAATTCCAAATAGTGTTACAACTATTCAAACTTACACTTTTTGTGGTTGCCCAAACTTAACAAGCGTAACAATACCATTATCAGTTACGAGTTTAGAAAATTATGCTTTTTATAGCTGTGCAAATATAGACACAGTTTATTATAAAGGAGCATTAAGCCAATGGAACTCGCTAAGTAAAGGTGGATATAATGACAATTTAACATCAGCTAATATAATTTGCGATTATATAGCTTTTGGTTCATGCGGCGATAATGTTGAATATATCATTGATGGTGACGGTGTTCTCACAATTACTGGTGAAGGAGAAATATATTCTTACGATTCATATGGTAGTTATAGTTGGTATAGCTATAGCAAATATATTACTGAGATTGTGATAGGAGAAGGTGTCATAAACATTCCTGCTTATGCATTTTATTCGAGTTATAGTAACTTAACAAGTTTAACAGTTTCACAAACAGTTGAAAGTATTGGCAATTATGCATTTTTCAATTGCTCAAACTTATCTAGCGTGACAATGTTAAGTTCAATTGCAAGTTTGGGCTCTTCTGTATTTTATTATTGTACATTTGAAACAGCTGGACCTATCGGCGGTGGCTATGATTTTGAATTTAGCTGGACTGATTCAATACCAAGCTATGCACTTCGTTCCTGTAAAAGCCTAACAAGTATAGATATCCCTGATTCTGTTACAAGCATAGGTGATTATGCATTTTATTATTGTTCTAACTTAACAAGTGTTGAACTTCCTGATTCTCTTGAAACCATTGGTAAATATGCGCTTGCTGGTTGCTCAAATTTAAATAATATTATAATTCCTGACTCAGTTACTAGCATAGGATCTTATGCTTTTACGAAGACAGGTTTAGAAACTGTTGATCTTGGCAATTCAATAACAACTATTGAGGAATATACATTTGAAAGTTGCTACAGCTTAACTCAAATAACCATTCCTAACACAGTGACAAGCATAGAAAAATATGCCTTTAATAGTTGCTCAAAATTAAATACAGTTTATTATAATGGCGCAGAAAATCAATGGGACGATATTAGCATTAGCTCGTATAACAGTTACTTAATTTCTGCAGATATAATTTGCTATTACTTAGCAATTGGCTCTTGTGGTGACAATCTCACTTATACACTTGATTATGACGGTGTACTCACAATTAGTGGTGAGGGCGAAATGAGCTCAACAACTTATGCAAACTATGATTGGTATGATTATAGAAGTTACATTGAAGAAGTTATAATTGAAGATGGTGTTACTAATATTGCATCTAGTGCGTTCGCATCCGAATATTCGAACTTAAAAAGTGTGACAATTTCAGACACAGTTTTAAGCATCGAAAATTATGCATTTCGTAATTGTTCTAACTTAACAAGCATAACAATTGGAAATTCACTTCAAACCATTAACGGTTATGCGTTTTACGGCTGCAGTAGCTTAACTGAATTCACATTCGCTGATAAGGTTGAACAAATTGATGAATATGCGTTTTACGGCTGTACTGGTTTAACAAGCATCTCGATGCCAAATTCAGTTCAAGTTATTGGCAAATATGCTTTTTACAATTGTACAAACTTAGCAAGCATCACAATTCCAGCCTCAGCAACTAGCATCGGTGAAAGTGCTTTTTATAATTGTGCAATTAAAACAGCAGGCCCTATTGGTGGCGATTATGACCTCGAATTTGGTTGGTCTGATTCAATACCAAATTATGCATTTTATGGTTTATCAACCATAACAAGCATCACTTTGCCTGAAACTATCACAAGCATTGGTGATTATGCTTTTTCTCGTTGCACAAGCTTATTTAGCATAACAATACCTGAAAGTGTCACTTATATTGGTGATTATGCTTTCACTAACTGTTTGCTATTAACAAGCATCACTTTACCTCAAAATATTACAAATATAGGTGATTACACATTTTCAACTTGTACGAGTTTAACTAGCATAATAATTCCTGATAATGTTGTTAGCATTGGAAATTATGCGTTTATTAGCTGTATAAAATTAACTAGCGTAACAATAGGCAGTGGTGTTGAAAATATAGGTGATTATGCGTTTAGCAGTTGCACTAGTTTAACAGCCATAACTATCCCTGAATCAGTTATTAGTATTGGTGATTATGCATTTAGCAGTTGCACTAGTTTAACAGCCATAACTATCCCTGAATCAGTTATTAGTATTGGTGATTATGCATTTAATAACTGTTCAAAATTAACAAGCATAAGCATTCGTGCAACCGTTGAAGAAATTGGTTCTTCATCTTTCCACTTCTGCGAAAATTTGGAAACTGTTTATTATGGCGGTTCATTGACTCAATGGAATGCTTATGAAATTTCATATACGTATTATGATGAAGATTATTGGGCTACTTTGGATTTCGAAGTTATTTGTGAGGATAAATCCGATGTCGTTGAACCTGAAACACCAGAACCTGATCCAACTAGTGGTGAATGTGGCAACAATTTAACTTGGTCATACGAAGACGGAGTTCTCACAATCAGCGGCACTGGAGAAATGTGGAGCTGGGAGCCTGATTTAGTAGGCTTTGAGATCCAAAGCAATTGTCCATGGTACTATTATGTTGATACAGTCAAATCAATAGTCATTGAAGATGGAGTTCAAAGCATTGGCGATTATGCATTCATTGATTTTTCAGTGCTCGAAGAAGTTTCATTTGGCGGCTCAGTTGAATCTATCGGTCAAGCAGCTTTTGGTGCTTGCTATAGCTTAGAAACAATAGTAATTCCAAATTCAGTTACAAGTTTAGGTATTAGCGCATTTGAATTTTGTACAAGCTTAAAATATGTAACAATCTCTAATTCTATTACACGCATTGAAGAAGGTGCTTTTTATGCTTGTTATAGCTTAGAAACAATCACTATTCCAGATTCAGTTACATACATAGATGAATATGCATTTTTTGATTGCGAAAGCTTAGAAACTGTATATTATTTAGCAACTCAAGAGCAATGGGACAACATAACTATTGAAGAAAATAACGACAGTTTGACTAACGCTAATTTTGAGTATTCAAATTCAGGTTCTGTAACAGATCCTACAGACACATGCGCAGACGGACACTCATATGATGCTGGCACTATCACAACACCAGCAACATGCACATCAACTGGCTCAACAACTTACACTTGCTCAGTTTGTGGCGACACCTACACCGAAACAATTTCAGCAACTGGACATAGCTATGGTTCGTGGGTAACCACAACTGAGTCAACTGCAACAACAAAAGGCACACAAACGGCAACTTGCTCAGTTTGCGGCGACGCAAAAACTCAAGAACTCGACTATATCTCCCCTACTTTTGTCGAAGAAATCACAGTGACAAACGGCAGCACATGGCTCACTCTCGACTGGGAAGCAGACGAGGGTGCAACTGGTTACCAAGTTTACATGAACGGCGTCAAAATCGACACTCTTTACGACGGCGAAACAACATACAAAGTAACCGACCTCGACGGCGCAACAGATTATGAGTTCTCACTTCGCTCATTCTCAAAAGCAACTGGCAGCACTGTTTGGGGCACATATAGCGACACTTACACATTCACAACAAACCCATTCAAAGCAAAATTCAGCTCATCTTCAAGCTCTTACGATACAATAACAATCAACTGGAGTG
>JAWXUR010000058.1:0-12916 GCA_044426265.1 Clostridia bacterium
ATGCTTTTTTTGTTTTTCTTTTTTTCCAGAAAAAAAGAAAATGCCATTTTTTTGGTTACTTTTTTTGGGCAAGCAAAAAAACGTAACGCCCCTGCGGCAGCAGAAACTGCACTAACCGCAACAACAAAACATAAATATAAAACGGAAAATTACCCACAACAACAACATATAATCGATAACCAAAACAGCCTCCCTCTCGAGGGAGGTGGGTTCAAGAACGGCAGAAAAATCAACCGCTACGCAAACGACAAAAACGATAACACAAAACCAAAACCATTAATTAATTTAAATAAATGTGTAAAACAAACCAAGTAAAACAGCAAAAGGAGATCTATATGAAAACAAACATAATCTTATCAAAGCTCAACATCAAACTCGGGCTTGATGATTTAGCAGTCAAACTCAATCCAGCTGGCAAAAAACTGCACACAAAATGGGTTGATCCAACAATTCCAATCATCGATTTAACAACAGCACCAGCAAGCACACCAGATGAGCTGAAATACCTTTATAACTACAACACAGTTGACATCAAAGATGGTTATTTAGGTCACCCTGACAGCGTGCTGCTCAAAAATGGGGATATCTTGCAAGTGTACCCTCAAGGGCATGGCAAGGGTGAAATCACTTCAAAAATTAGCTCTGATGATGGTTTGACTTACGATAAGGTTTTGAAAAATCCTCGTAAGGAGTGGGAAAAATCAAGAGAAACACCAACGATTTACCGCTTGAAGTTTGACGAAGTCGAGCGTGAAGATATGCTCATTTTAGTTTCGTCAAATCCACGTTGGGGCAAAGAGGCGTACACTGGCGGTTTCAACTGCTCTGTGTCTGCAGACGAAGGCGAAACATGGAGCGAGTTTAAGCTGTACCACGACAAGTGCGACGGCAAAAAGCTTGACATCATGGTTGCCATGAGTTCGCTCACAAAGCTCAAAGAAAATGGCAAATTTGTTGATAAATGGATAGGAACTTTCCACGATAGAAGCTTCCACAACTATTTTTCAACTCTAACTATAGATAAAGATGGCAATGCACAGTGGTCAAAACCAAGAAGATTTTTAACTGAACACCGAGCACTTGAGAAGTACTCAAAAATGTGCGAAGTTGAAGTTATTCGCAGTGAACAAGGTTTTGGAAATGAACTTTGTATGCTCACAAGAAGTCAAAGCAAAACAGTTAATTCATGTGTCACTTTTTCGCAAGACGAGGGCAAAACATGGTCACCACTTCGCCCACTTCCAGACTCATTAAACGGCGAAAGACACAAGGCAGAATATCTCGAAGATGGCAGATTAGTTGTGATTTTTAGAAGCATTTGCCGTGATCGTAAAACCGCTCTTGAATATGACATTGCAAAAAACTGGTATTCTCGAGGTTTTTTGATGTGGGTTGGCAGTTATGACGATCTCAAAAATGGCAGCGAGGGGCAATACATAGCCAAAGTTTCACACACCTATGTTGAGGGGCAAACTCAAACTCACAACAACGCCCACGCTGACACCGGTTATGGCGGACTTTCACCAATCGGTGGCAATAAAATCGTTGTCAGCTCATATGGCAGATTCGGTGCAAATGAGAAATACATGAACGATAAAAACAAAGAAGAGTTTAAAACTTTTATAATTTCCAAAACTATTGATGTTAGCGACCTTGATAAGGTGGTTAAATAATTTTTGCGGTTTATAAAACTACAAACGAAATCAAAACAATTAGGGGAAATTTAAAAAAGTGAGGAGAAAAAATGTTAGATTTATTGAAGTTTATTCTTTATATGGCAGTTAGTTTTATTATTGGCATTTCTAGCGACAGCAATTTGAGCGATCATATGTATGACACTCTTTCTTGGGATTGGAGCGGCGGCTTAGAGCTTGAATATATTCAAAGTGATATTGAGTTTATAGACTTGAGCGTAATGCCTGATGACATTGACGAAAGCTTAGAATACCTTTATGATTTCACAGTTGTTGACAGCTCGGCTAACTATTTAGCTCACCCTGATTCCATATTATTAAATGATGGCGGAATTTTGCAAGTTTACCCACAAGGTCATGGGCTTGGAAGCATTTTAACAAAAATCAGCTATGATGATGGTTTGACGTACACTGACGAAGTTCAAGACACCCCAGAATCTTGGGAAGATTCAAGGGAAACACCAACAGTTTATCGTTTGGAGTTTACACAGTCAGATCGTGATGATATCTTAGTTTTAATTTCTGCTGTTCCAAACTGGAATGACGGCGTTGATTATGGCGGATTTAACACAAGTGTTTCTTATGATGAGGGGCAAACATGGACAGAGTTTGAGCTGTTTTATGAAACATTAGGCTCTTCAAACCTCAGCGCAATTGTTGCAATGAGTTCACTCACTCAGCTTAAAGAAGATGGCGAGTTTGTTGATAAATGGCTCGGCACTTTCCACGATAGCAGTTTTAATAACTATTCAAGCATCTTAACCATTGACGAAGACGGCAAAGCACAGTGGAGCGAGCCAGAAAAATATTTAAGCGATCAATGGATAATTCAATACACCGCCTGCATTTGCGAAGTGGAAATCATTCGCAGTGACGAGGGTCAAGGCGATGAACTTTGCATTATAACTCGAAGCAACAATAAATATTTTCCTTCTTTAATTGCATTTTCTCAAGACGAGGGGCAAACATGGTCTGATTTTGAAGCACTTCCATCTTCATTAAATGGCGAGCGTTTAAAGGCTGAATATTTAGAAGATGGCAGACTAGTTATCACTTATAGGTCTATCGTACGAGATTCTCAAACTGCCGCAGCTTATGGCAGTTCTTCGGATTGGTACTCCCAAGGTCTTATGATGTGGGTTGGTACATATGAAGATTTAAAAGAGGGCAATGATGGGCAATATCTAGTTAAACTTGCTCACATTTATTTAGATGGTACAACTGAAGCTTCTCAATATTCAGGAGCTGACACTGGTTACTGTGGAATTGTTACACTTGATGGCAATGAAGTTGTAATAAGTTCATATGGTAAAGTTGATACTAGCTTAACTTACACAGATGAAAATGGTGACGAGTTTTATAAAACTATCATCTTTTCAAAAACTCTTGATATAGATGATTTAGATGAATTAGTCGATTGATTTTTGGCAGTACAATTTTTTGGCTTCGCCAAAAAAAACTGGCGACCGAGGTCGCCGTTATTGCTAATTTATTGAAAATGTGGCTATTTTCTGCATTCGTTTTCATTTAATACGTTGTTTTTTGTTTCGTGAACCACGAAACACCAGCAACGGTCGACCACGCAGGGTCGACCCTACGAGATGAAAAAATGATTTTCAATTAAAAACATCTCTAATCAACACGCTTGGGTTCTACTCCTCTTTGTTTCCCATTTTTGCAATTTCTTTGATTATGCAATGGTTTGGGTTTTGTGTTATCGTTCTTGAACCCTCCGTCACGAACAAGTTCGTGCCACCTCCCTCGAGAGGGAGGCTGTTTTGGTTATCGATTATAATTTGTTGTTGTGGATAAATTTCGCTTTGTTTTTTTGTTTGTTGATGCGGTTAGTGCCGTTTCTGCTGCCGCAGGGGCGTTACGTTTTTTTGCTTGCCCAAAAAAGTAACCAAAAAAATGGCATTTTCTTTTTTTCTGGAAAAAAAGAAAAACGAAAAAAAGCATTCAAGGAAGTATCCTTGAAAATCCTCTCGCACTGCGGTGGCTTTCTTTGGGGTTGGCACTGGATTTTTGGTTTGTTGTTTTTCTTTGGTTTTTTTGTTTTTCATCTCGATTTTTTAATTATTAATCTATTTTCTCCTTAAGTTACTTGCATTGAGGTAGCCCATACAATTTTCCTATTGTAGGGACATGGCTTGCCATGTCCGCAAGGTTTTACAAAACTCAATGTCAAAACCTTAACTCACAAAACTTAAGCTTTCTTATCGCCTTTTGTAACTTTTGTTTTATTGCCTTTTTCATCAACAATATAAGTGTTTTCAAGTGTGCCAACTAGGCTTTCTTTATATGCTGCAATGTATGCTGCTCTAAGCTGCGCTCTTTCTTCGAACTCTGCTTCTGTTAAGCCCTCAGCTGACTTTGCTTTTTTTGCAAGCACGTTAATTCTGTCAATTTGTTCTTGTGTTATCATTTTATTACTCCCATTCTTTCCAAATTTCTGGGCAAAATCCCAGTGTAGCTTTTTTTCCATTTCTTACTATCGGCGTTTTGAAAAGTTCTGGTGTGTCTAATAACTTTTCAATTTTAGCCTCTTCACTTGCCAAATAATTAATAAATGACGAGTCAATTTTTTTGCTCTTTTGATTGATTAGTGCGTCAACTCCCCCACCGATTGCTCGGCTGATGTTGTTAAACTCGCCCATGCTCATTGAAAATTTTGCAACATCAATGAATTGGAATTTGACGTTTCTTTCTTTGAAATATCTTTGCGCCTTTTTAGTATCGAAGCATTTAGATGATCCGAAAATTTGAATATTCATTTAGTACTCCTTAATATATTCTATCTTCTTATTTTAATACTAAAACGCTATTTTGTAAAGTGTTTTTATGGATTTTTATTGAGTTTTATTGTGCTTGATTAAATCTGCTTATTATGGTATACTTAATTGTATATAAGAAATTTCAAATTGGAGGTGTTTGATATGGGTGGTGTTTGTTACATTATTGGTGCTGGCGATGTTAATTCGCTTGAAATTGAAACTAGTTATAATGATTATATCATCTGCGCTGATGGCGGATATGATCATGCGAAAAAATTCAATATTAAGCCTGACTTGATTGTTGGCGACTTTGATTCTGCGGTGGCGAAGCCTGTACACGAAGCGATTCAATCTTTCCCTAGCGAAAAAGATGAAACTGATATGATGCTCGCTGTGAATTGTGGACTTGAAAAAGGATATAAAAAGTTCTTTATTTTCGGCGGTCTTGGCGGCTCACGTTTTGACCATTCTATAGCTAATATTCAGCTTTTGAGCTACATCAACAAACATAAAGCTTGGGGCGTTATCATCGATGATGACACCATTGTCACAACTATCAAAAATGCTTCCTTAAGCCTAAATCGTGATTGCACTGGTTATATTTCTATATTTTCACTCACTAATAAAAGTTATGGTGTGACTATCAGAAATTTAAAATATGAATTGAAAAATGCTAAGATGGACAGCGCTTATCCTTTTGGTGTGAGCAATGAATTTATCGATAAACCTTGCATAATCAATGTCACTAAGGGCAGTTTGCTCATCATTTTCAAGGGCGATTACAGAAAACTATTATAATTTACATGAGGTGAAAAAATGCAAATTGCAATTATTGGCGGTGGTGCGTCTGGCTTGGCTTGTGCAATTGAAAGTGCAAGAAAAGCGAAACGGCAAGGCGTAAAAGCAGACATCACGATTTATGAGGCTAATGAAAAGGTTGGCAAAAAAATTCTTGCCACTGGTAATGGTCGCTGCAACTTAACAAATTTGAATGCTGGCGGAGATTTTTATCTCGGCGATACTAAGCTTGCAAAAGCTGTTAATGAGAAATTTTCAGCGCTGGATAATCTCGATTTTTTCAAGTCGCTCGGTCTTTACACTAGACATGACAGCGAAGGTCGTGTGTATCCACTGAGCAATCAAGCGACTAGTGTGCTTGATGTGCTTCGATTTGAATGTGAAAGACTTGGTGTGAACTTTGTCTGTGATTTTCGAGTGAATAAGCTGCAAAAAGTTGTTGGTGGCTTTGACTTGGGAGATTCTCATTTTGCTCATAAAGTCGTTTTCGCTTGCGGTGGTAAGGCTGGTGTGAAAAACTTTAATGCTTATGACTTTTTGAAAAAGTACGGCTTTAGTTTCACTAAGGTTTCGCCCTCACTCACAAAGCTGACAACTGACACAACGTACACAAAGCCGCTCAAAGGCGTGCGTGCTAATGTTAAGTTAGCACTTTGTATAGACGATCAAACTGTTGCAGAGGAAGTGGGCGAAATTCTTTTTGCTGATTATGGACTTTCTGGCATTGCGATTATGCAGCTTTCTGCCTTTGTCACTCGCCATTTTCAAAAGAGCAAAACAAACCCAAAAATTACGATTGACTTCGTTCAAAACTTTTCACATGAAGAATTGACACATGAGTTAAATGAAATATATAAAAGAAACCGATATATTTTACCTGAAAACTTGCTCACTGGATTCATTCCAAAAAAAATTGGCTTGGTGATTTTAAAAAGCTTGAATATTGCTGCGAACCGACCAATGAAAACAGCAAATGTGCTTTCAAGAATTGCTCAAAAATGCAAAGAATTTGAGTTTGAAGTGACTGGTGTTAAGGACTTTTCAGATGCTCAAGTCACAAGTGGTGGCTTAAATTCAAAACAAATTAATATAAATACACTCGAATCAATTAAGCATAAAAATCTGTTTTTCTGCGGTGAACTTCTTGATGTTGATGGTCTTTGTGGCGGTTTCAACTTGCAGTTTGCGTGGAGCAGTGGCAGATTATGCGGTCAAAATGTGATTACGAATGAAAAAATATAAGGAAGGTGCATAAGCAATCAAAAGTTTTGGTTTTTGATTGAGTGTGCGATTATTTACATGATTAGAATTAGTGAAATTAAGCAAAATTTAGATGCGACTAAGGAGGATTTAACCTTAGCGTGCGCAAGAAATCTTAAGATAGACAAAAAGCAAATCAAATCGATTTCGATTGTACGTCAATCAATTGACAGCAGAAAAAAGGATAACATCTTTTTCTCTTACACTGTTGACGTTGAAGTTGACAGCGATGATGAGCAAATTATTAGACGTATCCATTCAAACAAGGTAAATTTGGCTGTGCCTTACACCTACGAACTGCCAGAAAACAAGCGTACAAGCAAATATCGCCCTGTGGTTGTTGGTTTTGGACCTGCTGGAATTTTCGCAGCGCTTACACTGGCTCGTGCTGGACTTAAACCACTTGTTATTGAGCGTGGTCGTGATGTTGACGCTCGTACAGCGGACGTGAATAAGTTTTTCACATCTCGTGTTTTAGATGTTGAATCTAACGTACAATTTGGTGAGGGTGGTGCTGGAACATTTTCGGACGGCAAGCTCACAACTGGCATCAAAAACACGCTTTGTAAAAAAGTTTTTCTTGAGTTCGTGGCTCATGGTGCACCTGAAGAAATTATTTATTCTGGTAAACCTCACATTGGCACTGATAAATTAGTCGGTGTGGTTAAGAGCATGAGAGAGGAAATCATCTCGCTTGGCGGTGAGGTTGAATTTGAGAGCAAACTCACAGATGTTATCGTTTTTAATGATTTTGTACAAGGTATAACGTACGAAAAAAATGGTTCGAGCATTGATGTTGAAACTGATGCGTTGATTTTGGCGATTGGTCACTCGGCTCGTGACACTGTGAAAATGCTTTATAAAAAAGGTTTTAACATGATTCAAAAGCCGTTTTCAATCGGCACAAGAATCGAGCATCCTCGTGAGTTTATCGATAAAAGCCAATATGGCAAATTTGCCGGTCACAAAAATCTTGGCGCTGCGTCGTACAAGCTCGCTTGCCACTCGCAACACGAAAGAGGAGCTTACACTTTTTGCATGTGCCCTGGTGGTACTGTTGTGGCTGCTACTTCAAAGGAAAAAGGCGTTGTTGTTAATGGTATGAGTGAATATGCTCGTGATAAAGACAATTCAAACAGCGCAATTTTGGTTAATGTTTACCCAGAGGACTTCCCTAGCGAGCACGTTTTGGCTGGTTTTGACTTGCAAGATGAGATTGAAGCTAAGGCGTTTTTGGTTGGCGGCAGTGATTATAGTGCTCCTGCTCAACTTGTTGGTGACTTTTTGAATGACACAAAATCTAGCAAGCTTTCTTATGTGAAGCCTAGCTACCCTATTGGAGTTACTCCTAGTGACATTCGAAATGTTTTGCCTAAGAAGGTTACGGATACGCTCAAAGATGCGATTGTTCAAATGGATCGTAGACTTAAAGGTTTTGCGCTTAGTGATGCTGTGCTTACTGCGCCTGAATCTCGTAGTTCTTCTCCTGTTCGAATTATTCGTGATGATATTTATCAGGCTAATGTGCGTGGGGTTTATCCTTGTGGTGAGGGTGCTGGATATGCTGGTGGGATTGTTTCGGCTAGTGTTGATGGGATTAAGTGTGCCCATGCTGTGTTAGACGACGAAAATTAGACAAGAAAATAAAAAAAGGAAAATCAAGCAAAGCTTTACTCAATTTTTCACGAAAAATTGCGGTTTCCAAAGGCAGAGCCTTGGTCGCTTGTCGCAACAAGCGAAACACCCCAAATAAATTGAGAATTGAGAATGGAGAATGGAAAATTAAAGTAAAGCAAATGCGAAAAATAGAATAAATTAACTAAATGCGGTATCGATCCCTAAAGAGCAATCTAAAGGAAATCGATATCGCATTTGCGTTAGTAGTGAAAAGAGTGTTAGCGATTTTTTGCGGATTGATTTAACAAGCTAACAAAAAAGCAAGCAAAACTTTACTCAATTTTTCACGAAAAATTGCGGTTTCCAAAGGCAGAGCCTTGGTCGCTTGTCGCAACAAGCGAAACACCCCAAATAAATTGAGAATTGAAAATGGAGAATGGAAAATTAAAGTAAAGCAAATGCGAAAAATAGAATAAATTAACTAAATGCGATATCGTTACCTACAGAGCAATCTATAGGAAATCGATATCGCATTTGCGTTAGTAGTGAAAAGAGCGTTAGCGATTTTTTGCGGATTGATTTATGAAATTAGCAAAATAGACAGCGGCAGCTGTTTGTTTTGCGGATTGTTTAGTGGGTGGTTTACTGGTAGTTTCGGCGAGCGTTTTGCTACGGCGTAGCCGTAGCAATTGCGTGCTTAGCACGCAATAATTTTGGCGAAGCCAAAATTAAACGCTCGCCGAAACGTCCCCATTTTTGCAAACTTTCTTGAAGCCACTGCACTAACTAATACGCAAGCAGAAAATGAGAACGGCAGCGAACTTTTTCGACCCAGTTTATCAAATCTAATTCGAAACTAGTGCAATTCGAGCTATCTAATTGCTCGGCGGATAACTTTAACTACACATCAAACTCACACGGCGCTGTTCCTTTTTTGCGTTAAAACGCAAAAAATTGTACCGCCAAAGCAAAAAATTAATCGCTTAGACTTTTTATTGGTCTAAGCGATTGTTTTTTATTCAGTTTCTATTGGCATTTCAATTGGCATTTGAGCTTGCATACCTTCTGGCATAACTGGCACATAATTATTGAATAGTTTATAAGCCTTGACAATGAGGACAGTCTCAAAAATCAAAATCGATAAGCGCAATATTAATAGTAATATCGTCCAAACACCTTCGAAAGCTATGAAACTAAGAACAGCACCACTGACATACATTGTGAGCGTTATTATTGTTTGTATCGATGCGATGACTGAATATGTTATTGTTAAATTTCTGCACAACTTCATCTTTTTGCTGAGCGGTTTATCAAGATGTGCGCATAAATTTGCAATGATAGTTAAAAATTGATAGTACAAATATATTAAAATGAGTGAGCTAATGACTTGTGTTATTGTCAAAAATATTGTTTGCACGCTGAGTAGCTGCTCAATTGATATGTTAAAAAACATTGAAAGTGCTGATATCACAAGTGAAATTAAGCTGCTTATCACTTCTACAACTACAAGGCTGATGAGCAGTGGTTTCAACAAACTTGTTGTTTTGTCATAATCTCTTAGGATTTCAATGCTCTTGTATAACAGTACTACCCCAATGATTGTCAAGATAATATTCACTTGAAACAAATTGCTACCTATGAAATATAATACGATTGCTTGTGCAATTTTTTTGTAATTTACCATTTTAATCTCCCCTTTAATTAAATGTTAATGTTGTGATTTCGTTGCCATTGGCGTCATAAATTACAATTTCAGTGCTTGATAACTGCTTGAGTGGCAGGTCAGACATATAGGCATCGCCTATATTTAAACCGCTAGACATAATGATTGTATCATCAATTATGCCATCATCAATTTTCTTGACTTCATCATCATCAATTGCGTAATTATCAACCCAGCCTAGGCTATTATAAAGATTACTAAAAAAGTTGTCGCTATAATCAATAGACTTAATGATTTTATAATAGCAAGCCGCATCTTTATATTCATCGCTAAACTCAAAATAGAAAGTTCTTTCCTGGTCATAATCATCTATAACTATGCTTGTTTCAAGCACTAGTGGCTCAAAGCTGTCATAGTTTAAATCATAAGCAACGATTTGGTTTGTTGATGAAAAATAACCACTGCCATATTCGTTTTCGCAAACAAGGTTGTTGTTAGGCTCAAGATAATCGGTAATAAGTGAAGTGCCCTCAGGTGTTGCTGTACTGAAATAAAAATTATATATACAATTTAGGCTTACGTATTCTTCGTTTGATGGTGTCAATTCGAGAGAAACGTCCCACTCATCATATCGCATTGCATATGGTTTATTTATCAGCAGTTCATAGTCGCCTGTAATTTCGAAAACCCAGTAATATGACTGCTTGCTGATTTCAAAAGGCATTATCAAACTCGCAGAGCACATTTCGGTGTAAGTTTCGCCACTGATTGGATCTATCCATGAGCACTCATCAAATTCGCAAATCTCGATCACGAGCGTGCCACTGAAAGTGTTGCCATCTTGGCTGACGTTTGCCAAGTAATAATCATATTCCTTGGTTTCGAGCCAAAATTCGTTGTTGATTGCGTTTATCGTGGCTTCGTCAGCGTTTGCATTGATGAAATAAGTGATGTCATTTTTGTTGTCGCTTTCTTCGTACGCAAGCCTATCGGCTTGGAGCTTCTCCAAATTTTCACTCGGTGTAACAAACTCAAGCACATCGAAATTTTGATTGATTAAAGCTTTAAAATACATATCAACTGCTGAAATTTCTGTGTTAGCTCTTATTCCATCAATGCCAAGACTTGAGAGATTTTCATTTGAATCAATGGTCAAATTTTCATTTAACAAACTATAAGTTCCATCATTCGTTACCTTAAAAATCAATGTTTTATTCACGCCCAAAAGCACAACTAAACACATGATTATTGCAATGAAGCAATAAGAAATGACTTTCAAATCTTTAGGGTATTTCTTGAAAAACAAGATTGCTTCTATTCTCTTTTTGATATTTTTGCCACCGTTAGCAATTGAAGTTGTTGCAACAACTTTTGAATATTTTTCATCTGCCATGAAAAGCAAAATTCTTCCATAATCTCGAAGCTCTTCGCCCTCAAGTTTTTCAAGAACTTTTTGATCGCAAGACATTTCTGCATCATTTAAAATCGTATTTATCGCCATATGTACAATTGGATTGCACCAGTTTAAACAGCGAAGAACGCACCAAAAAATGCTTTTAAGATTGTCTTTGCTCTTGAGGTGTACAAACTCATGAATCAAGACTTTTTCGTCTACGATTTCATTTTGCGGCAGAACCAAAGTCGGTTTAAACAAGCCACAGATAAAAGCGGTTGATATCCCTTGTACGCTCAAAACTTTTGGCTTAGATTTAAAGCCGTACCGCTCTTTAACTTGACTGACTAGTAGATTATTTTCTTCGTTTACACTTGAATTTTTCTTGATGTACCTTTTAAGTTTCACGTAATTTAAGATATAGCCAACTGCAAAATATAAAGCACCGCAAAGATAGGCGACAAAAAGATAATCAATCATGCTGTTTGGAAATGCTATTGTGACATCAAAAAAGTTTAGTGAATCAAATTCACTTGCATAGTTTGACCGATTCCATCTCTCGACGTTTTGCATTATGCCAGACACTAATGAGCCTGAATCGAGTGTAATTTCGTTTAAAAACATTGAATATACTGCCTTAAAAGCCAAAACAGACCAAATGCCATAATGCCATGTTGGCGACATTGTTTTTTTGAAAATACGTTTTATTATCATTATTATTCCCACCCAAATGGTGAGGTCTAAGGTGTACGCTAAAAACTCCCATATGTTACTCATAATATTCCCTCTTATACTTTCATTCTCCTGTCATCCTGAGCGAAAGTGAAGGATCTTTCAAAAGTTTCATCTAACTTCAAGAAAAGCCATTCATTTCACTCGCAATAACAAATCCTCATAAATATCCTTACACAAAAGATATGCAAATTAACTGCCCCTAATCAGTTTTTAATTCACTTGCATATCGTCTAATAATTTTAACAGTTCATCTCGCTCTTGCTTTGTGATGCTTGATTTTTTCAAAAACGCTGTTAAAAGTTCGCTTGTTTGTCCCGCGTACACATTGTGAAGCAGTGCATCGCATTCAACGTCGGCACATTCTTGCTTTGAAACATTTGCGCTATAAGGTTTTTTGCTCCGCTTCTCGATTTTGACAAGACCTTTTGCTTGCATTCGAGTGAGGTACGTGTGTACTGTGTTTTTGCTCCAAGTTATGCTTTTGTTGACTTCTTCAAAAACTTCACCGAGAGAAAAATTTTCAGCTTTCCAAAGTGCATTCATGATGAGCCATTCATTTTCGCTTAATTTTTGCATTGATTTCACCTCCTTGATAGTTGATTTTTTTATGTGACGTGGTGTTTTTAGTTATTACCACACTTGTAGTATCTTTATATTACCACAGTTGTAGTAGATTGTCAATAGGTTTTTATGATTTTTCTTTTTTCGTACTTCGCTTCGCTTTTGTTTGGATTTTTATATTTACTGTGATATGATTTTCACTCGTAGGGACATGGCTTGCCATGTCCGAAACTGGTTTGTGCTATCCTTGCGGACATGGCAAGCCATGTCCCTACAATAGGCAAATTGTAGGGGCGACCTCAATACAAGCAACTTAAGCGTTTATTTATAGTTTTTTCGTGATGGCTAAATTGCTTTGTTTTGCCTTTGGCAAAATCAAGAAACCCCCGCCGAGGGTTTCTTACGCAAAAATGTCCACTGG
>JAWXUR010000059.1:0-12850 GCA_044426265.1 Clostridia bacterium
ATTCTCAATTCTCCATTTTCAATTTTCAATTAATTATACGATTAAACTAATTGAAAATCTCTTAAGTTCCCGAGTATGGGGCAGAGCCCTTGCCCTACACTGCGAACCCAATCCACACACGAAATATTATATATTGATGAAATATATTGAAAATTCATAAATCAGTACATAAAAACTGTTTTGCTTGGTTTTTTATTTTTGGCTTTGCCAAAAATTGTACGCAAAAAAGCGAACAGCTTGAGTTAAGCTGTTCGCTAATTTTTAATTAGTTTGAAAAGGGAGGAATTAGTCAATCTCAACGCTAACTTTAACGCTGTTTTTGTTTGCAGTTGCACGCATAACAGTTCTGATAGCTTTTGCAATTCTGCCTTGTTTACCAATTACTCGTCCCATATCGTCTTGAGCTACGTGAAGGTGTAAAACGATGATACCGTCTTCATTTACTTCATCAACATCAACACTAACCTTTTCAGGCTCATCAACTAAGCCGCTGGCGATTGATATAAGTAGATCTTTCAATGTGACAACCTCCTAAATTATTTAACAGCTTCGCACTTTTTAAGAAGAGCTTTCACTGTTTCAGTTGGTTGTGCGCCATTATCAATCCATTTTTGAGCTTTGTCTGTATCAATTTTGATATCAACTGGCTCTTTCATTGGGTTGTAATAACCGATTTCTTCGATGAAACGACCATCACGTGGGAATCTTGAGTCTGCTACTACTACACGGTAGAAAGGAGCTCTTTTAGCACCCATGCGACGAAGTCTAATTTTTACTGCCATTATAAGTTACCTCCAAAATATTTTTTATCATTAACTACTCATTGAGTGTTAAATTTCTGTTTGTGTAAAGACTATTTACTTTACAGCTTGATTATTATACTAAATTAAAACTTGTTTGTCAAGGGGTAAAGGGAAAAAACTTTACTCTTTTTCAAAAAACTTTTAATGCACTTCTTCGCTAAGTTTTTCTAGCTCATCACGTACAACAAGCTCATGGCTCACGTCAGTTAAAATTGTTAGATAGTCCCCTGCTCTAACCACGGTGTCGCCATTTGGAGTTATTTCATTTTCGCCACGTTTAATTGCAACGACTAAGCATCTTTCAGCAGGAAGTGGTGCATCACGCAGCGTCATGCCTTCCAATTTACAGCCAAAACGCACTATTGTTTCAACCAAGATTTTTGTTTTATCCTCTGGTTTTTCCTCAATACCTCGGCTCTTGAGGAGGTTTTCAAGAAGTGATTCATAAATAGGTTTGTTTTTAAGTTCCTCGGCCACGATGTACGCAATTGCAGAAGTCACAATCAGTGGCAAAAGTTGCGAGAGTGTGCCAGTCATTTCAACTAGCAAGATTATGCCAGTGAGTGGCGCACGTACGATGGCGGCAAAATATCCAGCCATTGCGATGATAACTATATTATAAAAGAGAACTTCGTCCATGCCAGTGATTGGAATGATGATTTTTGCAAAAATCGCACCTATTGTTGAACCGAGCACCAAAAGTGGGAAGAAAATTCCGCCTGGAGCTCCAGAACCAAAGCTAATTATGGAAAACAGGAATTTCACAAGTAGTACGACAACAAGGAAACTCAAGCTGACACCGATGTCTAACTCATCGATGATGCTGTGTCCGCCGCAAAGCACGATTGGAAATGTCAACCCCAAAATTCCAGCCAAAATAAATGGAATAATCATGCGAATCTTTGGGTCAAGCTTAGTCATTTTTTTGTACAGCTTTTGACTTCCTACCAAGCCTATATTATAGATAACACCAGAAAATCCTAGCACAATGCCGAGAATAATGAAAATCCAATAGTTATGAATCTCGACTGATTGAGTGATTTCGAAGTCAAAAACGTGCTCAATTCCAAAGAAAAGTTTCGATACAAAGTCCGCAGTGACAGCAGCGACCATTGTTGAAAGCAGCACCATTGGTGAGAAATACTTGAAAATTTCTTCAAGTGCAAACATTACGCCAGCAAGAGGAGCGTTAAACGCAGCCGCCAAGCCAGCACTTGCACCGCTTGCGATATAGATACGTTTTTCGTGCTGTGTATCGGCAAATTTGTCAGCAATTCCTTGAGCCACGCACGCACCAAGCTGAATCGATGGACCTTCACGACCGAGCGACAAGCCAGCCACGATTGCAGCCGTACCGCCAAAAAATTTCGCAATCAAAGTTGACAGCCAACTGCCATTGATGTACCCCATGATACGTCCCTTAACTTGAGGGATACCACTGCCACCGATGAGCGAAAAACGCTGTGTGAGCATTCCAATTGCATAACCAACCGCAGTTAAGCCAATGAAAAGCAGTGGGATAAACTTCACATTTTCAGTGAAGTAGGCGTACATATTAAATGAAACTTCCTCCGCCGAACTTAGTGCATAGCGGTACGCAATGGCGGCAAGACCTGCCATCACTCCGATTAATGTGCTAAGCAAAATGATTTTGACATTATTGTGTTTTGTTTGTTTTAGTGATTTTTTTATTGTTTCCATTAGACTTCCCTCTTGATTTTTTATTTATATTAATTTTAACATAGTTTTTTTGTTTTTACAAGGGATTTTTTTGTTTGCGTGTAAAAAAAAGAGATGCTAGTTTTAGCACCTCTTTTGGTTTATTTTGATTTTTGTTTTGCTTGTTTTTGTTTTTGCTTGCGGATTTTTTCAAGATCTTCAACTTTTTCTAATTCTTCTTCTAATTGTTTTTCTTTTTCAATAATTCCAATATATCGTTTAGATTTTTTCTTATATAATGGAACTAAAATTAGCCAAGCAATACCTAATCCGATAATAATTAAACACCAGAATTGAGCAACAGGCACACCGAACTGATAAACTTTTTCATCAATTCTCAATGATTCAAATATAGCTCTTGTTATACCATATATTATATAATAATATCCATAAATCAAGCCACGATATTTTTCATTTTTACTTAACTTAATAAATAAAAGACCCATCACCAATAAAGTTAAACCTTCAACTACTTGGCTTGGAAAAGTTATCATTTCACCATTGAACTCAAAAAGTTCAATACCACCACAACAACCACGAATAATTCCACAATTACCTATTTTGGCAATCCACCGCACCGCCATTGAAACAATAGCTAAAAGATCCGTTGATTTTAAATAATTCATTCTTAAAACTAAAATCAATGGAACAATGAATAACGGCAATAACATCACTCCGCCATAAAAGAAGTGTCCACCCCATGAACCATAGTTAAAAAAGTAAAGTAATCGTTCACCTAACAAATCCAAACCTAAAGCAACTGGAATAAATATTAGCATTTGAAGCACACTAAAACCGTGATGTTTTCTAAATCTCAAAGCATAAGTTAAAGCCATAATAAATCCAACAATAAGAAATGGGCTGTTAATCATAACATTAATCATATTTTTCCCCCTATAAAGAATTTAATTTTTTATCTTGTTTTATCTGTTTCTATTTTATCACAATTGTTATGCTTTATTTTGTTGATTTAATTAATATTATATTAATACAAATAGTAAGCGCCCCATATTTGAACATAAGTAAGACATAATTTACAAGTATTTTGTCGTTTTTTGTTATTTTTATTGTGATTTTGATTTTTGATTTGCTTGTTTTTCCTTGTTTTTTCTGATTTTATTTAATTTTATCTCTGCTTCCTCATTTTCAATTTGAGCTTGGAATTTAACTGATTTTTTCTTATAAATTGGCATTAGAATTAGCCATAAAATGCCAAAGATTATGCAGACACTGCACCAAAGATACGCAACTTGAACTCCAAATCTAAACTCTGGGATATCTATTCTAAAATATTCAAAAAATGATCTTTGTATTCCATAAATAATTAGGAAATAACCATAAATTAAACCTCTATGTTTAATTTTAAGATTCAATTTATAAAAAATTATTGACATTGCAAGAGCTGTTAAACTTTCTAATGTTCTGCTTGGGAAGTATATAATTGTTCCACTGTCTAATTGAAAAAGTTCGATTCCTGTGCAACAAGCATTCATCATACAATCTAGTTTTCCAAACACCATTAGAAATATTGAAAGCAGAGCGGCAAGGTCAGCACCTCTTAAATACTTTATTTTTAGAATTGCACAAACTGGTATAATTGCAATAGGCATTAATAAATAAGCACCATAGGCATATTTCCCACCCCACGAACCATAATCAATGAAGTAAGCCAATTTGCTTAAAAACACAGCTAGCGTAAATAAAATTGGCGCATAAATTATAGCTTGAAGATTTGTAAAATCATATCGTTTAGCCACAGCAACACTAATGACTATTACAAGAAAAAACACTATTATTAAAAATATATTGTTCATTTAATTAGCTCTCACTCCTTTTATTATCAACTACATAATATCACATTAAAACAAATTAGTCAACAAATAAGGTGGATTTTCATATAATTACAAAGCAACTGTATGTGTTGTTTTCTAGTTTAGTACTCGCATCCTTTTGGCGGGTCACCGCCAAAAATTGTATGCAAAAAGCACCCCACAAATTAATGTGAGGTGCTGATTTAATCTATTGATTATTCAATTATTTGCTTTCGCCATAGTATGCAGCGAGATACATTTCACGAATTTCACTCATGAGTGGGTAACGTGGGTTTGCACCTGTACATTGGTCATCGAATGCATCTTCAACCATGTCGTCGAGAGTTGCAAGGAATGCTTCTTCTTCAACGCCGTAGTCTTTGATTGAATCTTTAACGCCAACTTTAACTTTAAGAGCGTCGATTTCTGCGCAAAGAGCTTCAACTTTGTCAGCTACTGTCTTACCTTTGAGGCCGAGAGCGTCTGCAAGTTCTGCATATCTTTCAGCTGTGTGTGGGTAAGCGTATTGTGAGAATGTACCCATTTTTGCAGGAACATCACAAGCATTGAATCTGATTACGTGGTTGATGAGAAGTGCGTTTGCAATTCCGTGTGGAAGGTGGTGGAAAGCACCAAGTTTGTGAGCCATTGAGTGACAAACACCGAGGAATGCGTTTGCGAATGCTTGACCAGCCATTGTTGCTGCGTTAGCCATTTTTTCTCTTGCTTTTTGGTCTGTTAAACCATTTTCGTATGCACGAGGAAGATATTCAAAAATGCCTTTGAGAGCTTGAACTGCAAGAGCATCTGTATAATCTGTTGCGAGCATTGAACCATAAGCTTCAACTGCGTGAGTTACAGCATCGATGCCTGAAGCAGCTGTAAGACCTTTTGGAGCAGTCATGTGGAAGTCTGTGTCAATGATTGCCATGTGTGGCATGAGTTCGTAGTCAGCGAGTGGATATTTGTGGCCACCGTCTGTGATAACTGCGAAAGGTGTAACTTCTGAACCAGTACCAGCTGATGTTGGAATTGCAACGAAGTAACATTTTTCACCCATTGTTGGGAATTTGTAAACTCTTTTTCTGATGTCAACGAAACGCATAGCCATATCGTGGAAGTCAGCTTCTGGATGCTCATAAAGAACCCACATGATTTTAGCTGCGTCCATTGCACTACCGCCACCAAGAGCGATGATTGCGTCTGGTTTGAAGTCTGCCATTTGAGCAGCACCAGCTTTTGCACAGTCGAGTGTTGGATCTGGCTCAACAGCGTGGAATGTTGTATGAGCAGCGCCAAGGCAATCGAGTAAGTCTGTAACTTTTTTAGAAGCACCACTTGTGTAAAGGAAGCTATCTGTTACAACGAAAACTCTTTTTTTGCCTAAATCTTTAACGATTTCTGTGATTGCAAGACCAGTACAGCCTTGTTTATGATAAATTCTTGCAGGTGTTTTGAACCAAAGCATATTTTCTCTCCTCTCAGCTACTGTTTTGATGTTGATAAGGTGTTTAACTCCAACGTTTTCACTAACAGAGTTACCGCCCCATGAACCACAGCCGAGTGTGAGTGATGGTGCTAATTTGAAGTTGTAAAGATCACCGATACCACCGTGTGATGATGGTGTGTTAACTAAGATACGGCAAGTTTTCATTCTTGCGCCAAAAGCATCGATTTTTGCTTTTTCAGTTGTTGCATTAACGTAAAGTGATGATGTGTGTCCATAACCACCGTCAGCAACGAGTGTTTCAGCTTTATCAAGAGCTTCTTCAAATGATTTTGATTTATAAAAACCGAGAACTGGAGAAAGTTTTTCGTGAGCGAATTCTTCGCTGATGTCAACACTTTCAACTTCACCGATGATGATTTTTGTTGATTCAGGTACTTCAACACCAGCAAGGCCAGCGATTGTTGCAGCTTTTTGACCAACGATTTTTGCATTGAGTGCGCCGTTGATGATGATTGTTTTTCTAACTTTTTCTGTTTCTTCAGCGTTTAAGAAGTAACAACCTCTTGCTGTGAATTCTTTTTTAACTTTGTTATAGATTTTATCGCTAACGATAACTGCTTGCTCTGATGCACAGATCATACCATTATCGAAAGTTTTTGAGTGAATGATTGAGCTTACTGCTAAATCGATATCACATGATTCGTCCATGATAACTGGAGTGTTACCAGCACCAACACCGAGAGCTGGAGTACCGCTTGAATAAGCAGCTTTAACCATGCCAGGACCACCAGTTGCAAGAATGATGTCAGCTTCTTTCATGAGTGTGTTTGTGAGCTCAAGTGATGGAACGTCGATCCAGTCGATAAGACCTTCTGGAGCGCCAGCAGCTACAGCAGCTTCAAGTACGATTTTAGCAGCAGCAATAGTTGAGTTCTTTGCACGAGGATGTGGGCTGATGATGATACCATTTCTTGTTTTAAGAGCCATGAGTGTTTTGAAGATTGCTGTTGATGTTGGGTTTGTTGTTGGAATAACAGCACCGATAACACCGATTGGTTCAGCAATTTTGATGATACCATTTGCTTCATCTCTTTCGAGAACGCCGCAAGTTTTAGTATCTCTATATGCATTATAAATATATTCAGCAGCATAGTGATTTTTGATAACTTTATCTTCTACTATGCCCATGCCTGTTTCAGCAACAGCCATTTTTGCAAGAGAAATTCTTTGTGTGTTTGCTGCTGTTGCAGCTGCAAGGAAGATTTTATCCACTTGCTCTTGAGTGTAAGATGCATAAACTGCACAAGCTTCTCTTACGCTTGCAAGAGTTTGAGCAAAAGTTTCTGCGCCGTCTGTGATTGCGTATTGTTTTTCTGACATTTTAAATAGCCTCGTTTCATTAAATTTTTATTTATTTATTTGTTTAAAACGCTTTGTAATTGGTTGGAAAGCATTGCAAGAGAAGATGCCATGTTTTCTTCTTGCACCAAAATTCCATTTGGTACATTAAGATGAATTGGAGCAAAATTCCAAATGCCTTTAATTCCACCATCGCACATTAAATCACAAGTTTCTTGAGCATGTTCTGCTGGAACTGTGATAATGCCGATTTTCACATTTTCTTCTTTACAAAACTTTGTAAATTCATCGAGATTGTAAACAGGTTTGCCATTGACACTTTTTGTGTCAGGTTTAATATCAAAAGCTGCAATTATGTCTAAGCCGTAATCGAAGAAACCGCCATAACACATGAGCGCCTCGCCGAGTTTACCAGCACCGATGATAACTGCTTTTTTGATTTGCGAATAACCAAGAGCGCCTTCGAGTGTTCGAATTAACTCCAACCTGTCATAACCAGTTCTTGGTCTGCCAGCTCCACTCACACTGCTTAAATCCTTTCTCACTTGAACTTCGCCAAGCTCTAAGGCAACTGCGATTGTGGTTGCAGAAATATTCGTCTGCGACTGTGGCAATCTTTTAAGGTAATGAAGATATGCAGGTAGTCTACGGAAAGTATTACTAGGTAATGTCATTGTATCGATTCCTTTCTTTCTTCATATCCACAAGTATTGTAACACGAGAAACGGTCTTTGTCTAATGCTTTATATGCATACCTGTTATATCGATATTTATATATCGATATAGTTAGTATCGATTATGATATTTCGCTATATGAATTATAAATTATTTTGTTAAAAATGCACAATCACATTGAAATGTTCAAGCAAAATCAATTTTTTTTTTGGGGGGTACAATTTTTGCGGTTTACCGCAAAAAAGTACGCTCAAATCATCAAAAGCCCAAAATTTTTCTTCTTGATTGGCAAAGATATGTTGTGAAATCGTCTTCGAGTTTGTTCATTTTATAGTCTTTGCTATAAATCAAAACGTCTTTATACATGACGCTATCGAGTTTGATTTTGCTTTGATAAAGGTTATAAAAATTCAAGATGCTATCGCTTGTGTACGGCAAAAAGGTGAAAGAATTGTGGATTTTGCTAAGCGCTTCAAACTGTGAGCAGCGATCTGAAATGAAAATTCTTCTTTCAACACTGTTTGTGATTGCAATTTTTTTAGGCTCAAATGGGCTGTCAATTTGGCTGATGTTATCTTGGGTGCAAATTTGCACGAAGTCTTTCAAATCTGCCGCCGTGATTCTTTCCATATTATATAGCTCACTATTTCTTGAAAATGTGAGCAGACATTCAAGCTCTGTAATGGTTTGATATTCTAATCTTTTTTCGTCTAGAATCGCCTTATAATATGCATCGTTTATCACTTTATAACGCAAGATTCCTAAGTTATAATTGCCTGCAACAACTTCGCCAATTGCGCCCATGGTGTCGGTTTCTTTATAATGAAACTCAACTGGGTGATCTTTTGAAACATCATTTGAAAACTCAGTGAAAGCATCTGTGATGTAGTTACTTCGTGGCACACAAACAGAGAATTGTTTGAGGTCTTGGTTATCTCTTGCATAAATATTTTCAATTTTTTTCACTTGCGACAAAATGTTTTTTGCGTACATGAGAAACTCCTCGCCCTGTGTTGTGACGATGATTCCCTTAGGCGTACGCTTAAAAATTGTGACTCCTATTTGTTCTTCTAACTCTTTAATCGCACGGCTAAGGTTTGGCTGACCCATGAAAAGGTTTTCTGCCGCCTTACTGATTGACTTTGTTCTTGCAATTTCAAGAGCATATTTAAAATGTGATACATTCATGTTTTTAACTCCTAACTTTTACCCTTTATCAGTTTCAATCGATATAGTTTTTATCGATAAAATTATATATATTGATTATATGCTAAAAAGCGACAAAAGTCCATATATATTTTGCCGAATTTTCATCTTGTTTATACTTTTTTATTAGACATTTTTTTATATATAATATAGTATAAGAAGTTTACGTCAATAATTATGTGTTTTGAAAGTTTAAATCTGTATTTTTCACAAATCGCAAAAAATCGTTCGTGAATTTTCAAACACGAACGATTTTGTTTATTTTATTGTATTTAAAACAAGTCGCTATGCGAGCCTGTTCGAGTTAAACCTAAAATTAAAACATCATTTTCCAAACGATAAATTAAAAGCCAATCTGGAGTTATATGACATTCTCTGCAGCCTTTATAATCACCAATTAAAGCATGGTCTTTATATTTTTCAGGCAATTCTTCATCATTAACCAGCAAGTCAATTACATCGTGCAAAAGTTTAATATCATATCCTCGTTTTAAAATAAGCTTATAATCTTTTTTGAATTTTGTTGACATCTTGATATCATATTTCATGAATTCAATTCCTCAAACAATTCATCAACACTATGAAAAACTTTTCCTGTTTTATTCTTGATCATATCGTCCATTTCTTCAATAGCTTTCAATGTTTCTAAATTAGAAATTGGTGTGCTTGCCGAAATTTCGAAAGGAATTCTACGTTCTCTAACAGCTGTTTTTGCAAAAACACAAAAAGCTGTTGTCATGCTCATTCCAATATCAGAGCAAAACATATCAAATTGTTTTTTTAATTCTTCGTCCATACGAATATTTACATTTGTTTGTGCCATAATAACAGCTCCTTTCATTAACTATTATATTAATTATATGTCAATTTATGTGCATTGTCAATATATTTATCAATAATTATCTAAACTAAGTTAATTTAGCATAAGAAAAATCGCTCGTGAATTTTCAAACACGAACGATTTTGTTTATTATAATTGAAACTTAGTCTTGAATCATCTTAAAGTTAGCTTTGTTTGATTTATAAAGATTTTTATAAACCGCATAGTTTCTATCATATGCTTTTTTAACTTTTTTATCTGGTTTGAAAGTTTTGCTTTCTTTGATGAGTTTTCCTGCTTCTTGTACGCTATCGATAACGCCTAAACCAACTGCGATAATGATTGCTGCACCAACTGCGCCAACGTTTTGTGGACTGTCAACAGTTTGAACTTTTTTGCCGGTGCAATCAGCCAAAATTTGGCAAGTTACATCTGAAAGTGCACCACCACCAACGAAGCGGATTATGTCTGAAGTTTCGGTTTTCTTATCTTGAGTTTCGAGCATCCATCTCATGTGTAAGCACACACCCTCAACAACTGAGCGAATAAGCTCAGACTTGCCAGTTTCAAGGCTTAAATTGAAAAACATTGCTCTTGCATTTGGATCTTCAAATGGGCAGCGATTTCCGTGAAGCCAAGGTGCAAAAACAACACCATTTGAGCCAGCTGGAACAGTTTTCATAACACTGCCTAAGTAGTCGTAAAGATTAGTGTATTCGCTTTCTTTATCTTCTGCGACATCTGATTTTTTGAGGTAAATTCCGATTTCATCGAGTGCAAGATGATCTTTCACCCACTCAAGGCATTTACCAGCAGTTTCGAGTTCTGCAAAGTAGTTATATGATTTTGAATCTGCACCAACGATAGCTGCGATCATTGCATTAGTGTCAACCATTGACTTTTTGACAACTGTTGAAACCCAGCCTGATGTACCCATATAAACATGAGTGTGACCGACTTTAACACTGCCAGCACCAACACCGATGAGAGAGGCATCACCGCCACCACCAAAGACCATTGTACCCTCTTGCAAGCCGAGCTCTTTAGCTGCTTGTTTTGTTAAACCGCCAACTTTATCTGTTGATTTGATGATTTTTGCAAGGTGTTTCATGTCAACACCAAGCATTTTGCAGATTTTTTTGCTCCAACAATTTTTACCTTTTCTTATATCATATAATAAGGTTGCAAAAGCTGAATCTTGAGTCATTATAAATTCGCCTGTCATTCTTGCAATGAGTGACTCTTTAACGTCTAACCATTTATGAGTTTTTTTGAAAACCTTAGGTTCATTGTTTTTCACCCAAAGGTACTTATAAACTGGATCTTTAACACTAGCAGAAACTGCACCAGTGATTAAAAGTGATGGAATAAGCTTAAATACGTTCGCTCCAGCGATTTGAATGCCGTTGGCCATGTTTTCTTTAAGCTCTTTACGTGCTCTTTGATCCATGTAACTCATTGCTTTGCGCACTGGTTTTGCATCTTCGTCAACAAGAACTAAACCTTGCATTTGTGAGCAAAATGAAATACCATCGATATCTTTTGGTGAAATCTCTGATTTTTTGAGAATTTCTTTTGTTGTGCTACAAAGAGCGTCCCACCATTGCTCAGGGTCTTGTTCTGCTCCGCCATCTGGATAAACATAAAGCTCATAGCCTTGCATTGCATCTGCGATGAGTTCGATTTTGTCTGTGATTTTATAAAGGCACGTTTTAACTCCAGTTGTACCGATATCATAAGCTAATGCGTATTTCATTTTTGTGTTGTCCTTTCAAATTTAAGTTCCTAAGTTGTTACATCTAATTTTGAGGTTTTAATGCCGCTTTGATAAACATTAAAATGTTTTTTACAACAAATTCATCTTTTTCAAATATATCGTCCCCTGAATATATCTTATGTCTTAAAGAATAATAGTCACAAGCATAAGTGAATTGAATGTTCATTAAAACACTGTCTAATAAAAAAGCCGCCATTGATGGGTCAATGTCTGTGCGAATTTCGCCAGCCAACTGCCCTTCAATTATCGTTTTTTTATACACAGTTGCGGTAAGCCGCTCCATTTCGTTTGCAATTTTCGCAACGAGTTCAGTGTTGCTTTGGGCGGTTATTTCATTATATAGCTTAATCAAGATTGCATTTTTTCTTGAAAAGTCAATCGCAGCTCGAATAAGTTTTTCAAGTTTAACCATTATATCATCTTGAGTCATGGCAATAGCTTGAAGAATTGCATCAAGGCTGCTTACTCCATAATTAACAGCGGTTAAAAACAAATCTCTTTTTGTGTCGAAATACTTATAAAGCGAGCCAACACTCACGCCGGCTTGCTTTGCGATGATATTAATATTAGCATTTTCAAAACCATGGTTTGCAAATTCAGTAATTGAAACAAGCATGATTTTTTCTCTTTTTTCTTGAGATATATTATCAAAAGTCGGTTTATGGTAAATTACATTTTCACTCATTAATTTTCTCCGTTCATTATCATTAAATAGTTAATGACTGTATCAATAAATATTTTAACAATTTTCAGGCAAAAAATCAAGGGTTTATGATAATTAATTTTGTTGTGTACTCTGTTATTATGATTTTTGATGAATATTTAGTTGTTACAAGCGTGTTGATTAGGGAAAACTATTTTGTTTTTTTAATCTCAGAAACTTTTAGGGCTCACTGCGTTCGCCAATGAAAAATGAATAATGAATAATGAAAAATTAAGGGTCACTTCGTTCCGGATTATAATTTTTTTGGCTTTGCCAAAAAAGCTGGCGACCGCAGGTCGCCCCCAATGCAAGCAACTTAAGAGAAAATAGATTAATAAGCAAAAAATCGAGATGAAAAATAAAAAACCGAAGAAAAACATCAAACCAAAATCTAGTACCAATCCCTAAGAAAGCCACCGCAGTGCGAGAGGATTTTCAAGGATACTTCCTTGAATGCTTTTTTTGTTTTTCTTTTTTTCCAGAAAAAAAGAAAATGCCATTTTTTTGGTTACTTTTTTTGGGCAAGC
>JAWXUR010000060.1:0-12496 GCA_044426265.1 Clostridia bacterium
TTCCAGAAAAAAAGAAAATGCCATTTTTTTGGTTACTTTTTTTGGGCAAGCAAAAAAACGTAACGCCCCTGCGGCAGCAGAAACTGCACTAACCGCATCAACAAACAAAAAAACGAAGCGAAATTTATCCAAAACAACAAATTATAATCGACAACCAAATTAAATAAAAACCCTTAAGTTGCTTGCATTGAGGTCGCCCCTACGCTTATAATGCGAACCCAGCACGCCACCGCAATTTTTGATTATCAATCTATTTTTCTATAAACGCAAAAATTTCCCATTACGTCAGTAATGGGAAATTAATTCAATCAAAAACCGAGTGCTTCTAACGGCTCAACATATTCGCCATCAATCAAAACTTCAAAATGCAAATGCGTTTCATCACTCATTTCACATGGACAATAATCAACTTTTCCAATCACATCACCTTGA
Source organism: Clostridia bacterium (assembly GCA_044426265.1). Lineage (GTDB taxonomy): Bacteria > Bacillota > Clostridia > Oscillospirales > Acutalibacteraceae > UBA6857. The sequence continues at coordinate 433 of JAWXUR010000060.1, forward strand.
GCCACAACTGTGCCAATAGATACAGTTGTGCCTTGTTTCATGCCACAATATCGTGCCGTGAAATCACCATAATCAACTTCAATAACATATCCCCAACTAGTTTCGGCGCTAACTTTGCTAACTGTACCATTGCCAACAGATAAAATCTCATCGTCTTCGCTAGCGTAAAAATCAACGCCAGTATGAACTCGCCAATCACCCATAGTTTCGCTGTAAAGCACGGAGTCTATTGAGTACGCCTTTAAAATATCCGTGTCAATAGGTAAGATGAATGAGGTGTTTTGAGGTGTGGCGGCGACTTCTTCAGACTCGGTGGTTTGCTCGATTGTGGTAACAACTGTTGTTGTTTCAATTGTTGTTTCAAACTCATCTGCGTCCAACTCATCTTCTTCATAGCGTGGGTCATCTTCGTCTGTCACGTTGATTTCAGCCTCTTGCGTTTGCTCTAGTGTGCTGCTTTGGGTGGTACTGATATACTCTTGCGCAATGTCAGTTGTGGTTGAATATAACACAAGTACCGCCACAATCACACTTGCTACGCTAAGCCCAGCTGCGATATAAAAGTTTTTGCCAACTGAAATTTTATCCAAAAAATTATTTTTTTCTTTCATTATATATAGCTCCATTTTTCAATTATTTAGAGGAATTTCTCTCATAAATATTTTGAGCCCAGCATGAGATGATTATACAAAAAAATAAAAATAAAATTTTTTCAAAAAAATCGAACAAATGTTTGCAAAAAGTGAAAAAGTATGTTATTATAGCTATATAAATGTATTAAAAAATATGAAATTTCAATATAAAGGAGAGTTATTATGGAAAAGCTCAACGACACTCAAGAAAGAATTTTAGAATATTTAAAAGAGCGCATGGGCAGCGGTATGTCGCCAACTGTTCGTGAAATAGGTCAAGTTGTTGGCCTAAAGTCAACGTCATCAGTTCAAACAAATTTAGATGCTCTCGAAAAAAAAGGCTACATCGTAAGAGATCCACTCCTCAAGCGTTCAATCAGAGTTGTTGGTCAAGCTGATAATATTCAACACGTTCCACTCATCGGTCAAGTTGCCGCTGGGCAACCAATTTTGGCCATTGAGCAAATCGAAGAATACATTCCATTTTCAGGCTACAGCTCCTCAAACAAAGGGATGTTTGCTCTTAGAGTCAAAGGCGAAAGCATGATCAATGTAGGCATTTTTGACAAAGACATCATCTTCGTTGAGCAAACACCAGTAGCAAGAAACGGAGAAATCGTTGTTGCATTAATCGAAGACGAAGCCACAGTGAAAACTTTCTACAAAGAAAAAGGTCATTTCAGACTACAACCAGAAAACGACACAATGGATCCAATAATAGTAGACCAAGTAGCAATCCTAGGCAAAGTAGTAGCCCTACTACGCAACTTCTAGGTCGAGCTGCCTCGACACGCACGCCGTGTTAGGTTAATCTATTTGGGTTCGGCTACACCGAGCAGTTAGATTGCTCGAGCTTGGGTTGTTTTGATTTTAGGTTTGATGAACTGAACCGAAAAAGTTCACTGTCGTTCTCGTTTTCTGTCGAGCTGCCTCGACACGCACGCCGTGTTAGGTTAATCTATTTGGCAGCGGCTACACCGAGCAGTTAGATTGCTCGAGCTTGGGTGGTTTTGATTTAGGTTTGATGAACTGGGTCGAAAAAGTTCACTGTCGTTCTCATTTTCTGTCGAGCTGCCTCGACACGCACGCCGTGTTAGGTTAATCTATTTGGCAGCGGCTATACCGAGCAGTTAGATTGCTCGAGCTGCGGTGGTTGTGAGATAGATTGATGAACTGGGTCGAAAAAGTTCACTGTCGTTCTCATTTTCTACATGGCTATTTGGTTTGATGTGTAGTTGGAAAAATATTTTTGTAACCGTAGGGGAGGGGTTCTACTCCTCCTTGTTTCCTGTTTTTGCAATTTCTTTGATTATGTAATGGTTTTGGTTTTGTGTTATCGATTTTGCGTTTGCGTAACGGTTGATTTTTCTGCCGTTCTTGCGTTTGTTGTTTTGGATAATTTTCCGTTTTATATTTACGTTTTGTTGATGTGGTTAGTGCAGTTTCTGCTGCCGCAGGGGCGTTACGTTTTTTTGCTTGCCCAAAAAAAGTAACCAAAAAAATGGCATTTTCTTTTTTTCTGGAAAAAAAGAAAAACAAAAAAAGCATTCAAGGAAGTGTCCTTGAAAATCCTCTCGCACTGCGGTGGCTTTCTTTGGGTTTGGTACTGGATTTTAGGTTTGATGTTTTTCTTTGGCTTTTTTTGTTTTTTACCTCGATTTTTTAATTATTAATCTATTTTATCTTAAGTTGCTTGTATTGGGGTCGACCCTACGGGGTCAGTTGATTTGTTTTTTTGTGCTATTTTTTCCTAATCAACACGCATGGGTTCTACTCCTCCCTGGAACGACGGTGATTTTTCCGTTATTACAATTTATAATCGATAACACAAAAATAAAATAAAAAATATTGTTATCGATTATACATTGATTTATTGGTTGATTTTGCTGCCGTTCCTTGGGACTCCCTACAGTAGACAAATCCGTATCACCAAGACACAAAAATAAAACAAAAAAGCAGCGGAAAAACCGCTGCTTCAACAATTATAAAATGTACAAACACAAAAACTATTGAGTTATTGCATTTAAGAAAATCAAAAAATTAAGCTCTAAGCGCATATTTAAAAGTAACAATTTCACCAGTGGAGTTAAAATAAACACCGCTAACACCATCGGCTAAACCATAATAAATTTCTTGCTCAAACAGTGGTACGATAACCGCATCTTCAAGCAGAAGATTTTCAGCCTCAGTTAAATAACTTGCCATTTGAGAAAAACTTGATGAAGATTTAACTTCGCTCATCAAATCGTTGAAATCATTGCTATCATAATTAAACACATTTTCGCTTGAATCTGTTAAGAACATACTCAGCGCATTATAAGCGGTGCTGCCAGTGAAGTTGACATCGGCAAAAGCAATTTGATAATCGCCTGACTCAATCTGAGAGGCGAGCGTAGTTGCGTCCACAGCTTCAACGCTAAGCCCTAACGAAATGCCCATTGCACTTTGCCAGCTTTGAATTAATTGGCGAACCATGCTTTCATTTTCTTGTGAACATAAGATAGTGAGCTCGAGTGAATAGGAGTCAAGAGTGTCTAAAACTTCCTTATAAAGCGTGCTTGAAAGCGTTGTATCATAATCTAAAAACTCCAAATCACCACGAAGGTCTTCATAATAAAGGCTGGTCACCATGGTCGTACTTGGCAAAATTCCGCTTGCCTCGGTTGCGTCTATTTCTGAATTAATCACGTCCATATCTAGTGAATAAACTAAGGCTTGCCTTAAGCTTGGGTTGCCGAGCAAGGTGTCTTCACAGTTGAAAAACATTGAAAAAGTTGAGCTTTCAAACGAAACAAGGCTTGATTTTTTATCCGCTTCGATGCTGCTAACTTGGCTTTCTAGTATCGGTGAAACTTCATATGTTCCACTGATTACTTTTGTTGACCTTGTGTCGTATTCATCATTGATTGAATAATAAATTGATGACGGCATAACGCTGTCGTAGTCGTAGTAAAGGGTATTTTTAGTTGCGGTGATTGAGGTATCGTCAGACCAGCTGCTGATGTAAAACGCACCGTTATAAATTAAATAGGTGGTTGAAAGTCCATATCTTCCGCCAGTTGCCTCGAAAAATTCTTCGCTGCAAGGCATAGCAATTGAGGTGCTTAAGGTGTATAAAAAGTCGAGATCTGGAGTTTCGAGCTCGATTTCCAAAACTAAATCACTAATAACAGTTACACCAAGTTTAGAAACTGATTTTTCGCCATTATAAATTTCCTCGGCATTTTTGATTGAAAAAAGGCTGCTAACAAAAGGTGCGAGCGTTTCAGAGCTCACTGCACGCTCGAGGGCAAATGCAAAATCATAGGCGGTTATTTGAGTATCAAACTCAAGTTCGCCATCATCATTAGACATCAAAGTGGTTGCAGAGGTGGTCATTCGCCATTGCAAATCATCTCTAAGATAAAAAGTATAGGTCAAGCCGTCGGCGCTTACTTCGTAACTTTCGGCACAAGCGGCAACAATTTCTCCATCTGCATCAACATCAACCAAACCTTCAAAACAATTGTTGATGATGTTAAGCGAAGCGGTTGAAGAGCAAATTTGAGGATCGAGATACCCAGGGTCACTATCGATAGGCATAATCATTTGTGCATCAACACCAGCAATGCTATCACCGCATGAAGTAAAGATGAAACATAAAATTAAAGCGGTTAGAGAAATTGAAATTATTTTTTTAAACATAGTTATAGTCCTTTACAAATTAAAAGTTTCGCCAGTGTAAGCGAAGCGACGTACGAAAAAAACACAAATCAAAAGGAGAATTAAAATGAACACAACTTTAATCATTGCACTTTTAGGCATCGCAATTTTTTTGCTTATTATCGTGTGCACATTGTGCATCATTATACTCAAAAAGCCTAATAATAATAATTATACCACATTTGATGCAGAATTTCAAAGCCTAGAAAAGAAAATTTTTGCAAACAAACAAGATTTAAGTGAGCAAATGCGCCAAGAATTTAGCTCAAGCAGGGTTGAAAACTCAAATAGTCAAGGTTTGCAGCGTCAAGAGCTAAACTCATCTATCAACGTGATGAGCAAAACTATAGCAAAAATGAGCGAGCAAAATTACGAGTTTAACATCAACCTCGGTGAAAAAATTTCTGCTAATCTTGACACAATGCGCCATGAAAACGAGCAAAAACTCGAGCAAATGCGACTCACTGTTGATGAAAAACTTAGCTCAACTTTATCTCAAAGACTCGATAGTTCGTTTAAAACTGTGAGCGATCAACTCGAAAATGTTTATAAATCCCTCGGAGAAATGAAAGAACTTTCAGGCGGAGTGACAGACAATGTTAGCTCCCTCAACCGCATTTTAACAAACGTCAAAGCAAGGGGCACATGGGCGGAGGTACAGCTCGAAAATCTGCTTGACCAAACAATTCCAACCATGTATGACAAAAACGTTAAAACCAACCCTAAATCAAATGACATCGTTGAGTTTGCCGTGAAAATTCCATCAAGTGACGATTCAAGCAAAATCACTTACGTGCCAATCGATTCGAAATTTCCAATTGAAGATTACATCAGACTTTGCTCCGCTGCTGACGAGGGAAACAAAGAGCTCGTTGAAAAATCAAGAAAGAGCCTTGAAGCGACTGTTCTCAAGCAGGCAAGGGAAGTTAAAAAGTATATAAATGAGCCACTGACCACACCTTTTGCCATTTTGTACTTGGCAACCGAGGGTCTTTATGGCGAGATTATCAGTTCAAAAAATGCGGTGGCTGAACGCTGCCAAAACGAACTAGGTGTTATGATTGCAGGTCCTAGCACGATCACAGCGCTGCTTAATTCACTAGCGATTGGCTTTAGATCAATGGCGATTAACGAAAAAGCTAAGGAAGTTAGACAGATTTTAGCCGCTGCTAAAACGCAATACGAAAAATTCGGCGAGGTACTCACCAAGGCGAGAAAGAAAATTGACGAGGCTGGTCGAAGTTTAGACGAAGCACAAAACCGAAACACCTTGATTCAAAAGAAACTTAAGACGGTTGAAGTTATTGAGATTAAACAAGCCGATGAAGTTTTGGCTATTGAGGAATAGTTTTAGGTTTTGATTTTTGAAAACGTTAGAGAAATTTTGATGGGTTTAATAGATTCTTTGTTTTTAGGTCACCAAAATAGTCAGCTGTCGCTGTCTGTTTTGGTTAGTTTCATAAATTAGTCAGTAAAAATCGCTTCGCTTTTTTACTGCTAACGCAAATGCGATATCGCTTTCCTTTAGATTGCTCTATAAGGTACGATATCGCATTTTGTTAGTTTATTCTATTTTTTCGCATTTGCTTTGCTTTAATTTTCAATTTTTCATTTTCAATTTATTCGGGGTGTTTCGCTCGTTGCTACGAGCGACTTAAGGCTCTGCCTTAAGAATCTGCAATTTTTCGTGAAAAATTGAGTAAAGCTTTGCTTGCTTTTTAACTGCTCGGCAAAAATTCTCACTAATTCATCAACCAATAAGCGGCGTGCGTGTCGAGGCACTCGACTAAGATAGCTCAAATATACCAGTATACAACTGATAATACTTCTTGCCAAGGTCAATAAGTTCTTGATGATCACCCTGCTCAATAATCTCGCCTTGTTCAAGCACAATAATCTCTTCAGAATTTCTAACAGTAGAAAGTCTATGAGCAATAACCAAAACAGTCTTATTTTCCATAAGCTGATTCATACCAATTTCAATGAGTCTTTCAGTACGAGTATCAACCGAACTAGTGGCCTCATCTAAAATCAGCAGCGGTGCATTGGCAATCGCCGCACGAGCAATATTGATAAGTTGAGCTTGTCCAGTGCTAATGTTAACCCCATCAGCACGAATTTCAGTGTCATATCCGTCTGGAAGTTTTTCGATGAACGAATGCGCATTTGCGATCTTAGCTGCTCTCACAACTTCTTCATCTGTTGCGTCTAACTTGCCATATCTGATGTTATCTGCAATCGTACCAAGGAAAAGGCGAGTGTCTTGAAGAACCATTGCCATTGAAGAGCGTAGATCATCTTTTTTGATGTCTTTAATTGGTATACCATCATAAAGAATTTCGCCACTATCGACTTCATAGAAACGATTTACAAGGTTAGTGATAGTCGTTTTACCAGCACCAGTTGAGCCAACAAACGCAACCTTTTGCCCTGATTTTGCATGAACGTCAATGTTTTTGAGTACTTCTGTACCCTCGATATATGAGAAAGTCACATCATTAACTTCGATATCGCCCTTGAGAGGTACATATTTAACTCCACCATCTACTGGAACTTTCCAATGTAAAAGACCGTTTTCGTCCTCAACATCTTCGCCCATATAGTTTTTGAGAGCTTTTACGAGTTCAACTTTGCCTTCGTCTGTTTCGTTTTCGATATCTAAGATTTCGAAAATTCTTTCAGCACCAGCGAGTGCGGAAATCATTGTGCTATAACATGAAGCGATTGAAATTATTGGTGTACCATAACTTTTTGAATATCCAAGATAAGTTACGAGTGTTGGAACAGCCATTGTGCCATTTAACACGAAGAATGTGCCGAACACAACAGAAACAGCGTAGTTCAAACGTGAAATCATTGACATAATAGGGCTCATAAAGCCGCCAATGATGTTTGCTTTAACACCAGTTAAGCGGTAATGCTCATTGAGGTCACGGAAGTTTTTCTTCGAGATATCCTCATAACAAAAAAGTTTAACCGCTTTAACGCCCTTGATATATTCTTCAATATAGGCATTACATTCACCCATTGCTCTTTGTTGCTCTTTATAAAGTGGGGCACATTTGCGAGTGATAACCAGCACCACAAGCAAAATTAAAATCACAGAAAAGGTGAGTGTCAACGTGATTTTCCAGCTCATCACAATCATGATAGTGATGGTGAGTATTGCAGAAATTGTTGAAGAAATTATCGTTGTGAAACTATTATTAACAAGGTCATTAACTCGATTCACGTCACTTGTGAAACGGCTCATAATGTCGCCAGTTTTGTTTTTATCGAAAAAGTCAATCGATAAGCCTTGAATGTGGTTGAAAAGGTCACGTCTAAGGCTTGCCAAGGTGCGAGAAGAAACAGAGAGCATGATTCTAGTGTAAGAAAAGCTCAAAGCAGCTGCGACGATGTATGACAAACTAAGAAAAATCAGCCATGTTGTGATTTCTTTAAAAGCAGCGTCCCCATCAACAACAGTGCCCAGAGTTACGTCTTCCAAAATCTCATAAATAGGCAGCATTAAAAGTCCAGCGATAGCACTAACGACAGTTGTCAGCACAACCAAAATCGCCACCATAACCAATCCAATTTTACGCTCGGTGATATAAGAAATCAATCTTTTTGCCGCTTGTTTAACATCTTTTGGTTTATTCTTTTTCTTCTTTTCAGCAGCCTTTTTTTTCTCCTCAATTTCTTCAGGAGTGAGTTCTTTTTCAGGCTTTTTAGACTTCTTAGAAGCACGAGCTTTGCGTTTTTTCTTTGTACTCGCTTCGCTGTGTTCAAAAGCTTCATCAGCTTTTGGTGAGCTTTGCTCAATCATTTCAAGTTCGTCTTGTTCTTGCTCTAAAGTTGGAGTTTTTTCACTCATTGTGCTAACACTCCTTCCTGTTGAGAAACAAAGATTTCTTTATAAATTTCATTTGACTTAACCAATTCATCATGTGAGCCAACACCGTCAATTTTGCCATTTTCCATAACAACGATGCGGTCTGCATTCATGATTGAAGTGATTCTTTGAGCGATAACAATTTTAGTTGTGTTTTTAAAGTCGTCGCTTTTCAAAAATTCACGGATTTTGCTATCTGTATGAGTATCAACAGCGCTTGTTGAGTCATCTAAGATTAAGATTTTAGGGTTTCTTAAAAGTGAGCGAGCGATACAAAGTCTTTGTTTTTGCCCGCCTGAAAGAAGTGTTCCGCCTTGACCGACTTCTGTGTCATATCCCTTATCACTTTCCATGATAAAGTCGTGAGCTTGAGCAGCCTTTGCAGCTCTTTCAACATCTTCTTGGCTTGCGCCTAAGTCGCCCCACAAGATGTTTTCACGAATTGTGCCAGAAAACAAGATGTTTTGCTGAAGAACAATCGAAATTTCTTGTCTAAGGTTAGGGAACTTATAATCTTGAACATTTTTACCACTTACTAAAACTTCGCCCTCGCTTGCATCGTAAAGTCTTGCAATTAAGTTAACGAGCGTTGTTTTTGATGAGCCAGTTCCTCCGATGATGCCGATGGTTTCGCCCTCTTTAATTGTGAGGTTGATGTTTTCGAGTACGTTTTCAACAGCATCTTTGCTATATTTAAAGTTAACATTTCTAAATTCGATATCGCCAGTTTCAACCATGTTATTTTCGTCTGCATTTTCGTCTGTGATGGTTGGAACTTCATCAAAAACTTCATTAACACGAGAGATAGAAGCTTTTGCAATTGTCATAGTCACAAACACCATGAGAACTGTCATAAGTGAAGACAAAACTTGAGAGATATAAGCGATAAAGCTAGTCAATTGACCATAAGTGAAATCTTCTTGAGTTTTATAAATCAATATTTCACTACCGCTATAAAGTGAAAATACGATGCAGCCATAGATAACAAACATGATGATAGGTGTTATATAAAGCACCAAAATTCTCGCTTTAATGTTTGCTTTTTTAACTTCCTCATTAACTTTGTTGAAATTTTCTTTTTCGTGCTCTTCACGAACAAAAGACTTAACAACTCGAATTCCGTTGATGTTGCTGCGAAGTGCTGCGTTAAACTTATCAGTTTTTTCAAGCATAGCCTTGAAAAGTGGCACAGCTAAATAACCTAAAACCATCAAGGTGATGAAGATTGCTGGCACTGCGATATAAAAGATTTTTGACAGCGATGGGCTCAAGCTAACCGCATAATAAAGCGCCATAATCAGCAGCAATGGGCCTTTGATAAAGGTGACAATAACACTGCTAAAAACAGATTGAACACTTGTCACGTCATTTGTCATTCTTGTGATGAGTGAAGCGATTTTTAGTCTATCAATATTTTCAAAAGATAGATCTTGAATTTTGTTGAATAACGCTCTTCTCATGTTTGAGCCAAAGCCCATGCTTGCGATAGCGGAACAACGTGAAGCGCAGTACCCAATGATGAGCGTTAAAAAGCAGATGCCGAGCAGCTCAGCGAGCTTTGCCCACAGCGCCTCTTTCGAAAAGCCAGTGGTTTCAGCAGATTGAATTAAATCCACAATTTCACCCATCAAAGTTGGAATTTGCAGCTCGATGAAAACATCAATACAAACTAAAACTGGGCAAAGCAGAGTTAAAATCCAATAGCCATTAACGAATTTTGAAAATCTTTTAAGCAAAGTGACATTCCTCCATTTTTTTCTTCTTATTGTTTGTTGCTTTGTTTAGAATGGTTAATAGTTAACCAGTGAATAGTTAAGGGGAAAATTAAAAATCGTAACGAAGTGCCCCTTCATTTTTCATTCTTCACTATTCATTACAAGTGCGTTTTGCACTTGTTTATGCAGGGATTAATGCGTTTGCAAGTGAGAAATAAATCAAAAGTGCAATTGCATCAACAAAGGTTGTGATCAGTGGACCAGCCATGAGGGCAGGGTCGAGTTTGAGCATTTTTGCAAGAATTGGCAGCGTACAGCCGATAACTTTCGCCACAATAACTGCGCACATGATTGCGAGTGATACAACTAAAATAACGCTAGTTGTGTAATCATTGCCAGTGACATATCTGATGAGAAGCATTCTGCCAAAGTTTGCAATTGCAAGCACAACGCCGATGATGAGCGAAACTCGAATTTCTTTAAATAAAATCTTAAAATAGTCTTTAATTTTGATTTCACCCAGTGCCAAACCACGAATAACGAGGGTTGAAACTTGGTTACCAGCGTTTCCGCCAGTGTCCATAAGCATTGGAATGCACGCTGTGAGTCCAGCAATTGTTGCAAGTTTCACTTCAAAACTTTCAATGATTTGCCCAGTGAAAGTGGCAGAAATCATGAGAATGAACAGCCAAACCACTCTGTTTCTTGCAAGTTTAACAACGCCAGTTTTCAGATAACCTTCTTCTGATGGCAGCAAAAGAGCCATCTTTTCAAAATCCTCTGTTGCCTCTTCGTCAATGATATCAACGATGTCATCGATTGTGATGATGCCAACAAGGCGGCTTTCATTATCAACAACTGGAATGCTCAAAAGGTCATATTTTTTGGCAATTGCCGCAATGTTTTCTTGGTCGTCCAAAGTTTGAACGTAAATGAGTTGCTCCTCATCTGCCATGATGTCTTTCATCAAGGTGTCTTCAGAGTTGAGCAGTAATCTGCGAAGTGGCACAGTGCCGATGAGGTGACGATGTGCATCAATAACGTAGCAGGTGTAAATCGTTTCTTTATCCACACCAGTTTGTCTAATTTTTGTGATAGCATCTCTAACACTCATGGTGTCACGAAGTTCAACCATTTCAATTGTCATAACGCTACCAGCGGAATTTTCAGGGTATTTCAAGAAGCGGTTAATCGTGTCACGAGTTTGCTTGTCAGTGTTTGCAAGCACTCTTTTAACGAGGTTTGCCGGCACTTCTTCAAGAAAGTCAACGGCATCATCTAAGAACAAGTCGTCCATAAGACGCTCAATTTCTTTATCTGTGATAAGTTTAATGATAGCCAGTTGGCTGTCAGGTTCAAGGTACGCAAAAACATCAGCTGAGATGTCTTTAGGCAAAATGCGGAAAACTTTAACAGCGGTTGTGTCGTCTTCAATCTCCATCAAAAACTCCGCAACGTCAGCGTAAGCGTAGTCCACAAGTTCGTCTTTAAGCGCTTTGAGTTTGTTTTGAGAAACCAGTTCAAACAAACTTTCGAATGTATTTTCTTCCATTGTTAGCCTTTCTACCAGCGCAATGAAAATGTACTAAACAAATTTACACCGCACCAGTTAAGTGCAGGTTAATTCAAGATAAATCTGCACTGTCATATTATTATTTTTTCTCGGTCTACTATCGCCACCGTCCAAGGCAAATTCACCTCCCAATTATGTATCAAAAAATTTTAGTATATCCAATCATTAATTATAACTTATTTATTGTATATATGTCAATGAAAATAGACGTTTTTTAAGCATCTTTTTTTTCCCATAAGCAAAATTCTCTTTTTTTGCGTACATTTTTTGCGATAAATCGCAAAAAAGAACGATTACCCCCACAGTTTATGTGCTAATGTAGGAGTTCTACTCCTCCTTGTTTCCCATTTTTGCAATTTCATTGATTATGTAATGGTTTGGGTTTTGTGTTATCGTTTTTGCGTTTGCGTAGCGGTTGATTTTTCTGCCGTTCTTGAACCCTCCGCCACGAACAAGTTCGTGCCTCCCTCGAGAGGGAGGCTGTTTTGGTTATCGATTTTATGTTGCGAAGCAACATTTCATTATGCGAAGCATTATTTCATTACGAAGTAATTTCACTATGCGA
>JAWXUR010000061.1:0-12303 GCA_044426265.1 Clostridia bacterium
GGGGACGGCATCCTTGACGTCCCAGGGTTTAACGCATATTTTAATAAAAACAGCAAATTTCGTTTGTTTTTTTGTTATCGCTTTTGTGTTGATGTGATGGGGAGTTTCGCCGCCGTTCTTGGGAGCGGTAGAACCACTCCCCTACGGAGATGGTGCACGAACTATGTTCGTGGTTTTCGAGAACTTTTGTGTTATCGATTGTAAATTGATATAATTTATAGTTTTGCTCTCGTTCCCTGGGACGTCTGGGAAGCCGTCACCCCCTACGCAGGAAAAATCGAGATTTTTCCCTAATCAACACGCTTGGCTTCCACGCCCTCCCGAAGTTGCCCGATATTGCTCTATCAAAGAAAAATTCATCTAAGCTTCGGACAGGCGTGGAAGCCTGTCCCTACGTACAAAAATGACGCAACAAAAAATCAAATTATACGTAGGGAACGGTCTTGACCGTTCCACAGGTTAGCACTAGCCCAACATGGAACGGTCAAGACCGTTCCCTACACATATAAAAAAACAAGAGTGAATAAGCACAAAACTTATTCACTCTTGTTATATTTTTATAGACTATAATTATCAAGCCACATCTTTAGTTTTATTTTCATAAATCGCCTTAAGTTTTTTCTTCGTAAGCGGATAAGCAAACACAAGAAGAAGTGTCATGCAGCTAACCAAAATCGTTGGTACAACAGTGGCAACTGTATACATCTTTTCAACAACATCATCAGTTATATTAGTTGCATCGTATCCAATCATGCTAAGCACTTGAGCACTTAAAGCAGCAGCTAAACCTTGACCAAGTTTTCTTGCAAAAGAGAACACCGCAAAAAGTACGCCCTCTTCTCTAATTCCAGTTCGTTTTTCTTGATAGTCGATAATATCCGTAACCATTGCCCAAACTTCGAGAACGAAGAAGTTTATGCCTAAACCTGAAAGGAAACAAAAAGCAAGGAAAACTGGAATACTTTCAGTTTTAATCACCATCAAAGCAACATTTGCAACAACAGCGATAACACCACCGATGGCGCAAAGTTCTTTTTTACCCCATTTTTTAACCATTATGCTAACAAGTGGGATAAGAATAATCATTGGCAAATAGGTTACGATAGTAACAACTGTGTATAACTCTGGGCGTTTGAAATAGTTTATGAAAAGGTAGTTATAAAGTGTGAGATTATATTGTTGAAGTGCGATTAAAAACATTGAAGCTAAGCTCAATGAAACAAAGGCTCTGTTTTTAATAAGGGCAAGCATTGTCTTTTTAAAATCTGGTTTAGGTGCATTTTCATCTGTTGTGCGTGAAATTCTTTCAACAGTGTATTTATAACAAATATTATAAAATAAAACACTAATCACAGCCAAAACAGCAACACCGATAACGAGTTTTGTTCCGTCAAGATAGCTTTCGTCAGAACCGGCGATTGATGAATAAACTAAAAGAGGGAGCAAAAGTTAACTTGGTAAACCGCCTAAGCCGCCACCGATTGAGCGAAAAACTGAAAGTGATGAACGTTCGCCCTCATCTGAAGTGATAACAGAAGCGAGTGAGCCATAAGGAATGTTGATGCCTGTGTAAAGCATTCCATAAATGATGTAAGTTATGTAGGCATAAATGAGGTATTGATTTTCGCTAAGTCCTGGGATTTTAACAAACATTAAAACTGAAGAAATTGCAACTGGCAAAGAAAGCCATCTCAAATAAGGTCTGAATTTGCCGTACTTACTAGGCTTTTTCCTGTCGATAACTGCGCCCCAAATTGGGTCATTAACTGCGTCCCAAATTTTAGACACTAAAAACAAGGTTACAAGCTTAGCTGGGTCGATGAAAAGAACATCAGTATAAAACAGTTGCAAAAATGAGCCGATAAGCGAGAAACTAAGCGCACAAGCGGCATCACCCATTGCATAGCCCATTTTGTCTTTAAATGTGATACCATGAGTTTTTTTAGTCAGTGAATTTTGCATTTTTACCTCCAAAGTTTTAAATAAGTTTGTTTAAATATTGAAAACTAATAATATAATAACATAAATGTCGATTTGTTTCAATACGTTAAAGTGAAAAAATGTTTGTTATGTTGGAATTTTGCTGAATTTTTCAGTTTAGTTGTTTTTTCGTACCTTTTTTTGGCAAAGCCAAAAAATTGTACCCCCAAAAAGAAAAAAGTCTTTGGAAAATTCCAAAGACCTAAATTAGCATTAAACTAAAAGTGATATAATCAATAAATATTTCGAGAAAAAAATCAAAAGATAAATGTGAGTGAATCTGTAAGCCGAGTTTTGTCATCTAAGGCAATTATCTATCTACGCCTGCGATTGCTCGCACGCTCTAGCCACCCTTCGGATTAACGTCTGGCTAACGCATGAAACAAGTTTCATCTCCAGTCGGTGTTGCTTCGGGTAGGGTTTACATGGCTATGCTATCTCTAGCATACCGGTGAGCTCTTACCTCGCCTTTCCATCCTTACCAAAAAAATTGGCGGTTTATTTCTGTTGCACTATCCCTAAGGTCGCCCTCGGCGGCGGTTAGCCGTTACCCTGCCATGTGAAGCTCGGACTTTCCTCGTGCATTTATTCAATGCACGCAACTGCCCAACTCACTCACGCATTACATATTACACTAAAAACTCGAAAATGTCAACATAAATGAAAAAGTTATTAATTCTTTCAAATCTATTGAGTTTTCAAGGGTTTTCGTGTAAAATAAGAAGCGACAGATGTTAAAAAGATTTAAAATAGAGGTGTTTATATGGACGAAAGATATAACCCAAACAGCTATAATCAACCACCAAAAAAAATTGATTATAGCAATGAAAAATTCGAATTAAAATTTAACAAACCTAATAGCAATGACATAAGCTCTCATTCACCGTCAAGTGCTGATGGATTTCATCAAAACAACTCAGCTTTTTTAAAACAAGATGTTTTTTCTGAGGGTGATGTTGATTTGGCTTCTAATCAAGTTGACTCAAATAGTTATGATATTAGCTCAAACAGACAAACTCCAGTTTCAAATGCTGGCTTTTATGGCTCAACTAATTCTCAAAATAAAGCCACCAACAGCTTTGAAAATATAAACCCAAACAATGCCTACACTGAAAATGTGCAAAATCCACAAAGAAACCATAATAATTTTGCAGATGCTCAAAATGGATCGTTACCAAGGAGAAATTTAGAAAGTGGCGAACAAATGAAAAATCAAACACCTCCAACTGGTGCTTCAAGAATTCCAAGTGAACTTCGAAAACCAGCTGATGTTTCAAGAGTTCCAAGTGAACTTCGAAAACCAACTGGCACGCCTGTTAGACAAGCTAACTCTCCTGTTCCACCTTCTCGAGCTGTACCTCCTGAAAATGGAAACAATGCAAGCTCGAAAAAAAAGAAGAAAAAGAAAAAAGGCAAAAAAATAATAGGTCTTATTTTTTCTTTGCTTATAATTGTTTTAGTTAGCTGTTTCGCCTTTGGTTATTCACTTTTAGGCAATCTCACTTATGATGCTGACTTCATTGATGAAAATCAATATATCGATTCTAGCTTGCTATTTTCAGATGATTCACTGATTAACATCTTGTTTTTAGGCAGCGATGAACGTGAGGACCTCGGAAGTTCACGTTCAGACACAATGATGCTTTGCACAATTGACACAGCAAACAAGGAGATTAAACTCACTTCATTTTTGCGTGATTCTTATGTTTACATTCCATCAGTTGGATATAGCACAAAATTAAATGCTGCCTTTTCTTATGGCGGCGCTCAACTTGCAATTGACACAATTGAATATAACTTCAAGGTTGATATAGATAACTACGTTATGGTTGACTTTGAAACATTCGAGCTTTTAGTTGATCTTCTTGGCGGAATCACTGTTGACGATGTCACCACTGCCGAAGCGGATTACATGAATGACGTTGTTAAAATTTCTGGTACACCACTCGTTGAGGGTACAAACGAAATGGACGGCAACACCGCCCTTTGGTATTGCAGAATTAGATATTTAGATAGCGATTTTTACAGAACTGAAAGACAGCGCAAAGTTATCGAGTCAATTATTGACAAGATTAGCGAAACTGACTTTTTAACATTGATTGAAATCATGGAAGAAGTACTTCCAAACGTTTCGACTAACATCAGCCAAAATGAAATTGTAAGCTTAGCTTTTAAGGCTATCAGTTGCCTAAGCTATGACATAACACAAATGCAAATTCCAGTTGATGGCACTTGGTATAACGACACTATCAATTCACAAGCGGTGCTCGTTATGGACATTGACGAAAATGCACAATTATTAGAGGAATTTTTAAGCAACCCATCAGCAGAAGAAGACGAAGAAGAATAAAGGGGAAAATAAATAAAAAAATCGTGTGAAATAAAATAAACACGCCTTTTTAACCTTGTTTTTCCAAAATATAGCAATGCCTAAAGGCTGTCGCAAAATGGTTAATTAATAGCCATATTGCGACAGCCTTTTGTATTTAAATTTTCAAAAACTGTGTAAAACAAAAACCATAAGTCAATAATTTTTATAAACAAACTAATGTAAAGTCTAGGAGCGTAAAACATGAAAAATGAAATTCAAAGCTTTCAATCACTTAAGCAGATGCTTAAAAACACCTATGAAACTAAGCCGAAACAACTCGCTTTTGAGCTGCCTGATGGTGAGTTAGTAACGTACAAAAGATTTTATAAACAAGTGAGCGCTGTGGGGAGTGCCTTGCTTGGGAAGTACAATCTTAATTCAAAAAAAATCGCCGTTAGTGGAGGTAATTCTTACGA
This sequence comes from Clostridia bacterium, assembly GCA_044426265.1. Classification (GTDB taxonomy): domain Bacteria; phylum Bacillota; class Clostridia; order Oscillospirales; family Acutalibacteraceae; genus UBA6857. Next base: position 4,768 of record JAWXUR010000061.1, read on the forward strand.
GTGGCTTTGCACTTATTTCGCTGTTACTGGCGGTGTTGGCGTAATTACTCCAATTGACAAAGAACTGCCTTTTGAAGAGATGCTTAATCTCATTGAATTTGCTGAAATCAAGGCGATAGTAGCCGACAAGGCGGTGACAAAAAAGCTGCTCAAAAACATTGAGTTATTACCTAAAGATTTTTTAATTATCACAACAGATGAAACACAAAAAAGCAAGCGAGTTATTCAATTTGAGCAAGTTGTTTTAGACGGTAAACAGTTGATTTTAAACGGCTATAAAGACTATGAACTTTGCCAAATCGACCCTAAGGCGTTGGCGGTTATCTTGTTCACTTCTGGCACAACTGGCATGAGCAAAGGCGTTATGCTAAGTAATGAAAACATCTGCAGCGACATAAAAGCAACTTCTCAAGCCGTACATCTGACGAGCAATGACAGCGTGCTTTCATTTTTGCCAATTCATCACGCTTATGAATGCATGACACTTTTAATGTGCGTAAATGCTGGGGCAAAAATCAACTTTTCAGGTGGCTTAAGGCACATCACAAATGATTTCAAGAGGTACAAGCCGACAATCTTCGTCTGCGTTCCGCTATTGATTGAAAAAATATTTGATAAAATGCAAAAAAAGATGGTGGAAGATAAAAAAGATAAACTTGTAAATTTAGCGATCAAGGCTTCGCCTGTACTTAACGATAAAATGAAAAAACAGATTTTTAAGCAGATCCACGAGGTTTTCGGTGGTAACATTCGCCAAATCATTGCTGGGGCGGCGGCACTAAGTCCACCAGTGGCGAAGCGGTTTCACTCGTTTGGCATTCCTGTGCTGATCGGTTACGGCTTAACAGAATGCTCGCCAATCGTTATTTCAAACAGCGATGACAACATCACTTATGATTCAATTGGAAAGCCACTGCAAGGTGTCGAGGCGAAAATCATCAATCCTGATGAAAACAACATTGGTGAAATCTGTGTTAAAGGCGACATGGTGATGCTGGGTTATTTCAAAAATATGCAAGAAACCGAAAAAGTTTTAAAAGATGGCTGGTTTCACACTGGCGATTTAGGTTTCAAAGACAATAAAGGAAACTATCACATCACTGGCAGAAGCAAAAATGTTATCGTAACAAAAAACGGCAAAAACATTTATCCAGAAGAGCTTGAATATTATCTCAACTGCGATCCTTTGATATTAGAATCAATTGTTTTTAGCAAACAAGACAGCGAAGAAAGCGTTATGGCAAAAGTTGTAGCTGACATGGACGCAGTTAAGGAGTATTTAAAAAACGAAGCGCCAACCGCTGATGAAATTCAAAAGGCGATTCAAGAAGTCGTTCGCAAAATCAATAAGAAGCTTCCCTCTTATAAGTCAATTAAGAATATTGAAGTTAAGACAACTGAGTTTAAAAAGACTACTACTAATAAGATTAAACGATATGAAGAGGTTGATAATTCTGACTCTAATGATTAAGATGTTTACAGGTCACCAAAATAGCCAGCTGTCGCTGTCTGTTTTGGTTTGATTGATTAATTGAGCCGTAAAAAATCGCTTTGCTCTTTTTACTACTAACGCAAATGCGATATTGTTTTCTTTTAGATTGCTCTTTTAGGAACTATATCCCATTTGGTTAGTTTATTCTATTTTTTGGTCGCATTTGCTTTGCTTTAATTTTCCATTCTCAATTTTCAATTCTCAATTTACTTGGGGTTTTCGCTTGTTGCTACAAGCGACCAAAGGCTCTGCCTTTGGAATCCGCAATTTTTCGTGAAAAATTGAGTAAAGCTTTGCTTGCTTTTTTTGCTTTTTCACTTCCCATTTTCTAAAAAAAACTCCCCTCTCGGATTTTTCCTAGAGGGGAGTTTGCAAATTATTTAGTTATTCTAATTGTCTTAATTTCAAACGGAGTAAATGAAACACTACTCAAATCAATATCACCAATAGTTTCCTCAAGCATATTTGTTTCAACTGCTGAGTAGCCCTCAACAGCAAGCTCAATGCTAACAGTTTTTGCCATTTCAGCATCTTCATAAAGTCTTAAGATGATGCCGTTGCCATCTTCTGCAGGTTTGATTGTGTCAAGAACAACATGCTTATCTGAAACTTTTGCGAAAGCTTCGTCAGCTTTAAAGTTAACAAGTTTTGGTGGATTGTTAAAGTTAAACGCTGTTTTTGCAGTGTTATCAGCAACTGTTTTACTATCGCCAACATAAATTGCATAGCTGAAATTATGAATGCCTTTATCAGCCTTAGGGTCTGGGTACACAGTACCTCTAAGCAAGTTGAGTGATGCTAAGCCGTCTTTTAATCTCCAGCCGTATTTACAATCAGTGATATAAGAGATGCCAAACTTGCCATCATTGAGGCTCACATATTTATTTGCAACAACTTCAAAAGCTGCTTTGTCGATGCTTGTTTCGTTTTGAGTGCTTCTTTTGTAGTGACCCATTTGAATGTCACAAATTGCAGTTTTGCTCCACACTGAGCTTTCAAAATTTGCACGCATCATTTTGTGAGTTTCTTTCCAATTAACTGTGGTGTCAAACACGATTGAATCAGCGTTTGTGTCAAGTTTAATTGTTTGAGTGATGAGTGATTTTCCGTATTTATACTTGCTAACTCTTACCGCACCGCTAGAAGTGAGTTTGCTTGAAGTTGAAACGAACTTGCAGCGAGTTGGTTTTTGTTTAGTGTAGTTAATATCGATATCCCATGCATCATAAAAGAGTCTTTTGTCTTCATAAACAACCAATTGATTGAGTGTTGTTTTTGCGTACTCTTGACCGCTTCGCTTGTCAACAAGTGAGCAGATTTCGCCGTTTTTATCGAATTTAACTGTGATGTTTTCATTTTCCATGCTGTCTTTTGACACTGCACATGAAACTGCTTCGCCCTCAACTTTTTCAGCCTTAGCAAAGCCGTACGCCGCTGCGCTAACCTTATATGTATCACTGCCATGCGCAACATAGCCGTCAAAATCAAATGAGTTGAAGTTTGCTGCATATTTTTCTTCTGTTGTTTCGAAAAATTTGCCCATATCCCCAATGATTGCGTTAAGTTCTTCAACCATTTCTTCATATCTTGCAACGCTTTCAACGTACACACGAGCAATTGAAGAACCTGGAATAATATCGTGGAATTGGAACAAGAGGAACTCTTTCCAAATTTTATCCATTTGCTCTTTTGGATAGTTATATCCTTTAGCGATTGCTTGAGCTGCTAAAGCTTCAACGTTGTGAAGTAAAAACTCAATTTTTCTGTTATAGAGTTTATTTTTGCTTTGTGTTGTGAATGTGCCTTGATGTTTTTCGAGGTAGAGTTCACCTTTATATGTTGCAAGTTTATCAGCTTGTGGTTCTAAAGCTTCAAAATAATCACTTGCTGGTGCCATTTTTGCGTTTGGTGATGTTGTGATGTGATTACATCTTTCAAGCATTTCAAAGTGACCTTCGCCAGCACCGCCGCCGCCGTCACCAGCACCAAAGAGAGAAACGAAGATTTTAATATCGTCTTTTTCTTGCATTTCATCAGCGCCTTGAGCGAGCATCCAAGGTGTTACGTCACTAACATAGTTTTTCTCTGGAGGGAAAGCAGTCAGAAGCATTGAGCCGTCGATACCCTCCCATTTAAATGTATCATGAGGGAATTTATTTTGTTGGTTCCATGAAATTTTAGTTGTGAGGAAATAGTCCATACCACTTTTTTTACAAATTTGTGGAAGGTTAGCACTAAAGCCGAAAGCATCAGGAAGCCAGCAGATTTTGCTGATTTTTCCGAATTTTTCTTTCCAATAAGCTTGACCATAAACGTTTTGGCGAATAAGGCTTTCACCACTTGTTACATTTGAATCAGCTTCAACCCACATTCCGCCTTGAAGTTCGATGTTGCCACTTGCAACAGCTTCTTTTAAACGCTCAAAAACTTCTGGTTCATTTTCTTCCATCCACTCAAATTGTTGTGGTTGGCTTGCACCAAAAACATAGTTTTCATATTTTTTCATGCTTGCGAGTGCATTTGTGAAAGTTCTAACAGCCTTTCTTTTTGACTCACGAACTGGCCAAAGATAAGCCAAATCCAAATGGGCATGACCCACGCAATAAGCCAAAAATTCGTTTTCTGATTTTTCGCTCATGAATGATCTTAAAATCGCATTTGCTTTTGCAACATTTTCTGCTGAAAAATCGCCTAAAAGAGCTGTGCTTTCATCTATCGCATTTTTGAGTGCAACTCTCTTATCACTTCCCTTTTCAAGTTGCTCAACTTGCATTGAAAGTGCGAGATAATCATAATAATAACTTTTGATATCATCGTTAACAATAACTATATCAGCTTGTTGAAATTTTGCTTCTCTTGCGCATTTAGGAAGATTCATTTTTCTGTTGTTACCAGCTTCAATCCACATATCAATTTTGCCAGCGTCAAGCATGGTTTGTGGGATTTCAACTTGTCTTTTGCCAACAACTGGTTGAAGTTTTTCAACGTATTGAACAATTGCGGTTGTGCCGTTGATTGCAACACCGTTTAAGTCACGGCATTCGCCCTCACCACCAACAAAAATCATGAGTGCAACGTGCTCGCCCTCTTTTGTTTGTGGGATTTCGCCTTTAACTTTAAACCATGCGCAGTCGAAAGACTCACTTGACCATAAGTCACCAACTTTAATTGGTTTGAGAAGTGTTTCGTCAACTTCAGCGAAAGGAACTGGCTCTTTTGTTTTATACATTGAAGCCTCTAAAGTAGCTATTTTAGTATAGCAATGGTTTTTGATTTTTTGAGAAATACCTTGATTTTTTTCAAAGTGGAATAATTGTTGTTTAACTTGATCCATTAATTTTCTCCTTTTGATTTGTTTTTGAATATTAATATCTTTTTTCATAGTTTTATTATTAGTTTTTAGGTTATTCACTCACTTGAAGTAAGAAAACTAAATACTAATTCCTCACTTTGGGCTTTTTTTAATTGTATATTAAATAAACTTTTTTGTCAATGAAAAATGAATTAATTTTCAATATTTTCATCATTATTAAACACATTTTTTAATGCCTCGAGTACGTTTTGAATTTCAGCCTTTGCAATTCCAGCACTCGAAATCACTAAGACCGCTTTTTGCGTATCCTCAGTTTGCACCGCAGTTAAGGCTATGCCGCTTTTTTTGGCTCTAAGGGCGAGCTCGCTCGCTGTACAGCCGTGAAAAACTTCGATTTTTATTAGGTAACCTGCTTGACAAAGCGAAAATTTCACCGAGCTATCGAAAACTTTTTTTGACCGTTTCACAATCATTTTCGCCTTTTCTATATAATGTATTCTTTGCTTTTTGATTTGTGCGTTTAAGTGACCATCTCGCACAAACTGGCAAAGCGCTATTTGCTCGATTTTTGAGGCGGTTTGATTATATAAGTGCTTTCTTTTTTCATAATTTTCTTGAAGTGCGGTTGGCAAAACCATGAAACTAATTCGAATTGAGGGAATCAAAAGCGATGAGAATGTGCCTAAATAAACCACGTTTTCGCCTGAATCTATGCCTTGCATTGACGGCACTGGCTTGCTCAAATTGCGAAACTCGCTGCCATAATCATCTTCAATAACTAGGCAATTATTTTTCTTGGCAAAGTTTAAAATCTTCATTCTTTGCGAAATTGGCAGAACTTCGCCAAAATTATTCATGTGCGATGGTGACACGTAAATCAGCTTTGTTTTTTGCTGTTTAAGATGCTCGAGTCCTGTTTTAGAGGTGTCAAACTGGGTGATTTTATATTCATAATCTTCAAAAACTGCCCTGCCCTGTTTGAATATTTCACCGAAAAAACCAACAGATTTTTCATCTGAATTTATTGCGCATAAAATTTGAAGCAAACTTTGCGTGCCAGCGCCAACAACAATTTGTGAGGGGTTGCAAATAACATTTCTTGACACGTTAACATAGTTACAAATCGCCTGCCTTAAATCCAGCTCACCTTGCACATCACCATAAGATAGCAGTCTTTCATCTTGACGAAAGGCACTTTTAACATATCTTCGCCAAAGTGCAAAGTTAAAACTCTCTTTATCGCCAGCGGAAGAAATAAGATTATATTTCACGTTTTCAACTTCTTGATTTTTCTCGCTGTTTCTTTTGTTTAAAGTTTGCGACTCATCATTTTCAAGCGTACAAACATAAAACCCACTTTGCGGCTTCGAGATGATATACCCCTCAGCTGAAAGCTGAATGTAAGCCGTTTCAACTGTGGTTTTGCTAACTGAAAAAGTGTCACAGCATTTACGAATAGACGGCATCTTAACCCCAGATTCAAGCGTACCTTTTAAGATTAAATCTTTATAATAGGTATATATTTGAATATACTTTGTTTCATTGGTTTTGTTTTCTAACATACAAACACCCCTTTAATTTTAGCTAAGACTATAAACAACACAATTATAATGCGTGCAAAGCACGCCACCACAATTTTTCATTCTTAATTATTCATTTTTCATTGCGAGCGAAGCGAGCCTAAACTGTCCTTATAAAATTTATTATTTTTGTGTATTTTAATAATGACAGATATCATGTATATTATACATATTGTTATAACAAAAATCAATAGACAGGACAAATAAAATAACATGAAACAAATAAATAATAAAATAACACTCTCTAGCTTCGCTGCGCTCTTTTGTGCAATGGTAACCATTTTCATTCTTGCCTTTCACTTGCCAAGTGGTGCTGGCGGCTACATTCATCTTGCTGATGGTATAATTTATCTTGCTGCGGCAATTTTGCCAATGCCATATGCTGTGTTTGCTGCAAGTGTTGGTGGTGGTTTAGCAGATTTTCTTTCCGGATATCCAGTTTATATCATTCCAACATTTTTAATCAAAGCTATGCTTGTACCACTTTTTTCAAGCAAAAACAGAGAAAAAATTCTCACTAAAAGAAACTTAGTAGCGATTTTCTTAGCTTTCTTTGTCACAGTGGGTGGCTACGCAATAACAGATTTTGTGCTTAGTTTTTATCTTTACGGCTATACTTTTGAGGCTTCATTTGCTTCAATGCTCACAACTCTTTCTGGAAACACAATTCAAGCCGCTGCAAGTGCTGTGATTTTTGTGCTTGTTGGCTCTGTGTTTGATAAGTCAAATATCAAGGCGAAATTGCCTATTTATTCAAAGTAAAATAAACTTATTGTTATATATGGATTGAAACCCAAAATTTCTGCTTACTTTGCAGGCGATTCGTGAATCGCCCCTACGGTTTTAGTATTCAACGTTTGGGAATTTTGTAGGACGTAATATATAAATTTTTAATCATCTATAAAAGCGAAAAATACTTTTCAACATTATCAAAAAAAAGTGAGGAAAACATCATGGTTAACATTAGTATTCAAACAACAAACGCTGCTAAGGAACTTTTAAGCAAGGCTAATTTATCTAAAGGGCAAGTCATTGTTATCGGCTGCTCAACTAGCGAAGTTGAGGGTAGCAAAATTGGCACAAATTCAAATGTCAACACTGCAAAAGAGATTGCTCAAGCTATTTTAAACGTGGCAAACGAACAAGGCATT
>JAWXUR010000062.1:0-11901 GCA_044426265.1 Clostridia bacterium
AATAAAAAACAACAATGGAAAATTGAGAATTGAGAATGGAAAATTAAGGGTCGAACCCTCAGTCAGCTTCGCTGACAGCTCCCTTGAAAGGGAGCCAGTGCTCCGATTGTAATTTTTGCTCCGCCAAAAAGGTTAAAATCCAAAAAATCTTTGATTTTTTCCATCATTCTCAATTCTCCATTTTCAATTTTCAATTAATTATACGATAAAACTAATTGAAAATCTCTTAAGTTCCCAACTATGAGGGTCGGTTAATTTGTTTTTTTGCGAAGCAAAAAATTGTACCGCAAAAAAGAAAAAAGACTGCAAATCACCTTTAAGTTAGGGTGAATTTAACAGTCTTTTTGTTTTGTGTTTGAGTTTTAGTTGTTCATTAAAACGTCTTTAATTTGTTTTGCTCTTAATAAATCACGATCTTGCGGTGATAAATCTAAACCGCTGTTGCAGTTCATTGTTGCTGGTTGCAAGCTGATGAGAAGTGAGTTTAACACGTTAAGCGGCACATCTAAAATGTTTATAGACGAGCCTAAACGAACGAGGGAAATGAGGGTGATAAACTCGGTGAAGCTTATCATGTGGGCGCTTGTGAGCACACCAAAGGCACGTTGAACCTTATCAATTAACACGCTATCATCTTTTAGATTTTCACGAGCGGATTTTTCTTGAGCCATAATTTGAGCTGTGATTGAATGAAGATTTGTGATGGCGGCTTGCTCGCTAATGCCCATTGTGACTTGATTGCTCAGCTGATAAATATCCCCAACAGCCTCACCAATTTCGCCAAATGTGCCACGAAGAGTTAAGCCGAGCTTTGCAACAGTGCTCATCAATCTTGAAATTCCGCCAGACATTGAAATCGCTGGCAAGTGAAGCATAACGCAAGCACGCATTGCAGTGCCAAGATTAGTTGGGCATTGAGTTAAATAGCCAAGGTTTTCGTGAAAAGCATAATTCACTTTTTCGCCGAGCTGACAATCGATATCATTAGCTAATTTAAAAGCTTCATCAAGGGATAAACCAGCACTTAAAATCTGAATTTTCACATGGTCATCTTCGCAAAGCATGATGCTTATTTGCTCATCTTCATCAAGAAATAAGGCTCTGCCACTTGTGTTTGATGCAAACTCAGGGCTTATCAAATTCTTTTCAGCAAGGCTAGTTGCAGAAATTTCTTCAAGTTGATTCATGTCGATATATTTTAAATAGCTGTATTTTGTGTCCATAATGGCAGTTTTGATTGTTTGGTTAACTTCATTTTTGCTTGCTTCATCTAATCTGCAAGGAAAAGGGAACTGCTCAAGATTTCTCGCAAGTCTAACTCGAGTGCTCAAAACGATATCGCCATCTTGAGTGATATTATCATACCATTTCATCGTATAGTTCTCCTTTTATTTTCTTTATCTCGTCACGAATAACGGCAGCTTTTTCAAATTCCATTAAACTAACCGCTTGATTCATTTGATTTTGAAGTTCTTTGATTTTATCATCAACAGATTTTTCTTCTTTGATAATCGAAGTGATGTTTTCTGGCACTTTGCCAGCGTGGGTGCATCTGCCGTGAATACGCTGAATAGATGGCAGTAACTTAGTATAAAAAGTGTCATAGCAGCCAGCACAGCCAACTTTGCCAGTTTTAATGATTTCATCAAAACTGCAGCCGCATTTTTCGCATCGTTGCTTGTTAGTTTCGCTAAGTGCCAATGAACTATCGCCAAAAAAGCTTGCGAAGATACTTGGCAAATTAAGCGAAAAATTCCCAAGCATTTTATCATAATTTAAATTTTTATAGCACGAGCTACAAAGATGAGTTTGAGTTGTTTTGCCACCTGCAACTTTTTTAATATGCGCAGTAGCTTCGTTAATATTGCAATTTTGACAAATCATATTTTTGCCTCCTATGTTTGTTTGGCTCACTTCGTTCGCAATGAAAAATGAATAATGAAAAATGAATAATTGTGGTGGCGTACTTCGTACGCATTATAAAGCGAACAAGTTTGCAAAATATAATCTGGAGCGAAGCGACCCTTAATTTTTCATTCTTCACTTTTCATTTTTCATTGTGAGCGACAGCGAACTCTATCCGACACCACACATACTAATTTTTCACTATTACTTATTAATTCAATTATATCCTCACTTTAGAAGTTTATCAAAAGTCAAAATTTCAATTTACGTGCAAATTACTCTTATTTTCGCTTGTTTACTCTTGTTTTCACTCGTTTTCTTGAGATTGCTCATTCACTGCTGTTTTTTCAGGTGAATTGCTATAAATAAACCTATCGTTATGAGATGTCGATTTATGAGCTGGCTCAAAAATATCATCTATAAACTCACTTGAAAATTCAAGAGATACGCTAAAAGGGTCATCAGAAAAAAATCTAGGCATTTTCATTATAAAGCTCCTTACTATTTGATTACCTTTATTTTAGGAACTTCAATTTAAAAATATTCAAACTTGAAATTAAAAGTAACACAATTTAAGCTAACACGTATAATGTTATGAAAGCAGAAAGGAGGTCATAAAAATGGCATGTAATAATGGTTTATTTGGCGGCAATAGCTGTACATGGATCATCATCATCTTAGTTTTAGTTTGTTGCTGTGGCGACGGCGGTTTATTCGGCGGCGGTTGCGGTAATAACTATGGCGGCTGTGGTTGTGAAGACAACTGCCGTGGCAATGGTTGCGGTTGCTAATTGATTTTGATTAGATAACAAGAAAAGGCGGTGGATTAATTTCCATCGCCTTTTTGCTTTGTTTAAATTGATATGCGTAATTCTTATTTAATATAAGAAATCAAAACCTTACCATCGCCTTTAAAACTAACTTCACCAGTTCCAGCATCAACAAAAGCACTCTCACCTTTAACTAAAGCTATCTCTGTTTCACCAGCACTAACCGAAACAGCGCCAGCGAGTACTAAAATATGCTTGAAGCTAGTTGCATCAGCCATAATTGTGCTAACTTCATCAGCCTTAACGTCCATTAAATCAGCTGTGAAATATTCGCAGCTAGACATATGAGCACCAAAATCAGGTTGAGCTGCAGATTTTTCTAAAATTGTGACATCGCAAGCTTTTTGAACATGAAGCTCACGAGGTTGACCATCAACACCGAGTCTGCCATAGTCATAAACTCTGTAAGTTACGTTACTATTTTGTTGAACCTCAGCGATTAAACAGCCAGCGCCAATCGCATGAATTGTGCCAGATGGAATGAAATAAACGTCCCCGGCTTTAACGTCAACCTTGTTTAAGATGTCAGTTACAGTGTCATTTTCAATCGCTGCTGCAAATTCTTCAGCGCTTACGTCCTTATTTAAACCGTAATAAATGAAAGCATCATCGTCACAGTCAACAACATACCACACTTCAGTTTTGCCGTTTTGACCCTCGAATTTTCTTGCATATTCGTCACTTGGATGCACTTGAATTGAAAGGTTTTGCTTCGCATCGATGAGTTTGATGAGCATAGGGAAGTCTTCAAAACGCTCACATACACTGCCAGCTGCTGCTGGATTTGCGTCAATATGTGCCTTAAGTGTTGTGCCATCTTCGAAATATGATGGGCCGTCATCGTGGCAAGAAAGCTCCCAAGTTTCAGCGATAATGTCTGATTCAGACTTCTTTGCCCAATCAGTTTTAAGGCGAGTGCCGCCCCAAATATAGTCTTTGCAAGTTGGAATTAATTTGTAAATCATAATAAAAATCCTCTTTCTATATTTTTTGTTTATTTACCTTGAGCTTTAATTTTTGCATCAAGGTCACTTAAATATTCAAAACGCTCCATTTTTTCGAGCAGTTTTTCTTCGATTTCATCTTTTTTAGCGGTGAGTTGTTCGAGTTTTTCATAATCGCTTGAGTTTTGCGTTAGATCCTTGTCAACTAGCTCCAATTCGTGCTCGAGCTTTTCAATTTCGCTCTCGATTGAGTCGAACTCACGCTGTTCATTAAACGAAAGCTTAAGCTTTTGCGATTTTGGCTTCGCTTTTTGAGGCTGGCTAACTTTTTTCTCTTTCGCCGTACTCGCTAAAGCGTCCCTTTCAATGAGATATTCGCTAAAACTTCCCACACGCTCACGGATAACGCCCTCGCCCTCGTAAATAAAGAGTTTCTCTGCCACTCGGTCGAGGAAATATCTATCATGCGACACAGTGACAACAGCGCCATCAAAATCAACCAAGAAATCTTCTAAGATGCTAAGCGTTGTGATGTCGAGGTCATTTGTTGGCTCATCTAAAAACAAAATGTTTGGCGCAGTGATTAGCACACTCAAGAGGTACAGCCTACGGCGCTCTCCGCCTGAAAGTCTGCCAATTGCCGTGTATTGCATATTAGCAGGGAACAAAAACGTTTCAAGCAGTTTGCTTGCGGTGATAACTCCATCTTTCGTTTCAACAAATTCGCCATGGTCTTTGATGTAATCAATCACAAGTTGGTCGTTGTTCATGCTTTCGCCCTCTTGCGAGAAATAGCCGATTTTAACAGTTTTTCCTGTTTTAATTTCGCCCATGTCTGGCTCAAGTTCGCCAAGCAAAACTTTCAAAAGCGTTGATTTACCGCAACCATTTTCGCCGATGATGCCGATTCGATCCCTGCGAAGCAGGTTGTACGAAAAATCACGAATCAAAACTTTTTCATCAAAACTCTTGCTGATGTTTTCAATCTCTAAAATCTGTTTGCCGAGCCTTGAAGAAATTGAAGAGATTTCAACTTTGCCATCGGCGACTGGGGCAGTATTCTCTTGCATTTTTTCAATTCTTTCAATGCGCTCTCTTGACTTTGTTCCTCTTGCTGTTGGTCCTTGTCTTAGCCATTCGAGTTCGGTGCGAAGAATTGATTGCTTTTTGCGTTCGCTTGCAATTTGCATCTGCTCACGCTGCGCTTTAAGTGTCAAAAATCCTTCATAGTTGGTGTCGTATGAATATAAATCGCCTTTGTCTATCTCTAAAATTTTGTTGCAAATTCTGTCGAGGAAATATCTATCATGAGTGACCATGATGATAGCGCCTTTGTATTTTTTGAGATATTGCTCGAGATAGATTGCGGCATCGTTGTCGATGTGGTTGGTCGGTTCGTCCAAAATCAAAAGCTCGCAAGGGAAGATGAGCGCTTTTGCGATTGCACTTCTGCGCCTTTGACCGCCAGAAAGCTGAGATAATGGCTTATCTTGCTCAATGACTCCGAGTTTGTTTAGTACGGCTTTAGCCTCGTGTTCTTTTGGGAATTTGTGGGCATCGAAGCCAGTCATAACGTATTGCAGGGCGGTGAGGTTTTCGTCAAACACTGGGTTTTGGCTTAGGTAAGATATAGTCAGATTTTGTGAGCGGTTGATTTTGCCGCTGTCTGGCGTGATTTCACCGCCTAGAATTTTTAGCAGTGTTGATTTACCTGTGCCATTTATGCCAATGACGCCGATTTTTTCGCCGTCGTTTATTGTTAAGTTGATTTGCTCGAGCAGGGCTTTGTCGGTGTAGCTCAAGCTGAGGTTATCTGCGTTTAATAAAATCAAGGTTATTCTCCCTTTGGTTTGTTATTTGCTAAGGTTGAAGTGGATTAAGCTCACAAAAGCAAGCAAAGCTTTACTAAATTTTTCTCGAAAAATTTCGGATTCTAAAGGCAGAGCCTTTAGGCGTTCGCCGCAGCGAACGAAATTCCCTATCGTCAAAAAAATCAGGAGGATAGGCAAAAAGATGTCCAGCGGACATTTTTTTGCCGTAAGGAACCCTATTAAGGGGTTCCTTGATTTTGCCAAAGGCAAAACAAAGCAATCTTGCCGATACAAAAAAACTAAAAATATAGCTTTCTGTAAGGAACGGTCTTGACCGTTCCATGTTGGGATAGCACTAACCTTTGGAACGGTCAAGACCGTTCCCTACATTTCTTCTGAAATTTTTGCTAATTATAAATAATCTCAAAGCAGATTAAATATCCAAACAAACCTCAACAGGACAATGATCAGAACCAAAAACTTCACTATGGATTTTTGCCTCTGTAATCTTGTCTTTAATTGAATCACTAACGCAAAAATAGTCAATTCTCCAACCTGCGTTGTTTGCTCTAGAATTAAATCTATAGCTCCACCAAGAATATGCACCAGTTAAGTCTGGATATAAATGTCTAAAACTATCTGTGAATCCACTGTTTAAAAGCACAGTGAATTTTTCTCGTTCTTCATCTGAAAAGCCTGGGTTTTTGCGGTTGCTTTTTGGATTTTTAAGATCAATTTCGTTATGAGCAACGTTTAAATCGCCACAAAAAATAACTGGTTTAGTTTTGTCGAGTTCAACTAAGTGAGCTCTAAAAGCATCTTCCCAAGCCATTCTAAAATCTAAGCGTTTAAGTTTTTCTTGAGAGTTAGGAGTGTAGCAAGTGACAAAAAAGAAGTTGTCAAACTCGGCTGTGATAACTCTGCCTTCGGTGTTAAATTCGTCTTCTTTTAAGCCGTAAGTGACGCTGATTGCCTCTTGTTTTGAAAAAAGAGCTGTGCCTGAATAGCCTTTTTTTTCAGCGTAATTCCAATATTGATGATAACCATCAAGCTCTAATTCGATTTGCCCAGCTTGAAGTTTAGTTTCTTGCAAACAAAAAATGTCAGCATCAATTGCATTGAAGCTTTCCATGAATCCCTTTGTGACACATGCACGAATACCATTGACATTCCACGAAATAAATTTTTTCATTTGATATACCGCCTTATATTTTCTTATTAGTACTATTTTAACACAATTTCTCTTGTTTTACAAGATACAAAAAGATATATAATTGATAAATTAATGCCTTTTCAGCTTTATCGTATTGACTATAATCAACATTTAAGCTATAATAAAAAGAGATGAATATTCAAAGTATTTTATGAATATATGAAAAATAAAAAATAAAAGAGGTAAAAAATATGCCAAACAGAGAAACGACAAATTTTAAAACCCCAAAACTTATTGCACAAGCTCAACTTGAATCAAGCGTGCAAAAAGCCCATCTTCCACTTGATAAAGTTTTTATTCTTGGAATTTTCGCTGGACTTTTCATCGCAATTGGTGCAAGCACAAGCTTGGTTGCATCTCATGGTGTTTCTGATCCAGGACTTGCAAAACTTGTTGCAGGTTGCGTGTTCCCAATTGGTCTTATGCTCACAATCTTGGTTGGTGGTGAACTTTTCACTGGCAACTGTTTAATGATTATGGGTGTACTTGACAAACGATTTAAAGCGAGATTGATGTTTGAGAAACTTACAATCGTGTTTTTCGCAAACTTTATCGGCGCTATCATGATAGTTCTTTTTGTTAAATATAGCGGACAACTTGACATGGGCAGCGGTGCTTTAGGAGCGTACACAATCAAAGTGGCACTTGGTAAAACAACAGCAAGTTTTTCTAGCTTATTAGTTTCAGGCATTGCAGCGAATATTTTGGTTTGCCTTTCAGTTTTGATGGCTGCCACAGCCATTGACATTGTTGGTAAACTCGCAGCGATTTTCTTCCCAATTTTAGCTTTCGTTATCACAGGCTTTGAGCACTGCGTCGCTAATATGTATTATATACCAGCGGGCTTGCTCGCACTGCTTAACGATGATTATGTTCAAGTGGCAATGGATACATATGGCTACACAGCAGAGCAACTTGAGAGCCTTAATTTAACTAATTTCTTGCTTGGAAATCTTGTGCCAGTAACCATAGGAAACATGATTGGCGGCATGATTTTCCTTGGAGTTCCATTTTATATTATCCACCGCAACAAAAAAGCTGATAAAGTTAGCGAAGAATCAACAGTTCAAGCAAAATAATCAGTTAAACAGTGAGCGAAGCGAACGAGTACAACAAAAAATTAAAAATAAAAAACAAAAACAGCACAACGAGTTTCAAATTCGTTGTGCTGAAATTTTTATGTGTGTTTTAAATTGTTGATGAAAGTCTGGGTGTCTAGTCCGTCGATTTTATCATATTTTGGAATAGCGGTGTAAATCACCACGGCGATTGTTGCCACTGTGAAAGCTGTGCTGATAATTTTGCCAGTCTTACTAATCTTACTGACTAAACATTTGCATTTCATGTGAATTTCTCCTTTAGCTGATAACAATTTTATAACCGCATTCGTCAAAATATCTGATTAGAAAGTCTTTGTTTCTACCTTTAGCAAGCCAAGCGGTCGAAATATTTTTAGTGTTAAGAGCCTCTTGAAGTAGCTCTTTGTTTTTGTTCATCCAAGATTTATATTCAATATCTGGCAAGAAAACAACAGCGCCCTTTTTCCCTTGCATACGGTACACCTTCTTTTTGTACAATTTTATTATACAAATATAATACTACAAAAAAATGGTTTTGTACATAGAAAAATGTTAAAAAAATTAAAATTATTTGTTTTTATATTGTTTTTTTGCATTACAATTTTTGGCTTCGCCAAAAAGGTTACGCCCTCGCAGCAAAAACCATTTTGTTTTTTAATCTCAGAAACTTTTAGGGCTCACTGCGTTCGCAATGAAAAATGAAGAATGAATAATGAAAAATTAAGGGTCACTTCGTTCCAGATTATATTTTTTTGGCTTCGCC
Source organism: Clostridia bacterium (assembly GCA_044426265.1). Lineage (GTDB taxonomy): Bacteria > Bacillota > Clostridia > Oscillospirales > Acutalibacteraceae > UBA6857. The sequence goes on from JAWXUR010000062.1 coordinate 8,546, forward strand.
ACCAATGCAAGTAACTTAATAGAAAATAGATTAATAATTAAAAAATCGAGGTGAAAAACAAAAAAACAAAAAAATAAAAGAAAAACATCAAACCCAAATCTAGTACCAAACCTAAAGAAAAGCAGAGCAGTGCGAGAGGATTTTCAAGGATACCTCCTTGAATGCTTTTTTGTTTTTCTTTTTTTCCAGAAAAAAAGAAAATGCCATTTTTTTGGTTACTTTTTTTGGGCAAGCAAAAAAACGTAACGCCCCTGCGGCAGAGTTCGCTATCGCTCACAATGAAATTATGCTTCGCATAATGAAATTACTTCGTAATGAAATAATGCTTCGCATAACGAAATGTTGCTTCGCAACAAACAAAAAAACTCCACAATCAAAAGATTGTGGAGTAAAAATATGTCGGCATCGCCTTATCTTCCCAGGTCGCTTCCAACCAAGTATTGTCAGCACTGATGAGCTTAACTACCGTGTTCGGGATGGGAACGGGTGGACCCTCATCGCCAATAACACCGACTTGTCGAGTACCTCGACGTGAATGCCGCTTCGGGTTTGCTAAGATTAGCAAGCTTACCGCCGTGACGTTAGCGTCTATGCACTTCATTTTTTGTTGTTGTTTTGAAAACTCACTTGTGTGTTTCTCTCAACTTGTAAGAGTATATACTAAAACAAGTGCTTTGTCAATAGTTTTCTTGAAAAAAGTTAAAAAAGTTTTTTCAAGTTTGGCTTTGTGATTTTTTTAGCTTATTTTAAGTTGACTTTTGCTTTTAGTTTGTGATATTATTAAAAAAATACTAACGAGGTGAGCGATATGGTTGATGAAAAAATTTGTATACTAATTATTGATGATGAAAAGAGAATGACTCGAGTTATCAAGGACTTTTTGAAAGCTAAAGGCTTTTGTGTTTTTGAGGCTTTTGATGGTCAAGCTGGACTTGAAGTTTATTATGAAAACAACTCAAAAATAGATTTGATTTTATTAGATGTGCTCATGCCAATTATGGATGGCTTTGAGGTTTTGCACGAACTTCGAGATAATGAAGATTCAGTACCGGTTATTATGCTCACGGCTAAAACTCAAGAATATGATCAGCTTCAAGGTTTCGAGAGTGGAGCAGATGATTATATCTGCAAACCTTTTTCAACTTCAATTTTGCTTGCTCGCATTCAAAATCTTTTGAAAAGGCTTAATATTGGTGCGGATAAAGAGTTTAGCGTAGCTGGAGTTAAAATTTCATATAACATTAGAAGCTTAAATGTGGGTGAGCAAGAGTACGACCTCACACCTAGAGAATTTGACTTGCTTGATTATATGGTTATCAATAAAGGCATCTCGCTTTCTCGAGAGCAACTTTTAAATAATGTGTGGGGTTATAATTTCGACGGTGACATTCGTACTGTTGACACTCACATCAAACAGCTTCGTGGAAAACTTGGCGATTGCAGCACTTGTATCAAAACTGTGCATCGAATCGGCTACGTTTTGGAGGTTGAGCAATGAAACAGAAAATCACAACGAGAATCGTTATTTCGTTTTGTGCTTTAATCTTGTTTACGCTTGCCATGCAAATAGTGTTTAATTTGTTTTTTGCAACGAGTTATTATATTGATAAGAGTAAGGCGCAGCTCGAGGAGCTTTTCGATAAAATCAAAACGAACTACACAGATGATGCCCAAACTCTTTATGAACTCACGCAAGAAGAGGACTATGTTCAAGGTTTTTCAATTCAAATTTATTCTGAAGATGGGTTGGTTTACACATCAAGAAATACAAGCACTAACTTAGTGCCAGTTCGTGATGATATCTTGGCAACTGGAAACAAACTTAGCTCGTACACGGCAAGCATGTTTTCCGATGCACCTCAAGCAGGAATTTTTGATCCAATGGACGGCACAACCGAGATAATTTCTCTTCAAGGTCAATTCGATTTTGAGGGTGAAACTCGTTATGTTAGCATAACTTATGCAGTTGAAAGCATTGAAAACAGCGTTGAGATTTTCACAAACTCAAGTTTAATAATTTCAGTTTTAGTGCTTATTGTGGGTACTATTTTAATTATATTTATCTCTAAGGGGTTAACGAAGCCTATTCAAGAAATTGAGTTGGTTTCTCAAAAATTGGCTGATCTTGATTTCTCATATAGGGCAAATGAAAATAATAGCGTTGTGGAGCTTTCAAGTTTGGCAACGAATATCAACTCAATGTCAACGCAGCTTCAAACTTCAATGGGTAAACTTCAAATAGCCAATGATAAGCTGAAAAAAGATGTTGATTATCAAAAAAATCTTGATAGCATGAGAAAGCAATTTGTGGCCAACGTTAGTCATGAAATGAAAACGCCGATTGCTCTGCTGCAGCTGTACTGCGAAAACCTAAAAGGTGACATTGATGGCATTGACGTGAGAGATTATTGCGATGTTATCATCGAAGAAAGCGAAAGACTCAATAAAATTGTTGGCGATATGCTTAATATTTCATCAATGGAAAATGGACTCACTAAGATGAGTTTTGAAAAGTTTGACTTATCTTCGTCTTGCCAAGAGCTCATGGAAAATCTTGAACCACTGCTCAGTGATTTTGAAGTCGAGGTTATAATTTCTCCAGATATAACTATGTTTGGTGATAAAAACCACATTCAAGAAGCAATGAGAAACTACATTTCAAACGCTATTTCTCACACCAAAACAGGTGGAAAAATCAAAGTTTCACTTTCTAAAAGCTTTGATAAAATTAATTTTAGTGTTTATAATGAGGGCGAAAAGATTGAAGAAAATGAGCTAGAGATAATTTGGGATAGCTTTTATAAATCTGATAAGTCACGCACTCGTGTTAGCGGCTCAAATGCTGGCTTAGGTCTTTATATCGTTAAAATCATCACTCAAAATCATGATGGAAGTTACGCTTGCAAAAACATCAAAGATGGTGTTGAGTTTTCTATGAGTTTTGATTTGGTTTTAAATTGATTAATAGCTAGTGGCAATAATAAAATATTTTAGTTTAAAAGACTTGTTGCGTTTGTCGTAGCAAGTCTTTTTTTGCAAACGCAAGGGCATCGAGCCCAATGCAAGTAACTTAAGGGAAAATAGATCGATAATCAAAAAATAGAGGTAAAAAGCAAAAAAACCAAAGAAAAACAACAAACTCAAAATCCAGTACCAACCCCAAAGAAAGCCACCGCAGTGCGAGAGGATTTTCAAGGATACTTCCTTGAATGCTTTTTTTGTTTTTCTTTTTTTTCAGAAAAAAAGAAAATGCCATTTTTTTGGTTACTTTTTTTGGGCAAGCAAAAAAACGTAACGCCCCTGCGGCAGCAGAAACTGCACTAACCGCATCAACAAACAAAAAAAACAAAGCGAAA